>NZ_JAUOPP010000018.1:0-103750 GCF_030547765.1 Colwellia sp. 6_MG-2023 | reverse complement strand
GGGGTGGCTAAAGGGACTTGAACCCTCGACAACCGGAATCACAATCCGGGGCTCTACCAACTGAGCTATAGCCACCACTGATTTTTACTAATATTGTTTCTAGGTTTGAAACAATGCGCGGATTTTAATGAGTTATCGTGCTTTGTGCAAGTAAAAATAATAATTAATCGAAGAGATTTGCTATTATTTTTCTTCGATTAATCTTACTTGCTAAAAATAAGGGCCTATTCGCGCTTTTATTACGATAAATACAGGTATAATATTATGCTGTTGCTTGTTGATACGCCCACGTTAACCAAGGTAGTAAGGCAACTAAATCAGATTTTTCAACGGTTGCACCAGCCCAAATACGTAAACCTGCAGGGGCATCACGGTAAGCACCTATATCAAAAGCAACACCTTCATGCTCGAGTAAGTTAATAATTTTTTTCACTTGCTCAGCATTCGCTTTTAATTCAAAACATACACTGGTATTTGAACAAATTTCAGGTCTTTTAGCTAAGAAGTTTATCCAGTCATTCTGCGCCACAAAATCCGATAGTACTTTTAGGTTAGCTTCACTTTTTGCAACCGCCGCAGACAAACCGCCAATTTCATCAACCCAATTTAATGCATCAAGGTAATCTTCAACGCATAACATGGACGGTGTATTAATGGTGGCGCCTTTAAAAATGCCATCAATTAATTTATTATTTTTGGTTAAAGCAAAGATCTTAGGGATTGGCCAAGCTGGTGTATACGACTCTAATCTTGCTACCGCTCGAGGACTTAAAATTAACATGCCATGAGCCCCCTCACCACCGAGCACTTTTTGCCAGCTAAAGGTTGCCACGTCTATTTTGTTCCAATCAAGATCCATAGCAAATACAGCACTAGTGGCATCGCAAATGGTTAATCCCGTGCGTTGCTCACTGATCCAATCGGCATTTTCAACTTTCACGCCTGACGTTGTTCCGTTCCAAGTAAAAATAATATCGTGGTCAGGATTGGCTTGCGAAAAATCAGGTAAATCGCCATATTCACCAGTAAAGATACGAGTATCGTCTAATTTCAGCTGTTTAGCGATATCTGTGCCCCAACCCGAGCCAAATGACTCCCATGCAAAAACATCTACTGGCCGCTGACCTAGCAATGACCACATGGCCATTTCCATAGCTCCTGTATCTGAGCCTGGGACAATACCCACTTTATAACCTTCTGGTAAGTTTAATAAACGTAAGGTTTCAGTAATCGCTTTTTGTAAACGTGCTTTACCGATAGTACTACGATGTGAACGACCTAAACTATCAGTATTAAGTGCAGCAAGATCATAACCTGGACGTTTTGCACATGGGCCTGAAGAAAAGTTAGGGTTGGCCGGTTTAATGTTCGGCTTAGTGTTCGGTTTCATTAATGTTCCTTGATCAATTGATCATTATCGCTACGTAGCTTATATAAATAAACTGCACCACAGCGAGCTCTGTTTAAGTGGGTAAATAGTGCCTCAATTTGCATAAGTATTCAATAGAATTGATATGATTTTACACAACAGATAAATCACCTTACACCTTTATCAATTTATCAAAATTACTGCTAAGATTAATATCAGGCTAACCGCAGGAAAACCTTATGTCACTAGATAAAATTACCGCACAAATAAAAGCACAGGGAGATAAAATTCCACCTGTTGAGTTATGGAATCCTGATTATTGTGGTGAAATGGATCTACAAATAAAAGCTAATGGTGATTGGTTTTATGCAGGTAGCATTTTTAAACGTCCTGCCTTGGTAAAATTATTAGCTTCTGTGCTAAAAAAAGAGCAAAACGACTATTACCTTGTTACGCCAGTTGAAAAAATAAAAATTACCGTTGAAGATGTTCCTTTTGTACTAACGCAATGGCGCTGGCAAGATGACAGCAAATCAACCATGGTAGTAACTAATAATGTTGGTAATGAATTTATACTGGATGATAACCATCCAATAACAAGCAATGATAATGGTGAACTCTATGTCACTGTTCGACGTGAATTGTTGGCCAAGGTACATAGAAATGTTTATTACCAATGGGTAGACTTAGCCAAAGAAGTTAACACAGGCAAAGACACTGAATTAATCTTTAACAGTGCTGGGTATCAATTTAGTTTGGGAAAAATTTAAAATTGCGACTAAAATTGCGACTTAAGTTAAGCTGACGTCAGCTTAGGATACCGTGAATAACTTAAATAATATAACTTAAATTAATATGACTTAAATTAATATTTTATTCTATTTTAAGTCATACGCTAGTTGGATAGTTTTCCTACTTTAAGGACAACAACCATTATCTAAGTCCCCCCCATTTAAGGCTGACATTCTATCTCTAGAGATTATTAACATAAGGTAATTGATATTAAACGATAAATTATGCGTTATTAACATAAGTTCATTGTAAGTAGAGACATATATATGATAATAAAGTAATGGTATATATTATTTTAGGGCTTTTTGTGCGTTTTAACTTTTTTAACGTGGCTTGCTCCTTTTTTATGTACTATTCGCCCATCAGGTCTTAAACACCCGATCTTAATGGTAAAGTTTCAACTATAAGGAACAACTTATGAAGTTTCACATGCTCGCGTTAGCGGTATTATCAACCACTCTTTTAGGGTGCGGTTCGGCTGAAATACCAACAGAACAAAAAGCGGAGCAAAAAATAGAACAACCTAAGCCACAAGCTATGGTGGTAACAGCTAATCCTCATGCTACAGCAGCTGGACTAGAAGTGTTAAGAAGCGGTGGTTCGGCAGTAGATGCAGCTATCGCTATTGAGTCAGTATTGAGTCTTGTTGAACCTCAAAGCTCCGGTTTAGCTGGTGGTGCATTTATGGTGCATTACGACAATGAAACAAAAACATTAGCTGTGTATGACGGCCGTGAGTCAGCACCAAGTGGCGCTACACCAGATATGTTTATGTTAGAAAATGGTGATTCTATGCCATTTATTCAAGCGAAAACCAGTGGTTTATCTACCGGTGCACCAGGAGTTGTAGCTATGCTATCTATGGCTCATAAAGATCATGGTACATTAGAATGGGGCAGCTTATTTAGCTATGCAAGTAAACTAGCCACTGAAGGCTTTGAAATTTCTCCACGTTTATACGGTATGTTAGAGCGTTTTGGCAAATTTATCCCAAGTACGCCTGAAGAAGGCCCTACCGATGCTTTTGAATATTTTTATGACGATGCGGGAGCTCCTCACCCAACTGGCTATCTCTTAAAAAATCCTGAGTACGCAAAAACACTAGCAATTATTTCTAAAGACCCTACGGAGTTTTACCATGGCGATATTGCTCAAAAAATAGCGGCTATGGTTCAACGAGAGCCTAGAGCGGGTTCTTTAACTGCTGAAGATATTGCCGCCTATAAAGCTGTTAAGCGCACTGCATTGTGTCAAGATTATCGAGATGCTCAAATATGTGGCGCGCCGCCGCCGTCATCTTGGTTAGCTGTTGGCATGATTATGGGCATTTTAGAAAATGGTCCACGCCCAAGTGCGGCAGGTCCTGATGATCCAAAAAATTGGGCTGTTATGGCGCAAGCACAACAACTCGCCTATGCCGACAGAGATCAATTTATTGCCGATCCTAACTTTGTCGATATGCCTATTACGGGCATGTTAAATAAAGAATATTTAGCGAAACGCGCTCAACTTATTTCAGATAAAGCCACCCCCCTGACATATGCGGTAGGCAATCCTTGGGCATACAACGATTCAGCTAGTCAAACAACGGCCGGTATTGATGCTACACAAGATGTACATGGTACAACTCATTTTGTCATTGTAGATACAAAAGGTGATGTTGTGTCGATGACAGCAACGGTTGAAAGCATTTTTGGTACTACGCGTATGGTTGGCGGTATGTTTTTAAACAATCAACTTACTGACTTCTCTTTTCAACATCATGATAAAGACGGCAATGCCATTGTAAATGCGGTTGCGCCAAACAAGCGACCTCGTTCGTCAATGTCGCCATCAATTGTGTTAGATAAAGAAGGTGAATTCTTAATGGCAACAGGCTCTCCAGGTGGTAACAACATTATCGCCTATACCGTTAAAACCTTAGTAGGTGTGTTTGAATGGGGTTTAGATCCACAAGCTGCTGTTGACTTACCCAATATGGTTGCCCGAGGCAAAACCGTTCGTTTAGAAAAAGATGCTGCTCCAGAGTCATTAATTTCAGCAATGAAAGACATGGGCTTTGATGTTGATTCATCACGAGGAGAAAATTCAGGATTAAGTGTGATTATGCGCAAGCCTGATGGCACACTCAAAGGTGCAGCAGACAAGCGACGAGAAGGCGTAATAGGAACACTTTAAAGCTGCTTTCCTTAACTAACTTCGATTAACTAACTTAGAAACTAAATAAAGCGAATTATAGATAACGTTAGTTACCAAGCATTTGATTATATATGCACTCTCATTGCAAAGCCTGATTCTTTATCAGGCTTTTTCTTTCAGTTTTATACAAGTGTTAACTTTAAAACATGATACTTGGCTAAGTTAAATAACCCGAGAAAAACGTTGTTGGTTAATATGCTTTTTCATATAGGCATCAAAGCTCATACAAATATTACGGATAAGTAATCGAGCTTTTTGCTCAACTTTAATTTCTTTCACATTATTTTCAACTAAACCGTCTTCAATAAATGATGTTAATAACGGTAAATCTTCAGCAAAATAGTCATCAAAGTTGATATTATATTTTTCACTAATCTTTACTTTGCTAACATAAAGGTTACACATTAACTCTCGAATAACTTCACCACGTAAAATATCATCGTCAGTTAAACTAACGCCACGCTCAAGTGCATGTTGTTGGCTTTCAATCGCGTTATAATAGCTTTTTAAGTCTTTAGTATTTTGACCAAACGAACGTCCAATATTGCTGATCGATGACACGCCAAGCCCCAGTAAATCACAACCGCCTTTGGTAGTATAACCTTGAAAATTACGATGCAAAGTACCATCACGTTGAGCAACAGAAAGCTCATCATTCGATTTAGCGAAATGATCCATACCAATAAAATCGTAGCCATAACTACAAAGTGTTTCTATTGATAACTTCATTAAGGCAAATTTTAGTTTTACATCAGGCAGCCATTCATCACGTAACTTACGCTGTGCAGCAAAGCGACTTGGTAAATGGGCATAGCTGAACAATGAAATACGATCAACGTTCCACTCGTGCACTTTGTCTAAAGTATTTTTGAAGTTTTCTAAGGTTTGATGCGGTAAACCATAAATTAAATCGACATTAACAGACTGAAAACCTACCGCTTTTGCATGACCAATAAATTCACCAATAAACTCGGTTGACTGCACACGGTTTATTGCTTTTTGTACTTTTAAATCTAAATCTTGTACACCTAAGCTTAACCGGTTGAATCCTAATGAAAATAAGTGTTCGGCTAAATCCATCTGAATTTCGCGAGGATCAATCTCAATACTCATTTCTAATTCATCAGAAAAATCGAATTTTTCTTTTAATAGTGTCACCAAGGTTGTAATTTGTTTATGTGTTAAAAAGCTTGGTGTACCACCACCCCAGTGTAGCTGTTTAACTTTATACTCATTAAATAATGGGGCTTGTAGGGCAATTTCTTGCGCTAAATAATCAAGGTATATATCAGCTTTATCACGGTGGCGAGTAATTACTTTATTGCAACCACAGTAATAACAAAGGGTATGACAAAAAGGAATGTGCACATATAGCGATAATTCACGGTTAGATGAATCTTTTACCGCTTGAATAAAGTCATCATGCTTGAACTCATCATTAAACTCTAACGCAGTAGGATATGAGGTATATCTAGGGCCGCTGGTGTTATATTTACTGAGTAATTGATGATCGAAAAATTGACTTGCTTGCATGATGTTACCCGTAATTTATCTAAGCTAAAGCGATTAATAACGCGTATTATACTTAGATTAATTTCGAGTTTATTGATTCAACACAAGCAATGATCGAAATGTGTAAGTTATTTAAACTTGCTTCTTATGTTAAATAACCCACATTAATGTCTGTAGTTACGTAACTGAATTTGAAGCCTTTAAGGCACTGATTCTTTCTGTGACATACTGTTTCAATAAGCCAAGATCTGTCACAATATCATCATGTAATTTTGCTTCACTAGTCATACGTTGATAATCTTCTTTCATCCGCTGTTTTTTATCGAGTTTTTTTCTATCACCAAGAATTGAAAGGTGCTTTATTTCTTCATATTGTTGAAATATCGCAGGAAATTGTTGGGATAATTCACTGCTCAATTTTAAAGAATCAAGTAATACTGACAAACGCCAACATCCCTCACTAAAATCACACTGCTCTTCTTGCATAGCACGTACAATGATTTGCACACTAGCAAGTATTTTATCATCATGCTTAGCTAAGGCTTGCTGACGCAGTAGTTCATTTTGCTGTTGGGCGCGTTTTTGTACACTCAATTGTTTCAACAATTTACCTGCATAAAATGCTAAGCTTAAAACGATAATTACCGCAACAACAACGGCAATAAACCAGTAGGGATTCATATTCATTAACCTTAGCTATTATGTTATTTAGTTGAATCAGGTAAAGTGGAATTGTCTAACTTATCCCATAAATCTTCTTCAGAGCTAATGCTCGTGTTGATGATTTCGTCTTCTTCATCATCTAATTCAGCGCTTATTTCTTCATGACGTTCCATCATGTTGTTAAAGTAGTTAACTTCTTCGTGCGTTAAATCGATACCATCTTCTTGTTTAGCCAAAATAACTTGTAACTGCTCATCTTCTTCAATATTAGCTAATTCTTGCGCTAAACTAAGCTCCACATCAGTATCATCATTTACAGAACGTAATGCGGCAATAGGATCTTGTTTCGGTTTACTGGTTTTTACTTTAGCTTTAACTGGCTCATTTTTAGCTGGCTTAACAGGAGCGCCTAAATCGATAGCTTTTTTACTGCCAATGCGAGGATCTTTATTCAGATTAGCCTTTTGCTCTAAATTATTATCTAGCTGTGCTTCTTGTTGACGGTTACCCGGCTTTTTACCTGTTTTTTTACGCACTCTTTTTTCAATATTAGATAATTCAACTTTACTTAATTTGGCTTTCGCTGTTGGCGCGCCACCTGGTTTTCTAGATTTTTTTGTACGAGACATGAATATGATACTTTTTTAACGATTAATTGCGCTATTTTACGCCATTAACCGTTAAAAAGTAATGGATAGTTTCTAGTTTTGGATAACCGTATGAATGGTTTTGAATAATGTGCTTTTCTAACTGCTTTTATTCATGCAACCAAGCGGCATGTCGTGGTGCTTTTTTGGTTTTCGACCACTCTTCAACCATATCATAACCCACACGATTCAATTCTTTATATTGCTCTGGCGTACCTGTGTTAGCAGCTAACTCTAAACGATGCCCGTTAGGATCAAAAAAATAAATTGACTTAAACACCCCATGATTGACTGGCCCTAAAACATCGACACCTTTACTTTCCAATGTTTTTTTTGCTGAAATGAGTGCTTCAACACTTTCAATACGTAAGGCTAAATGTTGTACCCAAGCCGGTGTATTTTCATCTCGTCCCATATCAGGCGAGTTGGGAATTTCAAAAAAAGCGAGCACGTTTTCATTGCCAGCATCTAAAAAGATATGCATGTAGGGATCAGGCGCTTTAGTCGAAGGAACTTCATCTTCAGCAATTGCTAACACTAAATCCATGTTCAACTTATCTTTATACCAATCGGTTGTTTCTTTGGCATCTTTACAGCGATAAGCGACGTGGTGAATTTTTTCAATATTTATCATCATTAGGGCTTCTTAAACTTAGCTAAAGTATGATCTAATTTTAATCACACCTTAGTTAAGTTCGCTAATTTTAGCCCTATTTAAGTACTTATGAAACGTCAGCAATTCACTACGCTTGATTGTATAGAAATTATTACAACGCTAAGTTATGTTCGATTTGAATATCTAGACTCGAATAGCTAAATTCCATAGCTAAGTTTTAGAGCTAGGCAAGTATTACTGTTTTATCACCATTCAAACAGACGCGTTGCTCAGCATGGATCCTTACCGCATGACTTAAGGCTGTTGCTTCTAAATCATGGCCCATATGAACCATCTGTTCGATAGTGAAAGTATGATTAATTGGTTTCACTTCTTGCGCAATAATAGGTCCTTCGTCTAAATTAGCTGTTACATAATGCGCTGTTGCACCAATAACTTTTACACCACGCTTATGTGCTTGATGATATGGGCGAGCCCCTTTAAAGCTTGGTAAAAAAGAATGATGAATATTAATAGCACGACCCGCTAATTCTCGACATAAATCATCAGATAAAATTTGCATGTAACGTGCAAGTACCAGTAAATCCGCATCACATTTATTCATTAACGAGAGTATTTCGGCTTCTTGCTCTACTTTTGTCTCTTTCGTAATTGGTAAATAATGGAAAGGAACACCATGCCATTTAGCAAGTGGCTGGCAATCTTGGTGATTAGAAATGACGGCAACAATATTAATGGGTAAAACACCTGATTTCCATTTAGTTAATAATGATACTAAACAGTGATCATCCTTTGAAACAGCAATAACGACGTTAGGTACATCGTTTTTATTACGAAGCTTATATTCCATATTGAGTGGTTTAGCTAACTCATCTACAGCTTCTATAAACTCATTTGCTGATACCGTTAAATTTCGATCATCGAAGGCGATACGCGAAAAAAATGTTTCTGTATAAGGGTCACTATATTGCGAAGTTTCAGTAATAAAAGCGCCATGCTCAAATAAACTTTGTGAAACTTTTGCTAAAACGCCTGTATTATCCGGACATTGCCAAGTAAGAATATAATGATTAGGTGTGGTCATGATGATATTTTGCTACTGAAATAAAAAGAAGCGATATAATTGGCTATTTTGATGAATTATTCCAGTATTTTCATAGTCTTTTTGGCTATATCTTTTACTCTTGTGCTCCTTCACTAGATAAATGATGTCTTTTCAAAATATAAAGCTGCGCAATTATCTCTCTTGCCCAAGGAGTTTTACGTCAAAACTTTAAACTAGATTGAATATACGTGCTAACTAACAATAATTAATATTATAACAAAAATACATCAAAAAAAGGCACCACACTTTTAAACAAGTTAAAAGATATGATGCCTTTAGTTGACTGAATAAACAGAAATAACAAGCTAGGAGTTATTTAACGCTTATTGCTCAAACTATAGAGCTTAGTATTGCAAACAATGGATGCTTAAGAGAAATACTTCTCTAAATCATCTGCACCGCCAATATGTTTTCCGTCAATGAAAACTTGTGGCACAGTGTCAGCATTAGTGATTGCTCGCATAGCTGAAATACTAATTTCATCGCCTAAGGTTAATTCATCAAAAGCTAAACCTTGTTTAGCTAATAATGTTTTAGCTCTAGCACAGTGTGGACAACCTGGTTTTGTAAACAAACTAACTTTCGTTGTTTGAACTGCTTCAGGGTTAATGTAAGCAAGCATAGTGTCAGCATCAGAAACTTCAAACGGGTCGCCTGGTAAATCAGGTTCAATAAACATTTTTTCAATAACACCGTCTTTAACTAGCATAGAATAGCGCCAGCTACGATTACCGAAACCAATAGCATTTTTAGCAACAAGTAGACCCATACCATCAGTAAAGTCACCATTGCCATCGGGGATAAAACTAACATTTTCAGCATCTTGATCTGCAGCCCAAGCGTTCATCACAAAGGTATCATTGACTGATACACAAATAATTTCATCTACGCCATTTTGCGCAAATTTACTTGCTAGCTCATTGTAACGCGGTAAATGCGTTGACGAACAAGTTGGTGTAAAAGCGCCAGGTAATGAAAAAACAACAACGGTTTTTCCAGCAAAAATTTCTTGGGTATCGCGTTCACTCCAACTGCCATTAACGAACATTGGAAATGTTACTGAAGGAACTTTTTGACCTTCTTTATTTTCGAAATTTGCATTTTGAGCAGACATTTGTATTCCTTATTTGATACTAATTTATTTAAATTTACATGTTGGCATTTAATGAAGCTATTATTTAGTAAAAAGCATAATAATTAAAGTGATTTAAATAGATACTCTTAATCTAAAAAACAAATACACGATAATTATACTAATAACTATTGTAATAACACTCTGTATATTTACAAGGCTGATCGACCAGAGAATATCATTTGATATGTAACAGAAAAAATATTCAAGAGGAACAAGCTAAATTCTCTATTAACTTGCAATAGCAATAAAATATGCTTACTTGGCAAATAGCGATAAAGTTGCTATCAATAGTGCACAATAATATTAGCGTAAAGTAGACACTATAATGCAATTACCGGAAGACGGAGTTTATACTATTGAGCGGCAAAGTAATATTTTACTTATTGATATACAAGGCGCTTTTAATGACACTGTTTCTGAACAGTATCACCAAGATATAAAAATTATTACCGAAAAAATGAGTGATGAGCCTTGGGCTTCTTTAATTTCTTTTCAAGATAACAGCCTTTTTACCCCAGAAGCAGAACAAAAATTGGTTGAAACAACAGAATATCGTGTTGATAACGGCATGATTGCAATTGCTGCTGTTATTATTAATAGTGCACATGCTGATATTTTACAAATGCAATTACAACGCGTATATCAAAGCTGTTCTATTCAATTTAATTTTTTTAGTGATATAAAGCCTGCTCGAAATTGGCTAAATAGTTTTATAAACTAAAGACTTCACCTTTGTTAACAGCACTTTTTATCGTAAGCTTTATACTAAGTTGATTCCATTTATTAGATAACGTTTACCTATGCAATTATCCTTACAACCTGCTACCTTAATTAAGCGCTACAAGCGTTTCCTTGCTGATGTGACATTAGCAGATAACTCACCTATTACAATGCATGTTGCCAATACTGGTGCGATGACTGGTTGTGCTGAACCTGAAGATACGGTTTGGTATAGCACATCTACTAATCCTAAACGTAAATATCCCCACAGTTGGGAGCTAACACAAACTAAAAAAAATCACTTTATCTGTGTGAATACGATTCGAGCAAATGAACTAGCAGAAGAAGCAATTCTCAATGGTACGATTACAGAATTACAAGACTTTACAAAATTAGAAAGAGAAGTGAAATACGGGGAAGAAAATAGTCGTATAGATATTTTATTAAGTAATCCTAATAACGCTAATATTACTGGCACTATAAAAGCGAAAACCTATATTGAAGTAAAAAGTGTTACTCTACTTGATGGCGATCAAGGCTACTTTCCCGATGCCGTTACAGCTCGAGGACAAAAACATTTAAGAGAGCTAATGAGTATTGTAAAAAGTGGTCATCGAGCCGTATTATTATTTACCGTATTACACACAGGCATCACAAGTTTTAAAGTTGCCGCACATATTGACCAAAAATATGCTGACTTACTACAAGAAGCGATTGAATCAGGAGTTGAAGTATTGATCTATAAAGCAAAAATAGACTCTGAAAACATATCATTATCTGAACAACTTTTTTATAATCAAGCATTCGAATAATTACGTATTTTTATGAGCAATAAAATACTGTTAAGTTTGTAAATAGCCCTTTTACAGAACACTTAACAATATAAGATCAATAAACTTTAGGGCTATTTGTTTTTTTCAATCAAGCCATGGTTAACGGCGTATCGTACTAATTCTGCTAGCGTTTCGACTTTTAATTTCGTTTTTATATTTCGACGATGCGCATCAACGGTTCTAAAGCTAATATCTAGCTTACGGGCGACTTCTTTGCTTGATAAGCCACTCGCCACATGTGAAAGAATAACTTGCTCACGTGTGGTTAACCTTTCATTATCAGCTTGCATTGGATTTTCAATTAACATTTTTGAGATAGAGCTACTAAAATGAGTATTACCTTTAGCTACCGCTTTGATCGCAAAGTAAACTTCTTCAGACGAGGTATCTTTGAGCACATAACCACTAGCGCCAGCATCAATAGCACTTCGAACAAATTCTGGTCTATCATGCATACTAAAAATAAGTACACGCGTCTCTGGAAGTTGCTCTGATATGATCTCAGTCGCATCGATTCCGTTCATTTTCGGCATACTTACATCCATGATAATAACATCAGGCTTTAACTCTTTTGCTTTACTTAAAGCCTCAGCTCCGTCATCTGTTGCCCCCACAATTTCAATATCATCATAAAATGCTAAACATGCCGTTAAACCACCTTGTACCATAGGGTGATCATCAACAAGCATGACAGAAATTTTTGACTTATTATTATTATCTATCATCGTCTTTCGTTCTTATTGTTGCTGCGTTGAAATGATTTACAAAACTAGCCATTGGTATTTTGACGGTAATAAGTGTACCTTTTTTCGATGATTTTATGTCAAACTCACCTTTATGATATTGAACTCTCTCAGCTAAATTTCTTAAGCCAATGCCTTCATAGGAAGTATTATTATTTTCAATATCAAAGCCTTTACCGTCATCTTTTATTGTTAATATTAGCCAGTCATCCTGTATTGATAAACTTATAATAACACTTTTGGCCTCTGCGTGTTTTTGAATATTCGTTAAGGTTTCTTGCACCACTCTGAAAAGGGTGGTGTTGATAAAGTCAGGTAATAATTTTCTTAATGTAGGTTTGAATACTTGAATCGCTACACCAGTCCGTTTAGAAAAATCTTGCGCGATAGACTCGATGGCAACAGATAAGCCTAATTCGTCAAGTACTTGCGGGTGCATATGATGAGAAATTCTGCGTACTTCTTGAATAGCGAAAGCGAGATTTTTTTCCGCATGCGTAAGCGGCTCTGGTTTTTCTTGTTTATTTTTAAGTAGCGTCAACCGAGTTGCTTCTAAAGAATATTTTATGGAAACCAATATTTGAATAATACCGTCGTGTAACTCTCTCGATATATGACGATTTTCTTCTTCTTGAACATCAATAACTCTTTGGCCTAATTCATTTATTTTTTCTTCAGCCCTTTTCTTATGACTAAGGTTGACCGCAATACCAAAGAGAAAAATAAAGAAGATAGAGGATAGTGCGACCACTAAAATAATTTTTTTGGTTCTGTTGATATGTCGGCTAATTTCATTTTTAGTTTCATTGAGTTGTTTATATACGTCATCTAAATAAACGCCTGTTCCTATCATCCAATCCCAACGCTCTATCATGGTTGAATAACCCATTTTTTCTGAAGGTTGACCTTCCGATGGTTTTGACCAGTTGTAGCGATAAAAGTCGCCACCTTTTTGCGCATTTTTTATTAATACTTGAATGATCATTTCACCGTTGTCATCTCTTAAATCCCACCAGCTTTGACCAACTCGATTAGGCTGTTTGGGATGAACGACACTATTGCCATTGGTATCATAAATAAAGAAGTATCCATCGTCTCCGTTATAGAGCATATTTTCAACAATATCCGCCACTACGCCTTTTACTTTATCGTCATTATTTTTGTCTATAGGGTACATATGCTCTACAGAAGTAAGCGCAATAGAAGTGTAATTTTTTAGCTCTTGCTCTTTTTGTTTTATTAAAAAGATTTCAAGCTCTTTTACTGTTTTCACCGAAAGCTCTCGATACTCATTAGAAACCAAATAATAAGTAATGATTGAGGTCAAAATCACCTGAAAAATAGCAATATATAAAAGTCGTAGTGGTAGTGTCATAATTTACCTTTGTTATTTAATCAAGGAATCTTCTTGTTGATTATTATAAAAGAATGCAAATAACCATTTGTATTCGGCCGGTCAACTATCATCACAAATATTAGAAGACTTTACTATCAACTGATACTGAACACGTACTATTACCTACGTATTAATACCTAGTATAGATCGTATAACTAGGTAGGTAAGTAAGTGTTTATACGAATAGTTAACATGCCCCATTTTTGCGAGAGTATACGAACTTTAATAAGCGTATTAAACGCAAAATGGGGAAGATTACAATGTCAAAATCAATGATTATAAAAGCGTTGTTAGTTGCATCAGTTGCATTTTCTGGACTGGTAAATGCTGCTGGCGATGAGAAAGTTAGATGGCGATTAGCTGAAACATGGGGGCCTAATTTCCCTATCTTCGGTGATGCACCAAAAAATATGGCGAAGTTAGTAAAAGAATTATCTAACGGTCGTTTCACTATTCGAATCGATTCTGCTAATAAGCATAAAGCTGCTTTTGGTATATTCGATTTTGTTAAAAATGGCCAATACCAAATGGGTCATTCAGCATCATATTATTGGAAAGGTAAAGACTTTAACACTATGTTTTTTACCACGGTTCCTTTTGGTATGACAACGGCTGAACAATACGCCTGGTTCTACCATGGTGGCGGTATGGAGCTAATGAAGTCGGTTTACGACAAATACGGCATTATGTCGTTCCCTGGTGGTAACACAGGTAACCAAATGGGTGGTTGGTTCCGCAAAGAAATCAACACGGTTGAAGATCTTCAAGGTTTGAAAATGCGTATTCCAGGTTTTGCTGGTGAAGTATTAGCTAAGTTAGGTGCTAAACCTACTAATATTCCATCAGGTGAGCTATACACAGCATTAGAACGTAATACCATTGACGCGTTAGAATGGGTTGGACCTTCATTAGATTTACGTATGGGCTTCCATAAAATAGCACCATACTATTACACTGGCTGGCATGAGCCTGCAACTGAACTTCAGTTTATGGTAAACCAAAAAGCTTATGATAAATTACCTGAAGATTTACAAAAAATATTAGTTGCAGCAATGAAGTTAGCGGCATACGACATGTATACCCAATCAACGCATGAAAGTGGTAAAAACTTAGCAACAATCCAAAAAGATTTCCCTAATGTGAAAATGCGTACATTCCCTAAACCAGTAATGGACGCAATCCAAGTTGCTAACAGTGAATTACTTGCTGAATTTGCAAGTAAAGATCCTAAAACTCAAGAAATTTTAGACTCAATCAAAAGCTACCAAGAACAAGTACGTGCTTGGACAAACTTCTCTGACCGTGCCTACTTAGACAGCTTTAGCGCTAAGTAGAACGTCCCTCTAATCTATAGTTACTTACTTTGCTTAAGTAAGTAACTATGGAGGTTATTATTATGAAAACCTTATTAAATATCCTTGAAAAATTTATCAACGCTGTTGGCTCGCTCTGCAGTGTATTAATGATCTTGATGATTCTGAACGTCTTTTACGATGTGGTAATGCGTTACTTCTTTAATGATGTCAGTATTGCAATGCAAGAGCTTGAATGGCACCTTTATGCGGCTATGTTTATGTTCGGTATTGGCTATACATTGAAAGAAGATGGCCATGTCAGAGTTGATGTTATTTACGATCAACTGTCTAAAAAATCACAAGCTATCATTAATATCGCCGGCTCTTTATTATTTGCCTTACCATTTACATTATTAATTTTACATTTCAGCTGGGACTATGCACTAGAAGCCTACACTATGGCTGAAGGCAGTGCAGATCCGGGTGGATTACCTCATCGCTGGATTATCCGTAGTGTTATTCCTGTTTCATCTATTTATTTACTCGTTTGTCTTTTATATGTAGTGCTCACTCAAATTAAAAGCCTTTCAACTCTTGTTCCAGAAAAAGGAGAGAAATAATGACGGGTTTAATTTTATTTGTCGTCGCTTTACTATTTTTATTCTTTGGCTATTCAGTTGCTTTTACATTTGCTGGCGTATCAGTATTGGTGGGTGTACTTGCCTTAGGCTTAGATCTTTTTTCATTTATGCCGTACCGCATTATGAGTGTAATGGAGAATACCACCTTAATGGCAATTCCTATGTTCGTTTTCATGGGGATCGTTTTGCAAAAAACGGGCTTAGCTGAACGTTTACTAGAATCTTCAGCGAAGCTGTTTGGTAGTATTGCTGGTGGTGTTGCTATTTCAACGATTATTGTTGGTGCTTTATTAGCGGCTTCTACCGGTGTTGTTGGCGCGAGTGTTGTGGCAATGGGGGTTATATCTTTACCAGTAATGCTTAAGAATAAATATCATGAACCTACTGCGGCTGGTGTTATTTGCGCCTCAGGTACTTTGGGTCAAATTATTCCACCTTCAATTATTTTAATTATTCTTGGCGATGTGATGGGTGTTCCTGTTGGCGACTTATTTAAAGCTGCTGTACTTCCAGGTATGTTACTCATTGTTGTTTACACCATTTATATTTTAGTTTTAGGTAAAGTTAAACCTGAATATTGTCCTCCTATGGAGATCACTGAAAGTAAAGCTGAACTTTTAGTGCAAGCGACAAAAGATATTATTCCACCATTATTACTTATCGTAACGGTTTTAGGATCTATTTTTTCAGGTATTGCAACGCCAACAGAGTCTTCTGCCATTGGTGCTTTAGGCGCAGTTGTTTTAGCTGTTTTCTATCGTAGTTTTTCTTTCAAGAAATTAAACGATGTATCTAAAGAAACAGTAAAAGTAACATCGATGATCTTCGCTGTACTAATTGGTGCAACTGCATTTTCTATGGTATTTAGCTACTCGGGTAGTGAATATATTGTTGAAGAGTTCTTCTTAGACTTACCTGGCGATAAGTGGACATTTTTATTGATGTCTATGTTAGCGATATTAATTTTAGGTTTCTTTATCGATTTTATTGAAATAGCGTTTTTAGTTGTACCTATTTTGGTACCTGTCGCTATGGTTTTAGAAATAGATTTGGTGTGGTTTGCCATTTTAATTTCAATGAATTTACAGACATCCTTTTTAACACCACCATTTGGCTTTAGCCTTTTCTATCTAAAAGGTGTAGCGCCGCCCTCACTTAAAACAACAACAATATATAAAGGTGTAATTCCTTTTATCCTAATGCAGATAATGGTTCTAGCACTGGTCTTATTTTTGCCTGAATACTTTATCTTCACATAAGAAAAACATAATAAAAAACATAAAAAAAATTGGGGATATGATAATGAAAAAAACAGCACTCTTTTTAGCAATTGGCAGTTCTTTATTGGTGACAAATTCAGCTATAGCTGATGTATCAGTTTACGGACGAATTACTTACAATATGCTAAAAGATGATACCTCGAAGGATGTATATTTTGGTCGTCATGAATTTGCAGAATCAAATTTTGGCCTTAAAGGCACATTTGATTACGGTAATGTAAAGTTTGGTGCTCAGTTAGAGGTTGGTTTAGATGAAGGCGTTTCTAATGTCCTTCACACTGAGGGAAATTCACGTACACGTATCCAAGAACTATCTATAGCCGGTGATTTTGGTAAAGTAAAATTAGGTACAGGTGCGGGGATTACTTGGATTATTTCTGATGTTGATCAATCAGGTACTTGGTGGTCAGATCCATTAGGGATGAGTCAGCGTTTTGGTGCAAGTCGTCGCGGTCCAGCGGCTGAGAGTCAAACACCACTTGTACAAGCTCAGTCTATTTTTAATGAGCGTATTATTTATGAATCACCAACCTTTTTAGACGGTGCTAAATTCTACGCCCAAATGAGTGAAGCGAGCGGCTACGAGGTGGCAATTAAATATGTCGCTAATGGATGGCGAGTAAATATTTGGAATGTGGATTACGGTGATGTTGATCGTGATGATGACCCACAAGCAAATATAGATGAAAATTCTACAGCAGGCTTCTTAGGCGCAACAGAAGGCCGAGGTATACTTGCTGGTTATAAACATTCATCTGGTGTTAACTTTACTGCTACTTATGGCACAGCGGATCAGGTTGATGACAGTACAAGAGAGTATCTCAACTGGAAATTAGGCTACACCAAAGATAAACATGCCGTCAGTATTAGTATGGGTAATTACAGCTCTGAAGATGCTGCAGGCGTATCTGGTGCTGACCATACTCGTACAACATTAGCGTATAACTTTAAACCCTTAGCTGGTGTACAATTATGGGCACAAGCAACAAAAGGCGATACTGATGATCAAGAATCTTTTAACGCTTTAGTTTTAGGTGGTTTAGTTAAGTTTTAATCATTATTAATTAAAGGGTAGCATGGTATTTTACCTGCTATCCTTTACTCGTTATTTGGAGAAAAACGATGAAACATACGCTAGGTATCGCTATTACATTATTAACTATAAGTTCTGCTACATTAGCTGATAATGAAATGGAAAAAGAGCCAGGACTATTTACCGGTAAAAAAGGAGCATTTACCATACTAAAAACTGATAACCTTACCGCTGAAGCACAGCCTCAAAAGCACGCTGAACAACAAGGCAACACTTCTGTAGAAGATATCATCCCTACTGCACCGGCATTATCAAAGAAAGCTGAGTTCGCTTTATTCAAAAAATGGAAAGAACATAAAGAAAATAATACTGCACAATACCAAGAATTTTTATTGTGGTTAGAATATAAAGAAATTAGCCACTAATTATTATAGTGGCTACTCTTCATATAACTCATAGTAACGAGGTTTAGCGCTTAAAATGGGCCAGTAGTTAATTCCGGCGTTTGCCAAAAACTTTTCCAAATATTATTACCATGCAAATAATAAATATCATCACCATGGAATATTGCTCGGTCATCCCAACCAGAAATATATGTTGGCTCTAATGCCATAAGAGCATTCACACTGCCCTTATCAACTAATAAGGCATCGGTATCATCACCTGTAACCTCAATAAGTTGTAACGCATTATCTCTAGTCCAAATATCTATCTCATTACCTGTTTCAAGATTCACTACCGTTTCTGTCAACCATTTTTCAACGGGTAAACCAAAACGATGTGTGCCATTTGGCATTTTTAAGTAAGTCAGTGCATGATAATTATATTCAACAGGCGTATAACCATCCTTATAAACAATCGAATTAATCTCAAGAGGATTATTCATATTACTAACATCGAATAAACTAATTTTAGCTCCTTCGATAATAGGGATACTTTCTGCACTATCAATCGCGATAGCATCAATGAACACCATTCTATTAGGATCAACATTCTGCCCGATACCCACTAACAAGTTATCAGAGATCGGATGTAAATAAGAAGAGTAACCTGGAATTTCGAGCGCACCTGCTATCTTTAATTGTTCTGTGTCACTAAGATCAAGTACATATAGTGGATCAGTATCTAAAAAGGTAACAACAAAGGCTTTGTTTTCAAAAAAACGAACAGCTTTGATATCTTCTTGTACGATACCCTCATTATTTACTTTACCTATCTTATTTGGGTAGGTGTCATTCGGAAGTTGCGCAACAAGCTTTAACTGGTTGCCTGATGGACTAAGAATATTTAGGCGATGCTCATAACCAACACTTTGATTACCTTTAGTGGTAACAACCCTTAAATTATTGTCTTTTTCACTAAACCTAAGGTTTGATAACCCCCAATTAAAACGACCATCTAATGTACCAGAGGCAACATAATCAATATCCTGTTTCGCAATTGAAAATTTATGAATAATAGATGTTTCTGTCGTTTGGTTATTTTCATATTGATAATCCGTGCCATATAAATAGACAGACGTAGGCGTAGCATAAAGCCCTGATACTTGCGTGTTGATGCAAACTGAAGAGATGCTATCAGGTTGAGTTAAATCAACGGTTGTTAAGGTTACAATACCATTAAAACCGTCTTTATCGGTTGAGTTTGCTGGTAAATAACAATTTTCTGGTTCAACTAAGTTACTGGTATTACCTTCTGAATCTGTTAACTGTGGGAGAAAATCACTAATATTAGACGCAAATACATGTTGATAATTTTCCAGTTTTTCAGCGTCAGTTGTTGCATAAGGAAGTCCTGAAACATAAGGTGAGAAACTACTCACAATATACAACACATTATCGACACGTCGACTATCAATGATAGAACCATCCATAGTATAAGAAGTTGTTATATTAGGTGCTGCTTGATTGCTAACATCTAATAACGACAAATTGAAATTTTGTTCTGTAGGAAAGAACAGATCAATAGCAATAGTTGAAGTTAGCATGCTATTAGCAATAGAGTAATCATAAATATTCGACAATACAGCCAGTGTATTTTCTCTCAAATATAAGCTATTAATCGATGAAGCGGCTTTGCTTACCACAGTGTTGGACATTTCCCTAAGGCCACCTTCTTCATTGCGTTGCACAATGCGTATTGATGTTTTTGATGTCTCTTGAGTCGCTCCTTGCTGTTGATAAGAGTCATCATTGGCAATATACATATATTCGCCGTCATATTTTAAGCGGTCACCTTCAGCTACCCCAGCTTCTTGGTTGATCGTCAATGAATAATTACTTTGTTGACCGCCTTCATTACTTATCGATTCAGTAGCGTTGGCAGTATCAGCATTAATGGGCTCTAAAAAACCAGTTTTTTGAGTACTATTAAGATAAACCCCATTTTTTAAATGGTGCTCAAAATCTGTTGGATTTGCAGCTTTTAAAGGAGTTAACGCTATAGACATATCATTAAGCGAAGGAACTACTTGAATATTTTCTTCAACAGGTGCTTCTGTTTTTTCATCGCTACCACAACCGACTAACAGAAAAAAATAACCGAGAAGTATTAGCTTTTTATCCAACATTTTGTTCTCCATGTAATTCATATATAATTTATACTAATGAACATTATATAACGTAATTAATACTTACTGGATTTTTTATATTGTTATTAAATGCAACCAAATGTAATTGGATGTAATTGAAGCTAGCAATAGTGTCAAACCGTGGTAAATTATACAGTAATGTCGCTCAAGATACCTCTTTCATAAATCATGAATAAAAACGTATCTTTTATTACTGGTTATACCCCTTAAACTTATATTTGGATCGATTTATTCAAATGTTTACCAAGGCTAGCTTGAGTGTATATACTCTAAACCAAAGGTAGCTTATTACTTGAAATATTTTTTTTTACTCTTATTACTCTTTAGCCAATATTGCCGAGCTGATTGTAATCAAGAATCTGACCAGTGTGCAATTGTTGGAGAATGGAATTTTGCAGTTTCAGTAGGCGCTGGTGTCTATACTAATCCTCTAAATGGTGGTGATAATACTCCTTTAATCCTTATTCCTGAAATCAGTTACTATGGTGAGAAAATATTTTTTGAAAATAACACCTTAGGTTATACCTTATTTAATGGTCAACAGTTGGTTGTCAGTACAATTATCCAACTAAACCATGAAAAAGCTTACTTTACCCGCTGGCATCCTCAAAATATTTTTTTAGACAGTAGTGCTCCAAGTAATATTGTTGATAAGGATGAAGTAGACAATGCTGAGGGCAACAATGACAATGACAGTATTATACCAGAAATTACTATTGACGATGTTTCAAGTAAACGCTGGGCTGTAGATAGTGGCATTCAGTTAAATTGGTTTATTGATTCAAGCACTGATGTTGAAGTGCAAATTCTCCACGATATAAATAATGTCTATAACGGGTTTAATGGCCAATTTCAATTAAATCGGATGCTAAAATTTGAGCAGTTACCCAATACAAGAATGTCATATAGCTTTGGTACGAATGTTAACAGTAAAAACTTAGTCGATTATTTCTATGGCGTACCACCAGCACAAGCACAAAATAAAACCCAAGCCTATCAAGGGAAATTAAGTATTAACCCTTACTTCCGCTTAGCGCTAGTACATCAAATATCTGCAGATTGGAGCGCAAAATTTAATGTTAAACGTGTATTTTTAGATAGTAATATGACTGATAGTCCTTTAGTAAAAGATAATCATATTAATACTATTTTTGCAGGAGTCACCTATGACTTCTAGCAATGTTAAAAATATTCTTGGTTTTCTGATATTAAGTAGTTTGTCACAATCAGTAGCCGCATATTCAGACACAAAATTAGTCATTAAACCTACGGTTTGTATGGTAAAAAAGCTTGGCGATACCTGTAAAATGACAGTAAAAGTAGCCTGGCAAAGCGAGCAGTTAATCGATGCTTGCCTGTTTCAAAATGATTTACGTTTAACTTGTTGGCAAAATGCTCGTGATATTAATACAGATATCGAAATTTATCTTGATCAAAATATGCAATTTACCTTAAAAAACGATCAACAAATATTTGCCAACCAAAACGTAAAAATTAATACGGCAATACCGAATAAATATCGTCGTCGGTTACGTGCAAATTGGAGCTTTTTCTAATGGGACATATATTACTTGTCGAAGATGATTTACGTTTAGCTAATCTTATTGCTAAATTCTTGAAACAAAATGGTTTTCAAGTATCGATGCTTCATCAAGGAGATAATGTTGTCAATTTTCTACAAAAACACTCTCCAGATTTGATTATTTTAGATGTCATGCTACCCAAAGAAGATGGTTTTTCTGTTTGCCGTAAAATTCGTAATAGCTATGCTCAGCCAATAATATTTCTAACTGCAAAAGACAGCGATTTTGATCATGTACTGGGTTTAGAAATAGGTGCCGACGATTACATCATCAAACCTGTTGAACCTCATGTGCTTCTAGCCAGAATAAACATGCTGATGCGTCGTAAAAAACACAGTGAAAAAATGTCAGTAGACAATTTAACCTTTGGCCAATTGAGTATATTTAAAACATCGCGACAAGTAACATTATCATCTGAGCCAATTGAGTTGACTAGCCACGAATTTGAACTACTTTGGTTATTGGCAATTAATGCGGGGGAGCCACAAAGTAGAGAGTATATTCATAAGCAAATGATCGGTCGAGAATATGATGGTTTAGATAGAAGTGTTGATGTTAGAGTCTCGCGCTTAAGAAAAAAGCTAGGTGATTGCACTAAAAATCCATATCGTATTATTACTGTTTGGGGTAAAGGTTACTTGTTTAGTAGTAGTGCTTGGGAAGAAAACCATGCTTCTAACATACAACCCAATGATAACCACTAGGCTGGTAGCATAATTTTGAATCGCCTTTTCATCAATTTATACCTAGTTATAATCATCGGTTTATTATCAATTAATTGGCTATCTGAGCAACTTTGGTTGCACTTTGTTGATGCAGAAACTCCCGCTAATCAACAATGGCATCACCTTGAAAAAGTGGCAAAATTTTTACCTTTATTACATCAAGAAAAGTCGCAATCAACTGGTTCAACAATCAAACTCCTTAGCACAGCACTTGAAGTACCAATAGTAGTAGCCCCCATGAGTGACTTTTCTTGGCTCAGTGAACAAGAAGAAAAATTATTATCAGGAAATATAGTATTAAATTATGATGAACAAGATAACGTTATTCTCTATGTTAAAATTTTAGATAGCCCAACTGTTTACCAACTAGGACCATTCACTAGAAATAACCAGCTAGAAACTCATAATCAACACTTCAAGTGGATTTTCTTATGTATTTCTTACTTATTACTCGCCGGTGTTATTGCCTTATGGACTAGACCTTTATGGCGAGACTTAAATCAACTGACCGATATGGCTGGAGATATTGCCAATGGTAAGCTGGATGTCGATGTATCGACAAATCACCACTCTCCAATCAAGCAAATTGTCATCACCTTTAAAGATATGGCTCATCGAATTATTCGTCTATTATCGGATCAAAAGCAATTGGTTAATGCAGTTTCTCATGAATTACGTACCCCCTTATCAAGACTTAAATTCTCTCTCGCTATGCTTGAAGGGGCAAACGAAGCGCAGCGTAAAGATATGGCACAAGATGTTAGTGAGATAGAAGCACTGATTGATGAAATGTTAAGTTACGCCCGTTTAGAAAATATTAATCAAGATATTAAAAAGTCACCGGTGGAATTAACAGCGTTAATAACTCATCAAGTCTACAAGTTGCATAGGCTTGATGATTTGCAAATAAAATGGCAAACACCTAAACCCTGTTATTATCATTGTAATGAACACCTGCTTGAACGTGCACTACAAAACTTATCAACCAACGCTCTACGTTATGCGAAAAGTACGATTGAAATAAGCTTATTAGTATCCAAACATCACATAGAAATAATCGTTGAGGATGACGGACCAGGAATTGTTAAAGAAGATAGAAGCAAAATATTTAAACCTTTCTTTCGATTAGAATCGCACCGCAATCGCAGTGAAAACCAAACAAAAGGGGGCTATGGTTTAGGCCTTGCAATTGTTCAAAGAATTTGTGAATGGCATAAAGCAAGCTGTACGCTAAGTGATTCGACGTTAGGTGGATGTAAATTTGTAATCACTTTACCTAAAGTAACCTGAGCTCGGTTTAATAAATTAAAAACATCTTAAACCGAGTTCAGGTTAAAGTAACTTAATAACGACATCGATTACCACCTGGATTTAGAGCATTAGAACACCTAAACTATGCTGGCAAAAAAAAGCATAGCCGGTTACCCAGACTATGCTTTATTTTCTAACACTAAAAATTTTAATATTAATACTTTGTAGTTCAGGTCACTTACTTAAAACTTGTAACTTATGCCAACTTCTAATGAGCGCTCTGGACCAACATAAATACCTTGGCGTAAACCAGTAATGTAACGTTTATCTGTCAAGTTCTTTACAGCGCCAAATAAACGTAAATTATTAGCTAAATTATATTGTGCCGTTAGATCTAACAACGTATAAGATGGCATTAAACCACCCCAAATTCCGCCTGCCGCATCTGTTGGGATCTCTTCAATATTACTCGCATCACCATATTGTTCGCCTCGATGATGAACAGTTAAGGCTGTGCTTAAGCTTTCATATTGGTAGTTCAATATAAGATTAGCGACTATTTTTGGCGCATACGGTAATCGATTACCTTGGTTTTCACCACTTTTAAACTCTGAAGTAGGAACCCAAGTAGCGTTAGTATCAATACTGAAACCACCACCCAGGTTATAGCCTAGCATGAACTCCATACCTAAATGCTCAGTTTCACCACCGTTAGACTGTGATAAGTTTGGATCGCTGTTACCCGTCACTACCTGATTACTGAAATCCATAGCAAAGGCAGCAACTTCATAATTGATATCGCCCTTATTACCACGAAGCCCTAATTCATAATTAGTTGAACGTTCGCCATCTAAATCTTGATCGGTAAGACCATCAAGTGCCACACCATTAGAAGCAGGTGAAAATGCACGATATACGCCACCATAAACCTGTGCTGAGTCGCTTAGGTTATAGGTTACCCCAACACCTGGTAAAACTTCAGTATTGGTCGTTTTAGCTGTGCTATTATCTTCAGTTAATATCAGACGCTTTTGCTCGTATGATTCAACTCGTAAGCCTGGAGTAATCGCAAAACGTTCACTTACTTCAATACGTGTTTGTGCATGTGCAGCATAACTGTCTGCAGAATCAATTCTATGTCGATCATTAACACCTGTGCGATCAGCAGCGCGTGTAGCTCGGATTCGCGTATCATTTGATTCTTCTTGCATAAAGCGTAAGCCGAACTCACTATCTGCTGTCAGACCAAATAACTGATGATCGAGTGTTAAGCGAGTTTCTATACCCACACGTTCGAATGAACGGTTATTACCCGTTAACGTGTCTTGATAAACCCATCGTCCAGCATCGTTTGAAGCATCAGTATCAACATCATAACGCCAATAATCACGGCTTACTTCACTCCAATACACTAACGTTTTCAAAGTAGCTTGCTCAGAAATAGCTAACTCATGGTTAATATCAAACGCGGTACGATCTGTTAAAAATTTATCATCTGCTCCTGGGTTGTAATCAGCACCAGCTAAATAATCATCCTTTAACAAACCACGATAAGAAATATCAGCATCATTTTCATAACGTGAAATTTTAAGACCAATTTTTTGACCATTAGCTAAAATAACACCAGCCTTAGCCATAACATCAGTCATTTCATAGCCTTTATCCATAAAACCATCACTGGTAGCATGTGTTGCCACAACACCAGCAAAAGCATCACCTGATTCGTTCTTGCCACCAGCTTCTAAGCTGATTTCTTGCATATTAAACGAACCAGCTCGACCTGTCAGCATAACACCATCATCAGGTGTTTTTGTTTGATAGTTTACTACACCACCAATAGTTGATGGACCATAGCGAAGTGACGATGAGCCTTTCAATACTTCAACTTGCTCTATGCGTTGAATACGAGGATTGAAGTAACGCTCATTACCAATAAATAAGCCAGGTGCTACAGGAACACCATCTTCTAACATAAGAGATTTAGATTCACTCGCAGATAAGCCACGAATACCAAAGTTGGCCACAATTGAGGTTTCTTCTTCACTTTTAGTGTTTATACCCGGAATACGACGTAAAATATCTTCAGTAGATAGTGGTTGAATTTTCTCAATTTGTTGACGATTTACCACTACAACAGATCCGGTATGATCTAATATTACCGAATTGGCATTACCTACCACATCAATAACTTCCATTGCTGGCATAATTGTTTGGCTTTCGTTTTCTTCACCACCACCTTGCTGTTCAGCAACTGTATTTAATGATACTAAAGCTAATGTAATTGCTAGCGATAGCGATGACTTTGTGGTCCGCATAATGAATATCCCCTAAAAATTTAAATATACTTGTAATAAATGAGCGCAATTAGAGCATAAAACAAAATGCGAATCAATATCATTGGCCTTGACTTTAGCTATAAATAAGTAAGTAGATAAGTACGATGAAACAACACTAATGCTCGCAAGGAATAACAAGCTAGCTAATTACATTACACTTTTTAAAAATTTAAAAAGACAAAAAAAAACCTGTCAGTATTTCACTGACAGGTTTTAACCCTAAGGTTTATGCGATTAAAGTAATAAGTTTCGTGATTAAACGAACGGATTAACTTTAATAATAGTTTCGTTACGATCTGGACCAGTTGAAATAATATCAACAGGAATACCAGTAACTTCTTCAATGCGCTTAATATAAGCAAGGGCATTAGCTGGTAAATCATCAACTGATGTTGCACCAACTGTATTTTCAGTCCAACCTGGCATTTCTTCATATACCGGTGTGATCTTATCGTAACCTTCAGCAGCCGTTGGCGGCACAGTGATAATATCGCCTGATTCAGTTTTATAACCAGTACAAATTTTTAAGGTTGTTAAACCGTCAAGCACATCAAGTTTAGTTAAACAAAAGCCTGTCACACTATTAACTTGAACTGCACGATGCATTGCAACAGCATCAAACCAACCACAACGGCGTTCACGGCCCGTAGTTGCTCCAAATTCATGGCCAACAGTACCTAAATGATTACCAATTTCATCATCTAACTCTGTAGGAAATGGGCCTGAACCAACACGAGTAGTGTAAGCTTTAGTGATACCAAGAATATAATCTAAGTGACGTGGACCAAAACCACAACCAGTAGCAACGCCACCAGCCGTTGTATTTGAAGATGTTACATAAGGATATGTACCATGATCAATATCAAGTAATGTTCCTTGAGCCCCTTCAAACATAATAGAGTCGCCTGCAATACGTGCTTGATCTAAGATTTCTGAAATATCAGCAGTCATCTTTTTAATCGTATCAGCAACAGCAAGTGCATCCGCAAGTACTTCTTCATAATTCACTGGTTCAACTTTATAATAGTTAACCAACGAGAAGTTGTGATATTCAACAATTTCTTTTAATTTAGCAGCAAAGGTCTCTGCACAAAATAAATCACCAACACGTAAACCGCGTCGTGCAACTTTATCTTCGTATGCTGGACCAATACCACGCCCTGTTGTACCAATAGGCTTATTACCGCGTGCAACTTCACGAGCAGCATCTAACGCATTATGGTAGGGAAGAATTAGTGGACATGCATCACTAATAAGTAAACGTTCACGAACTGGAACGCCCTTAGCTTCCAACATGGTAATTTCTGTCATTAAAGCTTTAGGACATAAAACTACACCGTTACCAATAAGACATTTTACGTTATCACGTAATACACCTGATGGAATTAGATGAAGTACGGTTTTTTCACCGTCTATCACTAAAGTATGGCCTGCATTATGTCCGCCTTGATAGCGAACAACATATTTTGCTTTATCGGTTAGTAAGTCAACGATCTTACCTTTACCTTCGTCACCCCATTGGGTACCTAGAACAACTACGTTTTTGCCCATTTTTGACTATTTCATAAGAAAATTAGGCGGGGATTCTAACAAAAATCAAATTGTAGTCCAAGAACAAATAACTGTTTATTTAATAATTATAAAAATAGCCTTTGATGTTAAGGGCTTATCTTTATTCTTTTTTAACTAATATTATGAACTATTGTGATAAACATAGCTTAAAAATCGTAAATATAAAAAACGCTAACATCATATTGCGGCTGTTTATCAATGTGTCTCGCTATTTTAGCCCGCAACATTTTATACATTTGATAATAAATCAAGTAACCTGAGCTCGGCTTAATATATTCTTCGCTAACAACTACTTTTACTTGGTCTATCCTTTGCTCATACTTTCGTTGTGGATATAAAAAAGCCAGCAAAAATGCTGGCTTTATAGATAAACAAACTCAAAGTAATTTTACTCTCAGATTATTTGTTTGAACCGTCTTTTAAATAGTGGAAAAAGTCACTATCAGGTTTAACAACCATGATATCACTTTTGCTATTAAAGCTATTCTCATAAGCTTCTAAACTACGATAAAAACGATAGAACTCAGCATCTTTACCATAAGCAGATGCATATATTTTAGATGCTTCTGCATCACCCTCACCACGTGTAGTTGAAGCATTCTTTTTCGCTTCAGCTAACATAAGAGTAACTTTAGCATCAATCGTGGCACGAATTATTTCCGACTGCTCTTGACCTTGTGATCTATGTTCTTTTGCTACAGCAGTACGTTCAGCACGCATACGATCATAAATAGAGTTGCTAACCTCAGTAGGTAAATTAATAGCTTTAATACGTACATCTACCACTTCAATACCAAGATCTTCACGGCTACTTTCTGCACTTTCTAATGCTTGTTTCATTATTGCATCACGATCACCTGACACGATTTCTTTAATCGTTCTATTACCAAATTCAGTACGAAGACCATTGTTTACTTTCTGCTTTAGTAAGGCACGAGCATTTTCAACTGAACCTGATGTACGTAGGTAATAAGTAGAAAAATCAATAATGCGCCACTTAACAAAAGAGTCAACCATTAAATCTTTTTTCTCTGATGTTACGAAACGATCTGGCGCTTCATCTAACGTCTGAATACGTGCATCTAGCTTACGTACCGATTCAATAAATGGAATTTTAAAATGTAAACCTGGTTCAAATACCAACATTTGGTCCGATACCGAATCACGTTTAATTTTTGAAAACTGGAACACAATACCACGTTGACCTTCATAGATAACAAACATAGAAGACACAACTAAGATAAATACTAATGCGACAATAGCAATAATAAAGTTTTTCATAATCTAGTTACTCCCATTATTGAATCTATCACTTCGACCAGAAGTTGATGGTGAAGAGTTCACACTTGGCTGCTCTTGTGGCTGTGAGTATGGTTGAGGCGTTGTGCGCTGAGTAGTAGATTGCTGCTGCATAATTTTATCAAGTGGTAAATACATCATATTATTTCCACCATCAACATCAACCATTACCTTACTGGTATTACTATAAACTTTTTCCATCGTTGCAATATATAAACGCTGGCGAGTCACTTCTGGTGCTGCTTGATACTCAGGTAGAATTTTTTCAAAACGAGCAACTTCACCTTCTGCATCTAATACAATTTGTCCTTTATAGGCAAGCGCTTCTTGTTCCATACGTTTCACACGACCACGAGCACGAGGTTCAATGCCACGCGCATAAGCTTCAGCTTCACGTAAAAAACGTACTTCATCTTCTTGTGCAGCAATAGCATCATCGAATGCATCTTTCACTTCATTAGGCGGACGAGCATCTTTAAAGTTAACATCAACAATAATCAAACCTAAATTAAAAGGCTCTATAATTTCTTCAAGCTCTTTCCACACAGATTGGCGAATAATTTCTCGACCACTAGTTAGAATGTCATCCATTTTTGCATGGCCAACAACGTAGCGTAACGCACTATCAAGCGATTGATTCAAACTATCGTCAGCATTAGTAACACTAAATACATAATTACGTGCATCCATCACACGGTATTGAATTTGCATTTCAACTTGAACAACATTTTCATCTTGCGTTAGCATAAAACCTGATGACTGCATTTCACGCGTACTTTGCATATCGATAGGGATAATACGGTCAACAAAAGTCCACTTCCAGTTAATCCCTGGATCAACTGTGCCAGCATACTGGCCAAAACGCAGTACTATGCCTTTTTCTGCTTCTTTGATCGTATAAAAACCACTAAATGCGTAAACAACTATTGCAATAATAAGTACTAAACTTATACCAATAGTAGACATGCTTTTACCTGAGGGTGATGACCCTCCTGAAGAATTTCCGCCACCTTTGCCTCCAAAGATGCCACTGACTTTTTTACCTAAATCATTAAGTAACTCATCTAAGTCTGGTGGGCCTTGGTTCTTACCACCTTTATTTTTCCAGGGGTCTTTATCATTATTCCCCGGTTCATTCCAAGCCATGTATTTCTCCGCTAGGTTAGTAATTATTAAAATATTTATTGATGATTCTATCAAATAAATTCAAGTTTATGATAAAACGATCGCTTTTATAAGACTCAATATGAGTATTAACACATTAATTTACAATATATGCCCTATTGAAGTTGAAATTAGGGTTTTAATTGGACATATTGTTCAATGTCATTGCCTTCTTGTTTGACTAGTCGATTCCATTCTCGTTTAGGTAGTTTTAAATTAAGATGACAGTTACCTTCATCATCATAATGCTCATTTTGAATACTGTTTAATCGATATAATATTCCACGAAGTTTTCCCGCTGTTGGCGGAATAACTAACATAGTTTCAACTATTTGACTTCCTAGACGTTCAGTCAGTGCGGTAAAAAATAAATCAATACCAATATTAGCTTGAGCTGATAGCCAAACTCTTATGGGCCGCCCTTGATAATCTCGGTCTATTCTAGGAGCAACATCATCTAAATTATCAATTTTATTACAAATAATTAATTGTGGAACTTCATCTGCTTCAATTTCAGATAAAACATGCTCCACCTGTTCAATATTTTCACTTCGCCTATCATCTGAAATATCCACCACATGAATTAATAGCTCAGCTTCACGGGTCTCTGTTAATGTCGCTTTAAATGCAGCAACTAAATCATGAGGTAAATGACGAATAAAACCAACGGTATCAGCTAAAATTACACCACCAATACCCTCAAGCTCAATTCGTCGCAAGGTTGGGTCAAGTGTTGCAAAAAGTTGATCAGCGGCATAAACATCTGATGCCGTTAATAGATTAAATAGCGTAGACTTTCCTGCATTAGTGTAGCCAACTAACGATATTGTTGGCAATTCAGCACGCGTTCTTGAACGTCTGCCTTGTTGTCTTTGTCGTTCAACCTTTTCTAAACGTTTACCAATCATCACCATACGTTCACTTAATAAACGTCTATCGGTTTCTAATTGCGTTTCGCCTGGTCCACGTAAACCTACACCACCCTTTTGGCGCTCTAAGTGAGTCCAGCCACGAATTAATCGACTACTCATATGTCGTAATTGTGCTAATTCAACTTGTAACTTACCTTCGTGTGTACGCGCTCGCTGCGCAAAAATATCAAGAATAAGTGAAGTTCTATCTACTACACGGCACTGGCATAAAGCTTCAATGTTTTTTTCTTGGGAAGGCGATAAACTATGATTAAATAGCACAACATTAGCGTCAAATAAACGAACAGCTTCTGCTATTTCTTCGGCTTTTCCTGAGCCAACAAAAAATTTAGGGTGTGGAGTACTACGTTTACCAGAAATAACGGTTAACGCGCTTACGCCTGCAGAAGAAACTAACATTTTAAATTCAGTTAAATCTTCACGGGTACTTTCATCTGGGAAGTCGAGGTGGACAAGCACTGCTTGTTCACCTGCTTGATAACGGTCAAACAACTGCATTAAACCTTAGAAATAATGACTGTCGAGACAGGATAAAAAAATTCTCTAAAAAGTCACATTCAAATAACGCGAATACCAACCTATGCGTAAAAGATAAGTTGTTCTGAGTAAAATTTAGCACCAAAATATAAGTAACTTTACTCTTCTGACTCTGACTGATTAGCCGCCGGTGCTGTGTTTACTGCACGTGCTGGTACTACGGTTGAAATAGCATGTTTATATACCATTTGACTAACGGTATTCTTTAATAGAATCACAAATTGATCAAATGATTCTACCTGCCCTTGTAGTTTAATACCGTTGACTAAATAGATTGCAACTGGAATACGATCACGACGTAACGCATTCAAAAATGGGTCTTGTAAAGATTGACCTTTTGCCATTTTATGGCTCCTTTTTCTTATTATTAAATAAAAGTTATTAACCAAAATTATTTTTGATTAATGATAATTTTTGCTATTCCCCAATACATAACCAGTTAATTATACATCAATATTTTAATATTGCTTAATGATTACCAGTATATTTATCTTTATTGAGAATATTATTGTAACTATTTACGTAGTGAAAACTGTCGCTAAACAGACAAAATATAGCTTTAACTAACCAATTATTGCTAAATAATGTGATACAACAACTGTTTTCACCTTTATTTAACCTAATAAAATGTCATTAAATTTTCATGTTTATTAGGTTTTTTATATCAATCACATTTACCAACGGCAGCTAACACTTTTGACAAATTCATTTCATCATCTGTTGTTAACCATTGCAATTCAGGCCAACTTCTAAGCCAGGTTAATTGGCGCTTAGCCAATTGCCTTGTAGCACACACACCTTTGAAAATCATTTCTTCATGATCATATTCACCGTTCAAATATTGCCACATTTGACGATAACCAACACAACGGATTGAAGGTAAATTTTCATGTAAATCATTGCGTTTTTTTAACTCAATAACTTCCTTTTCAAATCCTTGCTCTATCATTTGTTGGTAGCGCAACTCAATTCGTTCATGCAAAGTACTGCGCTCTTTCGGTGTGATGGCAAATTGTAATATATCGCCATCGAGCTTATTACCTTTAATTTGTGTCAATTGTGTCAAAGTATTACCTGTTAAGCGAAATACTTCTAATGCACGAATTAATCGTTGAGGATCATTTGGATGAATTCTTTGTGCCGAAACGGAATCAACTTGCGCTAATTGCGCATGCATTGCTTCCCACCCATGCTCTACAGCTTCCCTTTCTATCTGTTGACGCACTTCACTACTTGCCGCAGGTAGTGGTGAAATCCCTTCAATGAGACTCTTAAAATACATCATAGTTCCCCCAACTAACAAAGGAATACGATTATTAGCTCTGATACTCGCTATTTCAGCTAATGCATCATGACAGAAATCAGCAGCAGAGTAGCTTTGCGCTGCATCACGAAGGTTAATTAAACGATGAGGGTATTTCGATAATTCATCCGCGCTAGGTTTGGCTGTGCCAATATCCATATCTCGATAGATTAAGGCTGAATCAACGCTAATAATATCGCAAGGCAAAGCATCAGACAAAGCCATAGCTAATGCGGTTTTACCCGATGCTGTTGGCCCCATTAAACAAATAACAGGTGGTTGCTTGGCTACATTTTTTGTCGACACTAAATTGGAATCTCATGTTAACTATACTGGTAACTTAACTAATGTGTTACGTCCAACTCAGTAATAGATATTAATTGCTTAACTTGAGATGTAAGGTCTAGCGGGACAGATTTCAAGAGTACGGCATCTATTTTTTGTATTGATAGTGTTTTTTTTGCTTCTAGCCATAAAGCTTGGGCTTGTTCTTCACTATAGTGTTGAGCAACCATCACACTAGCTAGCGCAGCAATGATACTTTTATCACGCTCTTTTGGTTGTTTGTCACCGTGGTCAAATGATAATAATTTTTCAATAATTTTGATAAAACTTGTACTTACATCTTGTTCTCGTAATAAAGCTGGAAACTGTCGTATCTGTAATCGCCCTTTACTACCCTTATCGTTTACAGTCACAACAATGCCCGCTAACGCCAATTCAGCCTGATAGTGTTGTATTGCTCTCATTTGCTGCCCTGATAGTTTTATCACAACAGGCAATAATAAAGGTTGACTAATTAACCCTTTATTAGGTTTTGTTTCACTTAACTGCCAATGTAAGAGAATTTTATTTTTGTGTAATTGGTACGCTAAGGTGGCTAATGAAAGTAAGCGCAAACTGCTGTCTTGTTTGAAAATACCATATTGCCCTTGCTCAATAGCAATAAAGAACGTTTCAACATGGTGTTGGACTTTCAAAGCAGTAATCGGGTTCGAAAGTTCTCCCTCTGCAACCTTGTTTGTAGGTTCACTTTCATTATGTACTATTGGAGTCATCAGTTTTTGGTAATTTTCTACCGCAGACTTAGTTATTCTTGGACTAGTAGTATAATTATTGGTTGTCGCAGAACGCGGACTATATGCCTTTTCATTTATTTGTTGCGGGCTCATTTGAGCTAATGGTTTTATATAATCAGGACGATCATATTGCACACTTTCATGTATTGGTTCAACTTGATTCTCTACTGGCAGGTGCTCTTCCTGAAAATCTAACAGCTGATTATTTTCCATTAATGCTTTATGACACACAGAGTAAATAAAGTCATGAACATAGCGACTTTGATGAAAACGCACTTCATGTTTAGCTGGATGTACATTCACATCAACTTCACGGTGATCAAGAGTTAAAAACAACACAAATGCAGGATAAGTATCTGGTGGTAATAAGTCGGCATAGGCTTGACGAATCGCATGATTAATTAACTTGTCACGCATCATTCGGCCATTAACATAGCTATAACAAAGATCATTTTGATTACGTGCAAAGCTTGGTTTTGCTAACCAGCCAGAAAACAACATATCATCATGCTGACAGTGAACTTCTACTGCATGTTCAACAAACTTTTGACCACATACCATAGCAACACGCTTGGCACTTTGTGCTTTAGTCATTGCAGCGCGATATTGACGAATTATTTTTCCGTTATGTGTTAAAGAAAAACTAACGTCAAAACACGCCAATGCAATGCGCCTTATCACTTCATCAATATGATTAAATTCTGTTTTTTCAGTACGTAAAAACTTACGCCTTGCAGGTGTATTAAAAAATAAATCTAATACTTCGATAGTTGTACCATCGGGATGTGCGGCAGGTTGTATACTCACAGCCATATCACGACCTTCAGCACTCGCTTGCCATGCTGTTGCTTGGGCTTTAGGTTTAGACGTTAAAGTTAATCTTGCCACTGAACTGATACTTGCTAATGCTTCACCACGAAAACCGAGACTGTTTATCGCCTCTAAATCACTTAGATCTTTTATCTTACTTGTTGCATGACGACTTAATGCTAATGTTAATTCGTCTTTGGCAATACCAGCACCATTATCACTAATACGAATACGTTTAACACCACCTTTATCAACCTCAATATTTATATTGGTTGCGCCTGCATCTAAGCTATTTTCAACAAGCTCTTTAATAACTGAAGCAGGTCGTTCTACGACCTCTCCGGCCGCTATTTGGTTCGCTAATCGTGCTGGAAGTATCGCTATTGTCATGATTATTCTTATTTTTTAGGTTTTAAATTTACAATACAGTGCTAACCTGCACGGGGAATTTTTAAAGTCTGACCAATACGAAGCACATTAGATTTTAAGTTATTGACCGCTTTAATTCTGGCCACAGATATCTTATAACGTTGCGCGAGTACCGACAAAGACTCACCACTACGTACTTTATGCTTTCGCATGGTCGTAGCTGCTACTAAGGTACCTTGAGGAGCATTGCTCGTAAAATAACTATCAACCGCTTTAAAAATAGCATTCGCAAGTTTGGTTTGATGAGCTCGGCTATTGAGATTTTGTTCTTCTATCGGGTTAGACATAAAGCCTGTCTCGATCAAAACAGAGGGAATATCAGATGATTTCAAAACGGCTAAACTCAAACCTTCAGGTTCTTTTTTATGGAGTTTAGTTACTTGTTTTAATTCCTTAATAACATGCAATGCAAATTCATAACTACTGGCCATAGTGTATTCTTTTTTCATATCAGCAAGCGTAAAAGCTAAGTTTTTATCTTTTGTTAATTTAATGGTATCGCCTGCTCCACCGAGTAATTCTGACTCATCTTGCCTATTTGCAATCCAACGAGTAAATTCAGAATTAGCCCGTCTAGATGATTGTACTAATACTGAAGCACCACTCGGTTTAGACGATATAAAAGCATCAGCATGGATAGAAATAAGTAAATCCGCTTTGTTTTCTCTCGCTAGCTCTGTTTTTCGACTATGTGTTACATAGTAATCGCCGGTTCTGATCATCGCCGCTTTAAAGCCTTCTCGTTGATCAATCATCTTAGCTAACTTTTTAGCAATAGATAGCGTTACCTTTTTTTCATATGTTCCCTTAGCACCAATAGAGCCTGGGTCTTCACCACCATGCCCTGCAACAATCGCAATAACGATATCTCGCTTACCACTCGAACTGTTAGTTTCTGTAATAGGGCTTGATTTTTTTTTATCATGTAAATCAATAACTAAACGATCACCATACTGTCCAGCAGGTGCCAAAGGAAAAACAGTTAATGGATACTTTTTTGATAGTTCTAATACTAGTCGAGTACTGCCTGTTGATTTGGCAGTACTGGTACGAAATACTTGAATTCGTGGATCATTTTCAGCTAATTTTGTGAGCGCAACATTATTTTTGGTGTTTTTAAAATCAATAACTAAGCGGTCCGGTTTACTTAAAGTAAAATATTTATAATCAGGTTTACTTTTCAGATCGAAAACAATACGCGTATTTTCTGGTGCCGGCCAAACACGAATACCATCAATACTATTAGTGCTTGCTAAGGCATTATTTGTACATAAGAGTACTACAGCTAATAAAAGCCAAAATACAATAGACGCTATGGAGGGTAATAAACGCATAACCAACCTTAAAAATTTTTAATTACTAATCTTAAGTGATATAAATGCTCAAGATATTCTCACAAAACCTATCAGAAACTGCTTTAGCAATCATCACATTAACCATATGTTAATGCCAATTGCTGTAAAACATCCTCACCTCGTTTAGAGCAAGCTTGTAAATCGATCACTCGTTGCTCATTTTGATAAACCATATTAATGATTATATCCTCATTAGCCAAGAGGCCAGCGCCTTTTTCTGGCCATTCAATAAAGCAACAACAATTATCAGCAAAATAATCGCGAATCCCCATATATTCTAATTCTTCAGGATCTCCTAGACGATATAGGTCAAAATGATAAACTTGCCACGGCGGTAATTCATACGGTTCAACTAGGGTGTAAGTTGGGCTTTTAACGTTGCCTTTATGCCCCATTCCACGTACAAAACCACGTGTAAGTGTTGTTTTTCCAGCCCCCAAGTCACCATTTAAAAAAACCACCAGTGATTGTTGGGCTTGTTGTTGTTCATTTTGCCACTGTAATACTTTAGCTAAGCTATCGCCCATAGCAATTGTCGCGGCTTCATCGGGTAAAAGGTACTCTAACTTTTTCATTTTTTCTCAAAATTTTCTATTAATCGTTAGGTTAGCTATTCTATGCCTAGAAAGCTTACAATAGTATGAATAGGTGATATTACATTAATCATAGTAACTGATAATAATATCATCTGATGCGCCATGAATATAGACAGGCTCGGAGGTAACTATAAAATATTTATGCTCTTATAAAAGTAAATATTATTTGGTTATTTAGCCGATGGAATAAAGTCACCAACCACAAAAATACTAACCGGTAAAGTGAAGTATTCTGACACTTATATTTTGCTCGAGATTGTTGTGGTAAACTCATCAATCATTTACACCTAGCAGCTATACTAAACCATACTTTATTTGTATTGGTTATTTTATTTAAAAAATGACAAAAACAATCCCAGATACTCATGCTATCAACTATTCCCAATTGGCTGAAAAAATCCAGTGTTGGGGTAAGGAATTAGGCTTTTCTCAATTAGGTATTACTGATATTGACCTATCCCAACATGAAAGAAGCCTTGAAAAGTGGTTAGCAAATGGTTATCACGGCAATATGGAATATATGGCGCGTCATGGTTTAATGCGTGCACGTCCTGCAGAGTTGGTACCAGGAACGGTTAGAGTTATTAGTGTTCGATTAGACTATTTGCCTACTGACGCCAAGTGCGCTCGTATTTTGAAAGCGAAAGATCACGCTTATATTAGCCGCTACGCATTGGGGCGAGACTATCATAAACTGATGCGAAAACGGCTACAGTCATTAGGCAAAAAAATTGCTGAACATTGTGAAGAGTTCAATTTTCGTCCATTTGTTGATTCAGCCCCCATATTAGAACGTCCCCTTGCTGAAAAAGCGGGTTTAGGTTGGGTGGGTAAGCATACCTTATTACTCAATAAAGAAGCTGGCTCGTGGTTTTTTCTTGGTGAACTGCTTATAGATATACCACTGCCAATAACATCAATTAAACCTAAAAACACAGAAAGATCGGTCAATGACTGTGGCAGTTGTGTTGCTTGTATAAAAATATGCCCAACCAAAGCTATCGTAGAACCTTATGTCGTTGATGCCAGACGCTGTATTTCTTATTTTACCATTGAATCTCCTGATCCTATTCCAATAGAATTGAGACCATTAATGGGTAATCGAATTTATGGTTGTGACGATTGCCAACTTATTTGTCCTTGGAACAAATACGCAAAACTGAGTTTAGAAGATGATTTTCAAGCGAGAAATCAACTGGATGAAATAACACTTTTAACGCTATTTTCTTGGAATGAAACTTACTTTTTAGATGTTTTTCAAGGTTCGCCGATACGACGAATAGGGTTTCAAAGCTGGCAACGTAATATTGCCGTAGCATTAGGTAATGCTCCTTGGGATGCTGAAATTGTTCAAGCATTGGAAGATAAGTTACCACTTGCTTCCGAATTAGTTGCTGAGCATATTCATTGGGCTATAGCACAGCAAAACCTAAGTAAACCAAATAAAGACGTTATGAATAAAAGCCCGATTGAACGACTTAATGCTAGATTAATTCGTTCAGTAGAAAAAGGGCTTCCTAGAGATGCATAATCGTTCAACTATACAGGTTTAAAAATGTCCAAGGTAGATTACAATACCTAATGAAATGACTGTTAGCTAAATATTTAAAGCGTTTCTGCGTATTCGTCGATTTCAGTTAATACAACTCGAGTTTCTTTTAGTAAGGCATTAACCTTTTCTAGGCTACTAGGTATTTCGACACCGCTTAATAATTTTGACCATTGTGTACATAATAATTGTAGCCGAGGTGCTGAGAGTATTGCAGCATTTAACGCTAATGCCGCAATAGCAACGTGTGCTTGCGCTAACTCTTTTTCTTTTATCGCCTCAATTAACGCATCAAGCTGTTGGTGATTATCTTGGGTATACTCGTCAAGCATAAACAATGCTAATTCAACAGTACCTTGATGTTGTAAATAGCGAGCAAAGTCAAAAACAGCAGCGTTATCTGTTAATAATTGCGTAACTTCAGTAATAACAACATCATCAGAACCTTCTTCTGGCAAAGCCAATTTATCTTGATTGCTCGATTTATTTAGTGCAAGCTCTCCCTTTATATCTCTTTTTTTCTTTAGCCACGGTGCCAATGCTTCAGCTAACTCTACCAATGTAATTTCATCGGTAAAATTCAATTGATTAATAAGCCATTGTGCGAAAGGTGCTCTATTTTCAACCTTAGGTAACATATCAGTTAAGGATAAAACCCCAATACTAATATTTGCTGTAGTTGCTCTTTCAATTAAAGCTGATTCAGGAAATTCCGTAACCAGTATGTTGTATACACCTGTTTTCCAAAGTATTGCTTGTTCATACTCATTAGCAACGATTTTCACATGAAAACCAAGCCAATGTAGTAATCGTTGTAAGTTTTGATAGGCTTGTGGCGATTGCACAGCAAGTAATAACGGCAACTCGGCCGGTAATGCTTCATGAGAGACAAAGGACTCATAAGGAAATAATTGATTCGTTAAACGGTCGCCTTTTAGCAGCATCAAGATATTTTCAACAAAACTATCTTTACAAAATATTTGCTCTGCTTGATTATAAAAGCCGAAGCGCTCATAGTTAAGTTCACTTGATTGAAGCACCATCAACTTAGGTTTTACAGACTCAGGTAATAAGTTAATCTGTTGAATAATGAAATCAAGCTGAGTTACTGCTATATCACTTGTGACCACGACGACATCAAATTTCTTGCGATTAAGCTTTTCTTCAATAAACTGACTTTTAAAACTATCAAACTGGGTGATTCGTTCAAGTTTGCCATGGGCAGATAAAACAATAGTTGCAATCAACTCAGCTAACACCACATTATTTGACAATACCATGATGTTAGTGCCGTTTAAGGTGATTTTTTTGCTAACATCTTCAGGCGCAGCAACGGCTAAAGGTAAATCAAAACTGAGTTGATAGCCATCATCAACAAGTTCCGCACTAATATTTTCACCATGCTGCTTAGTAAGTAGCAGATTAAAAGCATCAATTAACGGTGAGTTTATGCGCGAAACAGATTCAGAATTTAATAACTGCATAATTAAGGTAGGCAGCGTTTTTAAAGGGCTTGTGTTGACAATAACCGACAAGTTTACTAATTGTTGTCCTTCATCCTTATCCTGTAACTGAGCCTGTAATAATAATTGGCTTGCTCTACAGTTCGTTAATACGATATCAATAAGTAAACTGATAAAATGCTGAAATACATTATCGTCAACTTTTACCTTACTGAGTAAGCGCTCATCACAACGTACGAACAATTTGTTGTCATATTTATGCTGTTCTTGTTGCTTGTTAAATAAAGCAGCATATATCTCATCAATTAAATTCACATCGGTCAATGTCAAACGTGATTTATCTGATTTCATTTCTAACGCTAGATGTAAACCTGAAAATTGCTGATATAAACACATTAATTGCGTTATTAAATGCTCCTTATTGGTAGTTAATGGGGTGGCATTTAATACATTAACATTTAGGCAATATTCTTGATGTTGTTGTATGACTTGTACTATTAATTTCTTTAAAAATTGATAACGTTGCATTTCATCAAATATTTGCAAGGTTAAGCGTAATTTTTGCTGTTCTGCATTTTGATGTAGCTCTTCAATAGTTTTTTCTTGTTGTGATAACGCTTGTTCAATAGCTTGATATTTATTTAATAATACCTGCCATTCATCTTCATTATGCTGCGGCTCTTCATGACTTTCTAAATGACCTGAAGTTTTCTCTAAATGATCGATTATGACTTGCGTTTCAATGCAATTAGCAACAACACTTTTATTTGGTGCGTTATTAATGGTGTTGACAATGCTCTCAACACCTTGCTGCGCTGAAATCTTAATTTGCTTGTGTAATCGCCATAATAAAAAGAAAAAACAAAGTAGCGACAGAGCAATACTAGCCAACAAAATATTAACAATATTTTTTTCTGATAATTCTATATTATAACTAGCCAAAAAAACCTTTATAACGCTGATGTCACCGGTTTGAATATCATTCTTGTAAGGGGTTAATAATAGCCGCTTAACACCTTCTTGTTGCTCTTTTAAATTAGTTTGATAATCTTGAACTAAACGAATATAACTTTGCCATTTAGGTATTGATTTTTGTTCTGTTAATACTATTTTTTCCAACGTATCAAACTGCTGATTAACATCAAGAATTCCCTTTATTAACCCATCACTTATAATTTGTTGATGCTGAGTAAACAATTGCAGCATCTGAAGACGTAATTCCTCAAAAACGGTTAGCGATGTATTGGTATTCAATGCTTTAAACCGCATTAAAACATCAATTAATAACGTTTTTAATTGTTGTAAATCATTCGATTTTTGAGCCAGTTGCACATATAGATTAGCTCGACTGTAAGTCACTCTATTTTTTGCTTGCTCAACTTCTAATTGTTCATTTAGTATTTTTTGGCTAGCAAATTGCTCATCGATAACTTGCTGGATAGAAAAAAGCACTAGTTGCAATTGAATAATGCTGCTTTGCCTTAGCTGCTGATTATAGGTATAGCTGTCTTGCACACGTGAAACAACATCTTCAGCAAGTAAGTTTTTATCTAACCATTGTTGAAAAACTTGTTTATTGTCGCTATGCGCTTGCAGTAAGTTACGATTTAATATAATTAACTCATCATGTAACTTAACCAAATTGCCAGTATTATCCGGTTGGAGTATATCTTCAATTAATTGCTCGACTGCTTGCAACGCGTTAATTTGTTTTAACGCTTGTTTCATCGGTATTAATTGATTTTTGAGTGTCGCATTGTCCTGCACATTAGTTTGGTAAAATAAGGCAGAGGTTAAGCCTATCGTAATGATGATTAAAAAACATAATGCTACAAATTTAAACCTAAATTTTTGATAAAAAAGCTTTAATTTAATTTTCTTATGGTGTTGCTTCTGCTCAGTGTTATTTTCAATATGCTCTGCAACGCCGTCAATATTACTCATAGTGGTTTTTTATTCTACATCCCTTAATGACGTTAGTTTATACCAAACTACAATGATAATAATAGATTGATAAAGATTAAGTGAATATTTTTACTAATTTACAGACGAAATATAGTGAGAGCATAGCGCACATCAAGTTGATGTGCGCATTAAATAAACTGACTTTTACAATATTATCACTGGCACTTATATTCAATATTAAGTTAACGCCCAAAGAGTGATAAATGATTAGTTAAATTTTGAAAAAGTGCTCTTGGTAGACTTTTAACTCGGCGATAGACTCTCTAATGTCATCTAAAGCTAAATGAGCTCCCGTTTTTACTACTTTATCTAATACTTCAGGTTTCCAGCGACGAGCAAGCTCTTTCACTGTACTTACATCCAAATTACGATAATGAAAATATTCTTCAAATTCAATCATATACTTATTAATAAAACGTCGATCTTGACCAATACTATTACCACACATTGGTGAAACACCTTTCGGCACATATTGTTGAACAAAGGCAATAGTTTGAGCGGTAGCTTCAGCTAGGCTAATCTTACTCTCACGGCATCGTTTAGTTAAACCTGACTGACCATGATGTTCAATACACCATTCACTCATATTGTCTAACACATCATCTGATTGATGAATGGCAAAAACGGGGCCTTCAGCTAAAATATTTAACTGACTATCAGTAATAATAGTAGCAATTTCGAGCACTACATCAATTTCAGGCTCTAACCCAGTCATTTCTAAATCAAGCCAAATTAAATTGGTATTGTTACACGTCATAAATATCCCTTAAAAATTGCACAAGCAATAGCTAGTAATTATCAGTATAATAGCGAACAAATAACTAGGATTAAACAAAATGATTAAGACTTGTGGCTAAGAAAAAATTAACTAATGGTCAGCAAAGACGCATTAAAGCTAATCACGACAAAAAATTGCACACGAAAGTAAACGCTAGTGGCGGTAAAGTTCAGTGGGAAGATGAAGAGCTAGGTGCTACTCAACAAGGTATTGTGATCAGTAGATTTGGTCAACATGCGGATGTAGAGGGTGATGATGGTGCAATATACCGATGTAATTTACGCCGTTCTATCAAAACTTTAGTCTGTGGCGATAAAGTACTTTGGCGTTTAGGCAAAGAAACTCAACATAGCATTTGTGGCATTATTGAAGCCGTGCATGATCGTGAGACTGTATTAAGCAGACCTGATGTTTATGATGGCGTAAAACCTATTGCAGCTAATATTAGCCAAATTTTAATTGTTTCTTCTGTATTGCCGGCATTTAACAGTGACATTATTGATCGCTACTTAGTTGCTGCTGAGCAAACGGGCATAACGCCAGTTATTGTCTTAAACAAAATAGATCTACTTAGCGAGCTAAGCCAAAACGAGCAAGATGAAATTGAACAACAATTACAAATCTATAGAGAAATAGGCTATCAGATACTTTATGGTAGCAGTCAAACTAATGAAGGTATTAGCGAAATAAAAACTCAATTGAGCCAGCATATTAGTATTTTTGTTGGTCAATCAGGTGTGGGAAAATCAACATTAGTGAATGCTTTAATGCCAGAGCTTGGCGTAGTTACTCAAGAGGTTTCACAAAACTCTGGGTTAGGGCAACATACAACAACTGTCGCTCGATTATATCATTTTGAAGAAGGTGGTGACTTAATTGACTCCCCAGGGATTAGAGAGTTTGGCCTATGGCATTTAACGCCTGATCAAGTCTTTAACGGCTTTAAAGAGTTTGAGCAATTTCAAGGACTATGTAAATTCCGAGATTGCAAACATAAAAATGATCCTGGTTGTGCATTGACCTCAGCTGCCGAGGATAAAATTCACCCTAAACGACTTGCTAGCTTTACCCGTATTATCGCCAGCTTAGGTGACAACAAATTAACTTCACGGTTTAATGATTAATTACCAAATAAATTAAAACTAAGTAAATAAAGGAAAAAAAGTGTCTTCACAGAATCAATCTTCAACGACTAAGTTCAGCGATAAAATTAAGATTGCCTTGCAATATTCCATGCCTAAGCATGCTATTTCTCGTTTAGTGGGAAAATTAGCTGCTGCTAAAATGGGTTGGTTAACCACTAAACTCATTGATATGTTCATCAAGGCATACAAGATCAACATGAATGAAGCAAAATTAAAAAATGCAAAAGATTTTGCCACCTTTAATGACTTTTTCACGCGCGAATTAGAAGAAGGTGCCCGTACTATTGATTCAGACTCAAGTACTTTATGTTATCCCGTTGATGGCGCAATATCTCAGCAAGGAGATATTGTTGAAGGAAGATTAATTCAAGCCAAAGGCTTTAATTACAGCCTTACCTCATTGTTAGGTGGTGATGCTAGAACGGCCGCTCCTTTTCAAAAAGGTAAGTTCTCTTGTATTTATTTAGCACCTAAAGACTACCATCGAATTCACATGCCTATGGCGGCTACATTACGTGAAATGATTTATGTACCTGGTGAGTTATTTTCAGTGAATCCATTAACTGCGAATAACGTTCCTGATTTATTCGCGCGCAATGAGCGTGTGGTAACAGTATTTGATACCGAGCATGGTTCTTTCGCTATGGTACTGGTAGGCGCAACTATTGTCGCAAGCATAGAAACAACGTGGGCAGGCACTATTACACCACCAGCAGGAAAGGATATTTTCAGATGGCAATATCCAGCAAAAGGGATTGATGCAATTACCTTTGAAAAAGGTGATGAAATGGGCCGTTTCAAGTTAGGCTCTACTGTTGTCAGTACCTTCGCCCCCAACATGGTTGAATTTGCCGCTAATGCTAGACCTGAAACCGTGACAAGATTAGGTGAGCATTATGCAGATTTAGTCGAAAAAAGTGATGCTTAAATTAAGGGTTGCTCATTAATTCCACAAAGTATAGGATTAGCAACCAAGTTTTACGATTATATTCGTAACCACTTTTACAACTAAAATTCCAACCCTCTGGGCATAAAATAAAATTAATAATTGGGGCAAGAAACATGGCACGTGAAAAATCCGCAGTGAAGCCAACAGAAGCTGAGTTATCATTACTCAATATTCTTTGGCAAATGGGGCCTGCTACCGTCAGACAAATTCACGAAGAAGTAACTGAGACACATAAAACTGGTTATACAACCGTACTAAAAATACTACAAATAATGCATGAAAAATCATTAGTAACTCGTGATGAAACAAATAGAGCACATGTTTATGCTGCCGCAAATAGCGAAATGCATACACAATCATCGTTAATAAAAGACTTAATCAGCAAAGCTTTTGGCGGCTCAACCTCTAAATTAGTGATGCGCGCTATCGATGAATCAACATCTGCAGAAGATATTAATGATATTCGTCAACTTCTAAATTCTTTAGAAAAAGAAACTTAACAGTAATAGCTTAACAATAAAAATGTTAGATAACGTATTTACTAGCCCATTGCTAACTAGTTTAGCACTCACCTTATTGCACTTTTTGTGGCAAGGGTTATTAGTGGCTATCGTACTAAAATCAGCATTACTTATTTTCAATAATAGTAAACCTCAATTGCGTTATGCCTTATCTGCATTTGCTATGTTGATTAATTTACTACTACCACTGATAACTTTTATTGTTATTTATCAAACAGAGGTTTCGTCAACTCACTTCTTTGTAAACTCTTTTGCGTTAAATGAATTTATACAAGAATTAGAACAACCTGATTCGCTATTTAATTATAAAGAGTTAATAGAAACCCTTAATATATTATTGCCTTATTTATCAATTTTATGGCTGGCAACTGTGACCTTATTAGCAAGTAAGTTATTAATAGAAATATCTACTGTTAATAAACTTCCGCTCCAAGGTACGGTAGAGCCAAGTGATAAGTTACAAAAGCGCTTTGATGAATTGGCAAAACAAATCAGTCTACGCATATTGCCACGACTATTGATTTCATTAAAAGTTGATGTGCCAATGGCCATTGGCTGGCTTAAACCTGTTGTACTAATTCCTGCTTCAATGATCAGCGGTTTAAATAATGCACAACTTGAAATGTTGATTTTGCATGAACTTGCCCATATTCGACGTCATGATTACCTCGTTAATTTTTTACAGACGTTGGTCGAGATATTATTGTTTTTCCACCCGGCGGTATCATGGGTTTCTAAACAAATGCGTAACGAACGTGAATATTGTAGCGATGATATTGCCGTACAACACTGCGGTGACGCAATAGCTTATGCACACACATTAGCAGATACCGCTTCTTTATGTACTAAAATTCACAATAATACGATACCTAATATGGCCATGGCAGCGTCAGGCGGTGATTTAAAACAACGTGTTATTCGTTTAGTTGACCATCATTGCGCTCCCAATAATAACATCAGTAAATGGTTTGCTAGTGCTACCATTATTTTCTCGATAGTATTGCTGTCAAGCAAACAATTACTGACTATGCCACTGCTGGACCTTTGGCCAGATGAAACACCGTGGAAACAAACAACCAAAAGTGAAGAAAATCAAAACACGCTCAACAATAACGTAACACTGCTCTCACCTATTTTTAGTGAAAATCTACCTAGTATTACAACACCATCACCTAATAAACCTGCTGATAACACCTTTAAAACGGTATTAGGTAAAAAAGAGCTATCAACGAATAATATATTAACGACTTTAGTATCTGTAGATAGGCCAATAGAAAAAAAATCAGACATGGATATTATTAAACGTAATTCATTAGCTTTAAATAATTTACAGCCTAATTCCAATGAACCTATTCAGCTAAAGAATTCATCGCAAAATACTGCAACTGAACCTGAACAATTAAGTAAAAATAATGTAAACAATGATTCATTAATGGTGACAAAAGCATTTGAACGAACAACGTCTAACAGCGCTTATCAACAAGAGCTAATACAATTAAGAGATGACTCACATTTATCGAATACATTTATTAGTAATCATGCCAGCAAAAAATCTCAGCACAATTCGGTGCTAAATAATGAGTTTACTACTAATGCCGATAAGAACGAGACATCAAAAGAGTCAAGCTTATTAAATCATGCTATCAGTAAAACAGCTGTTACTTCAGCTAGTGCTCATATAGAACCAGAAGATAAAGTTATAACTATTGCACCAATTAGACGTAATGCGAAAAAACTAAAATCTGTAAACCCTATTTATCCAAATATCGCCAAACGTAAAGGTATTGAGCTTGAAGTGGAAGTGAACTTTACTATCGACATTAATGGTAAGGTTAAAAACCTTCAATTTATCAATCAACAAAAAGTCAGTTATTTTAAAAATTCAATTCGTTCAGCAATAAGACAATGGCGATTTCTACCCGCTAAAGTTAACGGGAAGCCGGTAGAAAGCCAAATGTCTAAGGTGTTTGCGTTTAGTTTACATAGTTAGCTTTCACTAACATCTTCACTTTTTGCCTTTTTATTTTTTCCTTTTCTTTGCATCTTGCTTTTTCTTTGCTCCATCTTACTCTCCCACTTTACTTGCTGCTCTGGCGTTAAGACATTAAACATTGCATTTCTCGTTTTTGCTTTGGCTAATGCCATTTGCGCAAACGTTTCTTTATAAGAGTCATGTAAAGCGATATAGGTTTGTTCATCAAATTTTTCTGCTTGTAGCAATAGTTTTTCAGCTTCTTTGAATTGTTTTATTTCTGCTCGTAAAGAAACATCTTGCTCTTTAGCTGCAGTTTTAATCGCTTTCATCTGAGTTTTTTGTTCTTCAGAAAGGCCAAGATATTTACTCATTTTTTTCATCATATCTTTACCTCTATGATGACGTTCACTTTTTTGATAATGTTTATGTGATTTAGTCTCCACATTATCTTCTGATGATACATTGGCGTTAGACATACCGGTAAAAGCTAATACGGCACAGACTGCAGAAATAGAAACAATAGTTTTCATTGGTTTAGTAATATTCATTGTTGGCTCCAAAGGTTAAATAAATTTCACGAAAGCTAGTATAAGTAATTCAATGCAAAGAAACGCAAAGCCAATGTAAAGATTAAGTAAAGGTTACACAATGAAGTACAAGTTAATAATGATTAAGGTAAAATGATTGTACTTCTAACATAAGGTAAAAATTCTCTTGAATAAAAAGCACATATTATTAATTGATGATGATCATGAGTTAGCAGAGCTTTTAGCCGATTATTTAGCTCAGCAGGACTTCCTTGTTCATTGTTGCTTTGACGGTCAGTCAGGACTTGAGCAGGCATTCACGAATCAATACGATTTAATATTACTTGATGTAATGATGCCCAAACTTAATGGTTTTGAAGTATTGAAGGCGCTGGGTCAAGAGCATAAAACGCCAGTTTTAATGTTAACAGCTAAAGGCGATCATAACGATAAAGTTAGAGGCTTAGAATTAGGCGCTGATGATTACCTAGCAAAGCCCTTTCACCATCAAGAGTTATTAGCACGTATAAATGCCATCTTACGCCGGATTCAATTAGCGAGCCAACAAGGCCAGTCTCCCCTTGAAGCAGGTCACGAACAAGAAAAATCTATTTTAACCGTAAATGATATAGCACTAAACCATGCTATCCGAGCAGCTTCTTGCCATGATAACCCAATTGAACTCACAGGTACTGAATACCAAATATTAACCTTATTATTGGAAAATCACGGCAAAATTATTTCTAAAGATACTATTTCAGAAAAAGTATTAAGCCGAAAGCTTAGTCCATTTGATCGTAGCATTGATGTACATATTGGTAATATTCGTAGAAAATTTCTACCATTTTGTACCACTGAAAAAATAAAAACCGTCCGCGGTGCAGGGTATTTATTCTTAACAGGTGAAGATAGTTAACATGTCCCTAATCAAAGCCTCCTCTAAAATAAAAACCTTATTATCTTCATTTACCATTAAACTATTTGTCTGGTTTTGGCTCATTGCAATTACATCTATAATTAGCACACGCTGGATTTCACAGCAGCTATCCAATGATGTTATTCGTGAAGTAGTTAGTCATAAATCAAAACCTGATGAACTTTATCAGCTCAATAAAATGGCAAAACGTATCAAGCGTAATAAAGCAGAAAATATTGAGCAATTCTTAACGCTACAAAAAAAAAGACTTGCTCTAACCCCATTTAATATTTGGTTAAAAAGTATCGATGGTAATTCAAGGATTGTTAGCGCTATCCCATTACCGAAAAATTTTCAACGCGTATTAACCGATTACCTTAGCGAGAATACTTTTACGCAACCCACAACTAGCTTTTTTTCGCATACGGAAATAGTAGGCCCCGTACTAATCAATATTAATAATCAACCTTATCAACTATTTATTTCGCGTAAAGTTCACAAACCAAACATTAGTCAAATTGTTCAATCACTTCCCTACTGGTTGCGTATTGTGACGCCAACCTTGATTAGCTTTTTACTTTGTTTGCTACTAGCACATTCATTTAGTAAGCCTATTCGATTAATTAAAAAAGCGACAACAAGATTAGGCCAAGGTGATTTTGATTCACGTGTTGAAGGCGTAGGTCAGCTTAGCGGCGAGTTAGAACAATTAGCTAATAGTTTTAATAAAATGGCAGAGCAATTACAGCAACACCAAAGCTCACAAAGACGCTTATTAGGTGATGTTTCACATGAACTACGATCACCTATGACAAGGCTTCAGATGGCTCTGGGGTTAGCACAACAAGAATCAACAACGCCACAAGCACGTGAGCAATATTTACAACGTTGTCAACGAGAAATAGATAGATTAGATCACATGATTGAAAATGTATTAGTGCTATCTCGCTTAGAGAATACCTTGCAAAAAGCAGAGTATGAACAAGTTAACCTTTCAACACTAATACAAAATATCATAAACGATGAACAATTTATTGCGGATAAAAAGTCGATCAGTATTAACTATAATGCTCCCGCTAAAATAATGTTATTAGCTGATCAAACCTTACTCACAAGTGCCATTAGTAACGTACTTAACAACGCGGTGAAATATAGCCCAGAGCAAAGTACTATTAACGTTCAATTATCGATAGACAAGCAAAAAGTTATTTTAGTCGTTAGCGATAAGGGTAATGGTGTACCTGAAGAATCATTAACGCAGCTGTTCACACCATTTTATCGAGTTAATCTTGCCAGAGATCGGGCGACAGGTGGAACAGGCTTAGGTTTAGCAATAGCGAAACAAGCCATTATCACACATCAAGGTGAAATTTTTGCTAAAAATAACGCAGATAATGGTTTATCTGTTATTATTGAACTTCCTTATTTTGAATAAAAATATATTAACAAAGACGTATTTACTTATCTATGAACACACCTGCTTCTACTCCAAAAAAATCACTGTTTTCACATAAATTACTAAAAATAATCCCCGCAATATTTATAAGTATCTATCTGATTATTTGGGGTATTTCATCTCCTGTTAGTAAGTACTTTATTGAACCTGTATTACAAGAACAGGGATTAACACTATCGTCTGAAGCGAGCATTTACTACAACCCCTTTTTAAGCCAATTAACGATTAAAGATTTTGCATTATTTAGTAATGAAGAAAAAAAAGTATTTTCTTTAGATAAGTTAACCGTTCGCTTAACCTTATATCGTTTATTATTCGACGAGGTTGTCGTTAGTGAATTTGAACTAAATGATGCTTATCTTAACGTTGTAAAAACGCCTTCTCAGCTAATCATTGCAGGTATTGATTTAAATAAAGAAAGTGATGCTACACCTGAAGAAAAAACACCTGAAACTGTATCAGAGCCACTTCCATTTCAGCTAATATTGCCACGATTATCATTAAATACAGTCAATATTGAACTCAATAATAACGAGATTAATCACCAGATAAACATCGATGAGCTATTAATTAGCCAAGTAAAAGCTGATCTTAAATCTCAAACGGCGCTCTTAAGTCTGCAAAGTGTTGTCGATGGCACAGCACTGGAACTAACAGCTGATGCAGTGTTTGATAACGGACAAGGTGAAGTAAATAGTCAGTTATCACTCAACGGTTACCCAATTCAAAAAGTACAACCTTACGTCGCCGAACTATCTGAATTAAGTGGTTTGCTTTCTTTTACAAGTCAGCAAAAGCTAACTATCGCGTCAGATATAGTTAAATTACATGTGAATAAAGCTGAACTTAGCAACACAGACCTTATTGTTGGTTATCAACAACAATTTGTTACCCTTAAAAACTTTGAAACAAATATCGATGATCTACTGCTGACACTCAGTGGCGATGAAATTACTGAGTTAAGTGGTATGAGCCAAGTAACGCTGAATGATGCAGAGGTGCATTATGAAAAAGCCAGTCAAAAATTAGCTTACATTAAGCAATTAGCATTACAAGATATTAGCTTTTATTTAACTAACGGCGAGCCACAAGTAAAAATAGCAAATTTTATTGTTGACGAAATTTATGGGTCAAAAAATGAAGATACTGTACATCCCCCTATCGTGACTTTAAAACAATTTAGTGTCAAAGATGTATTTGCTAATGCCAAACAACTCTCTATCGATACAATCATTTTAGATAGCTTACAAAGTAACCTAATTTTAAATGAAGAAAGTGCGTTAGCTAACTTAGTGTCATTACCTATAGCAAAAGATGGATCTGAAAAAGATGAAGCGCAAGAAGAAATGGTCGCCGTTGTTGAAGTTGCAGACCCAACACAAGACGCTCCCTTTATTATTTCATTAAACGAGTTTTCATTAATAAATGATAACCAGCTAACACTGTTAGATAATAGTGTTGAACCTATGATGCAAAGTAAAGTGATTATAGACACACTAACACTAGGTGCATTAAGTAATGCAGTTAGCAAACAAGAAGAGCAAACACCATTCGAATTAAAAGGCCGCATTAATAAATATGCTCACTTTGATTTTAAGGGGTTCACCCTGCCCTTTTCTCAAACTCAAAAACATCATTTAGAAGGCTCTTTACAAGAACTTTCATTACCAGCAGTTTCTCGCTACATGAAAAAAGCAGTAAATATGGAACTAAAAAGTGGTCAACTCAATACTGATATTAATGTGACGCTAACAGGGGAAGAGCTTAATGGTAAGATCCTTATTCTATTACGAAGTTTAGAAACAGCGGTAGCAGGCAGTGATGAAGCAGGCTCTCTGATTGAGCAAGGCGCATTACCTTTTAATATGGCGCTTGGCATGCTTAAAGATGGTCATGGTGATGTAGAGCTTGATGTGCCGCTATCAGGTTCAACCTCAGATCCAAATTTTGGTATGAGTAGTATCGTCACTTTAATAACCCAAAAAGCTATTTGGATGGCTACAAAAGAGTACGTTATGACGACATTCGTCCCTTATGCAAATGTTGTTTCTGTTGCGATGAGCGTAGGTGAATTTGCCTTAAAATTACGTTTTGATGATTTAATATATCAAACCAAACAAATAGAACCAAATGAAGCACAACAGGCCTACTTACAAGGTTTTATCGCCTTAATGCAAGATAAAGAAAAAACCCGAGTAAATATTTGTGGTATTAGTGTCCCCGGCGATATTAATCTGAGTGCTGGCACCAAAATAACAGATGCAAAACATATTAATCAACTCAAAGAAATTGCCGAGCAACGAGAAGCCGCGTTTAAAGATTATATTATAGAGCATGGCGGCATTGCTTCATCAAGGCTGTTATTATGTTCTCCTAAAATAGACAGTAGCGAAAACGCACAACCGCGTATAGAATTATCTGTTTAATCATTTCCTGTTTATTTTACTAAGCAAGCTTAGCTCTACATTAATAGAGCTAAGTTTCCTCATTAACAATAGTATCAGCAATTATTATATTAACTTACCAGCAACCTTATATTGATTGATGATAGAAATACGCAGTTAAATACACTAAGATAATATTATTATATTTTAAACGCACTTTATTGTTAGCACATTCAGGTTTAGGGGATATATTTTATTGTTTTTTAATAAATTTACATGTTTTATTATATTTCTTACTGGCATTATTTTACCTGCTTTCAGTAATGAACGTCCTTCACAACTAACTAACGAATACTCTGTTGAAATGTTAACAGCAGAAGATGGTTTTGTTGCGTCAGAAATCTACTCCATTATTCAAGATACTCAAGGGTTACTTTGGTTTGGTACCGGTGAAAATGGCGTTATGTGCTACGACGGCCGTAAAGTCACTCTTTTTGAGTCTGACGGTATTAGTACTACTGGTTTATCCCATAATTATGCTGGCAATCTGATGTTAGACCGTGAAGGAAAGATATGGATCGGTACATGGGGAGGTGGCGCTAACCTGTATGATCCTACTACCGGAGAATTTAAATATTTTATTCATGATGTAAAACGTGCTGATTCTATTTCATCTAACCGCATACAAAGCTTGTATCACGATCAAGAAGGTACTATTTGGTTAGGCTCCTATGAACATGGCTTGAATAAATATCTTGGCGGTAATAGCTTTGAGCACGTTCAAAAAGTTGAAGGCACCGAATCAAGTTTATCTCATAATAGAATATGGGATATTGAAGATAACGATAGTGATAGCCTTTGGATAGCGACGAGCTTTGGCTTAAATTTATATAATAAGCGGAACCATACTTTTTCCCATTTCCTCCCAGACCCAGAAAATTTAACGCCTACAGGCGCAAACGAAATTAGAAGCATTTTAAAAACGTCAAAAAATAAAATTTATGTTGGCACTCAAAAAGGGCCCTTTATATTTGATAAAGTAAATAGTACTTTTAGCTCATTAGAAACGTTAATCGATCAAAATTTAGGTCAAGTCAATTCAATGATTGAAGACCATAAAGGTAATATTTGGTTTGTGACGAGTAAAGGCTTATTTCATCAACTACACTCAAGTTCCCACATTGAAAAATTTGAGCTTGAATACAGTCATGGTTTAAGAATAGCTTTTGAAGATAGCTCCAGAACATTATGGGTTACTAATGAGAATCACGGTATTTACAAAATAATACCAAAACGAAAATTTAAAACTATTAATAGTAATAATTTAACAGCTCCTAATGGCATCACTGCTGATCCTAATGGCGATGTGTTAATTGCATCATCATTATCTGCCTTGTATAAATGGCACGTATCATCACAAAAGTTAGAAACATTATCACCAAATATTTTTAGTAATGAGAATAGCTATGAAGGAAATAGGTTATTCGATAAGCCTATTATGGTTTCAGATGGAGTAAACAGTATATGGCTTGGACAGGATGATGGCTTAGCTAAATTTAACTTCATTACTAAACAAGTTCAATTAGTAAAATATCCTCCATCAGATCCACATTACAAACAGTTTCGAGAGATACGAGCACTTAACATTGATCGTCATGGCATTATTTGGATAGGAACATATAAAAACGGTATTTATCACTATAATCCATCAACTAATAGTTTCACCCACTTAGATGACGCTTTGGGCCTATCTCACCCAGAAGTATTAAAAATATATAAAGACAATGAACAAAAGATCTGGGTTGGTACTGGTGATGGGTTAAACCTTTGGGATGAAGAGAATCAAAAGTTTACTATATTTAAGCATGATATAAATAAAACAGGTAGTTTATTAGGGAAGATCGTCCAAGATATCTATCAATCACAAGATGGGAAATTGTGGATTGCCACACAAAAAGGGCTTAATTTATATACTTCTAAAACTAAAACGTTTAAACATTTTGGCAAGAAAAATGGGTTACCTACATCATTAATCCGTGCAATTACCGACGATAACAATGGCAATTTGTGGCTAACAACTAACAAAGGAATTTCAAAATTAAATCCGCAAACCGAAGAGGTAACTAACTTTGATCGCTATAGTGGGTTATTAGGCCTAAATTATTACCCTGGTAGTCTAGTAAAAGCTGCTAATGAAACTCTCTTTACCAGTAGTCAACGAGGTGTTGAATTTTTTAGTACCTCACCTATTGAAACAAATGATCATGAATTTAATATTGTATTAACTGGTTTCAATAAAATGGGGAAACCTGTCAAACTTGATACACCTCACGCTTATATCAGTGAAATACAACTATCTTATCTTGATTATTTTTTCTCTTTTGAATTTTCGGTATTAGACTTTGTTTCTCCCACTAAAAATATGTATGCCTATAAATTAGAAGGATACGATGAAAACTGGATTGACATGGGCAATAGGAATATAGTTTCTTTTAACAATTTAGATGGTGGTACCTATAAATTATTGGTGAAAGCAACAAACAGTAGCGGTAAATGGGGCAAGAAAATATTGTCCATTGACCTCGTTGTATCTCCCCCTCCCTGGAAAACGTGGTGGGCTTATAGTCTATACGTATTAGTTTCTATTCTAACGATATTTATCTTTATTTATTTTAGAACACGACTACAACAAAAAGAAATTGATAGACAGAAAAAGTTTGTTGTTGCACTTGAGGAGCAAGTCATGGAAAAAACTGCGTCATTGAATGCCCAAGCTAAAGACCTTATAGCAGTAAATAAGCAATTAGAGATACTTACCTATCAAGATGGCTTAACCGGTTTATATAATCGACGATATTTTGATAAACGCTTAACTGAAGAGATAAGTAGACATCGCCGTCAAAAACAACCGCTTTCGCTTATTATTGCTGATATAGACCACTTTAAACTTTTTAATGATTTTTATGGACATCAAAAAGGAGATGAGTGTCTTAAGCAAGTAGCTCAATGCATTATTGAAAATGTAGCCCGTATTACCGACGCCAATTGCCGTTATGGTGGCGAAGAATTTGCCATTATTCTACCAAATACCTCAATAGCCGAATCAACTCTTGTTGCGGAACGCTTATGCTCGGCAGTAGAAAATCTGAAAATTGTCCACGAAAAATCAATAACTAGCGCATTTATTACCTTAACATTAGGTGTTGTCACTGTATCTCAAGCACAAAAAACCTCGGTAGATTCAATCGTGTTAAGTGCTGATAAAGCACTTTATCTTGGTAAATCCAATGGCAGAAATAACGTAACACGCGCCGAATAAAATCATAAAAATTGGTTCTGTTATTTTACTTCCATTATTTCTGGTTTATGCACATAGTTTGCACATTGTTTAGTTATGCTTAAGCATTGTTGAAAAGTGTGAATATTGCGATATTACACTTGATTTATCCCGACTGGACTAGGATCGTATTTTCAAATGAAAATTCAAAATAAATTATTTTTGATTTTATTTAGCTTTAGTTTTTTACTCGTCGCTTTATTAGTCTTCCTGATGCAATGGAGCATTGGTAAAGGCATGATTAACTATGTAAATACCAAAGAAATAGAAGCGCTAGAGCCCGTGGTAATCGAGCTAGCTAAAGAATATCAGATAAAAAATAATTGGCTTAGCATGAAAGGACGTCATGGTAAATTTATCCGCTTAGTTTCCAAGCAACTTGCTGACAGTAACTTTACCTCAAAACAAAAAAGTCGCTCACCTGAACATTTATCTTTTCGTCGCCCGCCACCAATGCGTCCTGCAGAAGAACAAGGTCGGCCACCTAGAAATGACTTCCATGAGGGAAGAACACCACCACCCCGAGAAAATGAAGCATTTTATGCATTACTTGATCATAATAAAAACCTGGTGGTTGGTAAATATATTGAGGAAATTGAATACAGCAAAACAGAAGTAATCGTTGATGATACTATCGTAGGCTATTTTGCTGTTTCTAAACGTAATCAACTTACCCAAGGTTACGAAGTCGACTTTATTGAACAGCAACAATATTACTTATGGATTATAGCATTATTTGTTATGAGCCTAGTTGCCTTAGTAACACTACCATTAACGCGACATTTAGTTGAACCTCTAAAATTAATTACCCAAGGTATGCATAAACTCACCCAAGGTGACTATCAGCAATCCATCAACTTAAACAGAGAAGATGAACTTGGCAGATTAAGTAGGGACTATAATGAATTAGCACATTCTTTGGCAGAGAATGAAATTACCCGAAAACGTTGGCTCGCTAATATTTCTCATGAATTGCGTACTCCTGTAGCTATTTTACGTGGTGAATTAGAAGCTATGTTAGATGGAGTTAGACCACTAAATAAAAAAAATATTGCTTCAGCAAATGATGAAGTAAAACACCTTCAACGATTAATTGACGATTTAAATTTACTTACCAGTGCTGACATTGGAGGAATGCGCTATCGTAAGAAAAATGAAGAATTAACACAATTAATGCATAGTGTAATAGATACATATCATAGTTATTTGAATGACGCTGGTATCAAACTTACTACTGACATTATCGATGAAAAAATTAATGTCTTCATCGATAAAACTCGCCTTTGTCAATCATTTGAGAATATCATTAATAATGCAATAAAATACTCAACCGCTACATGCTTTAACATCTCTTTAAGCATTGAAAATACTAATCATAGCTCAAACGTATTGATAAAATTTGAAGATAATGGTGTCGGCGTAGACGATATTCATTTGAGCCATTTATTCGAGCATTTATACCGTGTTGAAGATTCTCGAAATAGAAAAACTGGCGGCTCTGGTTTGGGTCTGTCGATATGTCGGCATATTGTCATGGCACATCAAGGAGAAATTACCGCTGAAAACTCACCTCTTGGTGGTTTAGCCATTATTATTAAGTTACCTATAGTTTAATAATACATAATTCACTCACACTTATTCCTGTTTGAGAGTACTAAAATGTCAAATTCAATATTGATTGTAGAAGATGAAATTAAACTTGCAGAGTTGTTAGCTGATTATTTCAAATTGACCGAATATGAGCCTCATTTGATTCATCATGGTGATGAGGTTATTACTTGGGTAAAAGAGCATCAACCTAGCGTGATTTTACTCGACATTATGCTACCAGGTAAAAACGGCATAGATATATGCAAAGAAATTCGTCAATTTTCTAATATTCCTATTTTACTCGTCACCGCAAAAGTTGAGGAAATAGATCGATTATTAGGGCTAGAATTAGGTGCAGATGACTATATATGCAAACCCTTTAGCCCGCGCGAAGTTGTTGCTCGAGTTAAAGCCGTTTTAAGAAGAACCCAAACAATTCACTATAATACCGAAATACTCAAACTTGATGAACACCGTTTTACCGTTGAGTTCCACAATCAAGAAGTTGCCTTAACCTCGGTAGAGTTTCAATTGTTAAAGCCTTTAGCAAACAAGCCTGAAAGAATTTTTACCCGTGAACAATTAATGCAAAACATGTATTCAGATCAACGTATTGTAAATAATCGCACTATTGATAGTCACATCAAAAAATTGCGCAAAAAGCTCGCTGATATAAGTGAAGGAAAAGACTGGATTCAATCTGTTTACGGTACAGGTTATCGCTTAATGTTGTAGCTTACTTGAAATTATAAAGCTTTACAGTATTAATACCGTGCCTTAATTAACGGAACTTCTGCGTAATAAATATCCTTTTTATTTTGTTTTATTTATTAATGATAGCAATTCTAAAACTTCCTCTTTTCTTGCACATTATTTGCAATTTCTGTTGTTAATATTACTTTGAAAAATAGCTTTGCATAGTAATTTTGAACATGGTTATTCACAATATTAACCATGCAGCAACAGGAGATTTTATGAATATATATATCAAGCAGGCAATAGTCGTTACATTATTAGTCTTAGCCTCAAACCAAGTATTAGCAAAAAACACTCAAAATGACGGAGATAGACCATCTCGCCCTACTTTTGAATCCATAGATAGTAATAGTGATGGTGATATCGATTTTGATGAGTTTTCATCTCATGAACTGCCGCATGGTGACCATCAAACCGTATTCGATGAAATAGATACTGACAACAATGGCGTGATAAGTAATGAAGAATTTACTAACCATAAGCCGCCAAGACCACAAAATCGTAAGGGTAACTCATAATGATTAATAACATTAGCTCTAGCATGCAAATGCCACAACAAAGAACAGGACAAAGTTTAACTGAAGATCAACAAAGCATTCTGAGCGAAACATTATCGCAATATGATGCAGAAAATTTGAGCGAATCAGATGCCCTTAACATTGTCGAAACCCTGTCACAAGCTGGAATTCAGCCTAGTGGAGCAATGGAAAAAGCGATGTCTGATTTAGGTTTTGACGCAAAAAGTATTGGTGACATAGCCAACGTATCTGAAGACGGTAACAGACCACCGCCACCGCCGAAACAAAGTACGGAAGAAATTACTTCAATGGTTGATTACTTAGCAGAACTAATGGAAGAAAAGTTAGCAGCAAGCAGCAGTAACGAACTAAGCGATGAAGATAAGGAATCTATCTTAACGCAAGTTTACCAAAAATTTGATATTGAAGATGGTGAATCCATTATTAATACCACTGCATAAAACTTACACTGATTTTAATATTTAGCTTGTTTATACCCGTTACCATTCAAGATGCAGGTTTCAGTGGGAACTAAAAACAATTTAGGCAAGGCATTAAGTTTACGTCATGGTTATTCCCTTACTAAAGTTAATAACGCGGCATAAATTGTTTTTAGACCCATCGAAGAAGCGCTTGAGCAAAATCACTTCTTCGTTAGTGCTTTTTATAAGGGAACGACCATTATTACAAAACACTGCCTTGAATTGATATCGCTCAAGCACTCTGAAATACGCATATTGATTGGTAACGGGTATATATTCAGTGTTGTTCTGAAAAAAGCGTTGCTCTTATAAGGGCAACGCTTTTTTAATTTTGTCATATTATTGTAACATTCCTCATTTGTTGCACATTGTTTGCACCGTCTCTTAATAAAGTGTCCTTCTCGTATGACTTTTTAAGAAGCTAACAAATGAAATATTCACCTCTCTTATCTTATACTTTATTACTCAGTAGCAGCTTGTTATTCGGCTGTGGTGATTCGAGTAGTGAAGATAGTTCTACTGAAAGTGACCCAACCGTCAATGATTCAACTGAAATAACACAACCCTCAACGTTTTCAAGCTTGATTATCAATGAAATTGTCGCCAGCGCTGCAGATGATGGTAACGATTGGATTGAGCTATATGCGCTTGAAGGCCCAGTAAATTTATCAAGTTATAGTATAGTGGATGATAGTACAGAACACGCTGCTCAAGCATTACCTGATATTACATTAGCTCAAGGCGACTTTATTGTTATTCAAGCCATTGATGAAACCGACACCCCACCTACCGATGGTTATTATGTAACATTTAAACTAGGTAGTGATGATGCTGTCACCTTATTTAAAGATGATGTGCAAGTAGATCAATTAGATTGGGAAGAAGGCGATGCAATCGAAGGCACTAGTTATGGGCTATTCATTGATGGCTCAGGGAGTGAGCAAACGTTATCACCAACCCCTGGAGAGGCTAATATAGAATACACTGCCACTGAAGTAGTTATTCGCGATGTAATACTTAACGAAGATGCACCACTACGTATTAATGAAATTGTCGCTAATGATAGTGACGGAGGTTATGACTGGTTTGAGCTTTATGCTACTGGAGATACTGCGGTTTATTTAGGTGACTACACCATAGCAGATGAAAATAATGAATTATTTTCTCTACCTAGCATAACACTGAATCCAGGGGAGTTTTACCAAATATATGCGACAAGTGATGAGATAGAAAATAGCGAGACCGTTAACTTAAAGCTAGGCTCAAGTGACCAATTAAGCTTATATCAAGGCGATGATCTGGTTGACCAACTAAAATGGAGTAAAGGACAAGCATTAATTAATTATAGTTATGGTCGCTTTCCTGATGGCAGTGACGGAACCCAAACACTGAGACCTTCACCTAAAGCTTATAACAGCACAGCACTTCATGGCCCATTATTAATTAATGAAATAGTGGCAAGTGATATTGATGGCGGCAATGATTGGTTTGAATTATATAACAATGGCACTACCAATATTTCTCTTGCAAATTATCAAGTTATTGATGAAAGTGATGACATTGATCCCGTAACACTACCTGACGTTGTTTTAGCGCCTAATGAATATATCGTTATCTACGCAACAGATGAAGATCCTAATGATTATTACGTTCCTTTTAAACTAGGTAAAACAGACGAATTAAGTCTTATATTAAATGATGAAACCGTTGATTATATCGATTGGGACGACAGTGATGTTATTGCTGGCTTTAGTTATGGATTAAGCGATAGTTCCAATAGCAGCGAAACCAGCTGGGATAAAGACTTTTTAACACCAACACCTGGTAGAGAAAATGAACTAGCGACCGCTTTTAACTTAAGTGTTGTTAATGATTTATACATTAATATCAGTACCGAAAACTGGCAAGATATTTTAGAGAACCCGCTTGACGAAGAATACCATGAAACCAGCATCACCTTTAATGGTGTAACGTTAGACAGTGTTGCTATTCGAACTAAAGGTGGTTCCAGTTTAAGCAGCGTTGCACAATCAACCAGTGACCGATATAGCTTTAAACTTGATATTAATGAATATGTTGACGGACAAAAATTCTTTGGTCTGAAGAAGTTTACCCTTCAAAACTCTTTTAACGATCCTTCTTATATGCGTGAAGTGATCGCCTACGAATTGCTAGATGAAATGGGCGTAGCAACACCAAAAAATTCTTATGTTAACTTCTACGTCAACGGTGAACTATTTGGCTTATACCTTATGGTTGAAGCGATTGATGGTGAATTTTTAGAGAATCACTTCACTAACTCGAATGGTGACCTATACAAGCCAGACGGTACAGGTAGCGATCTGCTCTGGATAAATGGTGACATTGATAGCTACAGTGACATTAATTTACAAACCAACGAAGAAACCACTGATAACGGTGCCTTTATCAATTTTGTTGAACAAATGGATAATGGCTCTACTGACGTAATTGATACTGATAGCTTACTTAGATATATGTCAGTTAGTGTTGCCTTATCAAACCTCGACAGTTATCACGGTACTTTAGCGCATAACTACTACATTTATGAACAAGATGGCGTCTTTAGTTTCCTACCTTGGGATTTTAATGAGTCTTTTGGCACATTTTCTATGAACTGTAATGCCGATATGAGAGAGCTTTATATCGACGAGCCAACCAGTGGTGCTCTGGCTGATAGACCTATGATTGCTAATGTATTCGCCGATGATGACAGCTTAGCTATTTACCATGAATATTTATGGCAATTAATTGACGGGCCTTTATCAAGTGGTACTTTCAGTGCACGTGTCACAGAAATTGCAGATTTAATTCGTGAACATGTAGCGAACGATCCAAGTGCTTTTTATGGTGAAGCTGCATTCGAGCAAAACCTTAATTCGACAGTGAGTAACTTTTTTGGCTTAACCGAGTTTGTCGACTACCGTGTAGAGAATATGACTAAGCAATTGCTAGGTGATCTTCCTTCAACCAATAATGGTAGTGGTTTTTGTAGTAGCTCAGTTGGTGGTCCACCGCGTTAAGACTCAATAATAATTATAGTGACAGAAGCGAGCCCTCTCATATAACTCTCAATTCTGTCTCTGTATTCCCCGTCTATCACTATTAATTTTGAGCGAGAAACCAATGGAAATTATGCAACCTAATTTTGATCATGGTAACAACAATGATTTTTTTCAAAGCCCTGATTTACATATAAAAAACAAAATAAATATTGATGAAGCGAGCGTATTAGCAGATACAAAAATTTCGCCCCATCCATCATTAGAAGAAGCATTAAGTTTATTTAACAGTCATGGCCTTAATGACCTTGATGCGGCTAATTTAATGAATAGGGTGGATAGTAAATTTATTCTGCCATTAGCATTTTTACCTGATTTACTTATACAGTTAAAAAGCTCATATACCGTACTTGAAATAAACAGTAATCGAGTTTCTAGTTACCACAATCAGTATTTTGACACACCTAATATGTCACTGTACCACGATCACCATAATGGTAAATTAAACCGCTATAAAGTACGTCGTCGTCGTTATGTTGATACGAATACTGAATTTTTAGAAGTAAAACTAAAAAACAATAAAAAACGTACCATCAAAAGTCGAATTAAGCTTGCTGGTGAAGAAAATGAGTATGCTCGATGTGCGCAATTTATTGATAAAAAAATGCATATCAACGTTAATACCCTAGATATCAGCCAACAAGGTGGCTACAAGCGTATTGCATTGGCTAACGAAGCACAGGCAGAACGACTAACGCTAGACTTTGATCTTTGGTACCAAGACCGCAGAGGAAATAACAACGTAAAACTTCCTGGTTTTTTTATTGCAGAGCTTAAACAAAATAAAAAGTCTAAACGCTCACTTTTTTATCAACTAATGAGCACCAACAATATTTTTCCTACTTCTTTTAGTAAGTACTGTATTGGCTGCGCATTGCTATACAACACGTCAATAAAATCGAATCAATTTAAAGCCATTTTGTCACATATAGAAAAACTTAACCGCATTGAGCAAACTTCATTTTTAAAGAGTAATTAGTATGACTGAATTAGACATCATTTTTATCACCCGTTTTTTCATAAACTTAGCGTCATTATTTCTATTATGTTACGCCTGTTATTATCGCGTTAACAAAAACTCAACCGTAGCAAGTTCCTTTGTTTTATTTGGTGTGGGTATTTTTGTGATCACTTACCTTCTACATGGCGTTGATATGTCTATGGAGTTTTCTTTCGGACTATTTGCTGTTTTCACTATGCTCAGATACCGCACTGAATCGATTTCTATTAAAGAAATGACTTACTTGTTTTTAGTAACCGCGATTGCTTTATTAACATCGGTTGGTCAAATGAACTTAATGGATTTAATGACACTTAACATTGTGATTTGTCTGCTCGCTTTTGTAATGGACTCCAAACTATTTAGCAAAGGTTATCTAACACAGAGTATTTGTTATGAACGAATAGAAAACATAACGCCTGCAAATAGAAATATATTGATTAACGACTTAAGGGTAAGAACGGGCTTACAAGTTGAAACTGTAGAAATTGAACATATCGACTTTCTACGTGATACCGCTCAATTAACGGTGAGTTATAGCCCGCAAGCCAGCAATGCGACTCATACAGCTTCACAAACTCTAATTAAAACGAGCTAGAGGTAATACTATGAACCAGACTCCCTTACTTGCAAAATTAATAACATTTACATTATCTTGCTGTGTACTTAGCCCAATATTACAAGCAAAAAGTAATGATGTTGATATCAGTGGTTACGTTATGATTGATCATAACGATTTTGACGATTCCTTTTTAGAAAATGAGGGCGAGCCAACAAGCGAAACAGCTATTCGTCGCGCTCGACTTAGCTTTAAAAATAAAATTGATGATAATTGGAAAACAAAACTACAACTAGGATTTTCGGATGACACAGCAGAAATTAAAGACGCGTATCTAAAATATAGTGGCTGGCAATGGGCGGATCTTACCTTAGGACAACAAAAAGAAGGCTTTGGCTTAGAAAAGTTAACCAGTTCACGCAACACCATGATGATGGAGCGCAGCTTAGTTACCGAAGCTCTTAGTCCTGGACGTTCTATCGGGGCCAATTTATCGGGTGATTTCTCATCGTTTACATGGCAACTTGGTTATTTTAGACCCGACGAAACTCAAAGTAGTTCAGCGATAACAGGCCGATTGACTTGGCTTCCTTGGCAACAAGAAAATAATCTGGTTCACCTCGGTGTCGCATTTAGTGAGCGCGATCTTGATGGTAGTGAATATCGTATTAATGAACCGCTTGAAGTCAATTTTTCTGATTCTTTATTTGAAGGTACAGATCTATTAGCTGAAGATGTTTCTTTACAAGGAATAGAATTTCTATGGCAACAACATGGTTTTACGACAACGGCAGAATGGCAGAAAGCCCGAGTAACTGATGTTAATTCACAAGAGTATGATTATGAAGGTGGCTACTTACAAGTAAGCTATCAATTGTCGGGTGATAACCGAGAATACAAAAAAGGTGAATTAGGCAGGGTCATTACACCAGGTTGGGAGTTAACAAGCCGATATAGTCAATTGGAATTAGTTGAAGAAGCAGAGAAAGCACAAATTTATTCGGTCGGCGTAAACTATACCATGGACAAAAACCTGAAATTTATGGCTGACTATATAAAAACCAAGCAATTAAAAAACAGTAGTGAATTTGACGCAGGAAATGCTATTACTTTAAGAGCACAATATACTTTCTAATTTCAAGTTTATTGAATAAGTAGCGTTTTAACTAGTATTACCACTAGTTAAAACGACTTCAAGCAAGTTAGCTAGGCTACTGACTAAGTTTATCGCTATTCTAGCTTAGTGGCGCAAGTAATGAACTTAAAATATCATCAGTTAAGCTTAGTTTGTTATCACTTACTTCTTCTGATAATAGTGCTTTAGCTAACTCTGCTTTATTTTGTTGTATTTTCTGAATCTTCTCTTCTATCGAATTTTCAATAATATACTTGTAAACAAAAACCGGCTTATTTTGTCCAATACGATAAGCCCTATCCGTCGCTTGATTTTCTACTGCAGGATTCCACCAGGGATCAAAGTGTATCACTGTATCAGCCGCTGTTAGGTTTAAGCCGACACCGCCTGCACGTAAACTAATTAAAAATACTGGAACTTCGCCTGCTTGAAATTTATCAACAACTTCTTGCCTATTTTTGGTTGATCCTGTTAATTTAACATAACCTATATTCGCTTTTACTAACTCATCTTCAATCAGCGCAAGCATACTGGTAAACTGAGAAAATATAAGTATTTTACGACCTTCAGCAATTTGTTCAGGTAGTGTTTCCATTAAGTAATCAAGCTTAGCAGATTGATTAACTTTTTCAGCTCCCTTAAGTGATAATAACTTAGGATGATTACAAACCTGTCTTAACTTTAATAACGCGTCTAGCACTTCAATTTGACTGCGTTTTAAACCTTTATCAGCAATAATATCTTTTAAACGGCTATCCATTGCTAAACGAACAGACTCATACAATTCAGCTTGTTTACCCTCAATACGTAACGTTTGAATAATTTCCGTTTTCTTGGGTAGCTCAGTCGCTATTTTGTCTTTCGTTCTGCGTAAAATGAATGGTTTAATACGTTGATTTAATAGCTGTTTACGCTCTTGCTCTCCGTGCTTTTCAATTGGGGTTCTAAATAACTTAGTAAATTGCTTTTGCCCGCCTAAAAAACCAGGTAGTAAAAAATTAAATTGTGCCCAAAATTCGCCTAAATGATTTTCCATAGGCGTACCCGTTAAACATAATTTATGCTTGGCCTTAAGCAGCATAAACGATTGATATAATTTAGTTTTAGTGTTTTTTATATAATGTGCTTCATCAAGAATCAAGTAATAAAATTGTTGCTCGCAATAATGTTCTAAATCTTTAGTTATCAAGGCATAACTGGTGATAATTACATCAACCTGTTGTTCAATGCCACCATCTCCTTCAAGACAACCAAAATGCTGTTTACGTTTTGTACCATGTAATATCTGATAAGAAAGTTCTGGGGTAAATTTTTCTATTTCATTTGCCCAGTTAAAAATAACACTCGTCGGTGCCACAATTAATACAGGTTTAGTCATTCGACCTTGCTGTTTTTCAATTAGCAAATGCGCCAAAGTTTGAATGGTCTTACCTAGCCCCATATCATCAGCCAAAATACCATTTAATTGATATTCTCGCAAAAACTGCAGCCAATTTAATCCTTGCTGCTGATAAGCTCTTAATGTTGCATTTAAGCCTTCTGGTACAGTAACCGAATCAACTTGTTGAAAGTTTTTTAATTTATCAGCCAGTGCTCTTAATTTAGTTGTACCAGTTGCGACCATGCCTTGGTCATCCAGCATGGATAATGTTTGATGACTTTGAAAGCGTGACAACTCCATAGTCCCGTCTTTATTTAACGCATTAGGCATAAACAATTCAATAAATTGTTTTAAAATTGGCTGAACACTTTCATAGCGTAAGGCAACAAATTCGCCATTTTCTAAATCAACATAAATAGGTGAATTAGGTTCAATAAGTAATTCTTTATCCTTAACTCCCTCTTCATTATCAATACTTTCTTCGTTAAAAAGTGCTGATCTAGGCAATTGTTCAATAGCGCTAATCAAAATAGGGAATGCTGGCATTTTTTTACCATCAATAGTCAAATTTAACCCTAATGAGAAAAAATCATGATCGCCCGTTTCAATTACTTCGGCATCAAATACGCTATCAGTGCTTAATGCTTTATAATGAAAATCATCAGTAAAACTTATATGCCAGCCTAATTCTTTCAGCAAAGGTAATTTTTGATCTAGAAAGCGATGCCAAAAATAACGGCCTTGCATTAGCATTAAAAATTCCGCTGGTTTTTCTTTCTTTAAAAACCCCTGATGGGTATACGCTTTACGCTTAGGCTGCACTGAAAAATGCAAGGTGTCGAGTTTATCGACTACCGATTGTTCAAAGGCTAAATCTCGATACAGCTTAGTATTGTTAACAGTATCACTAACAGTGGCATCTTCATTATGCGGATTAACTAATTGACCTTGATAAGAAAAACTAACTTTTACATATCCTGACTGAGGCTCCGCTCTTGCCGGTGTCGAAAAATGTAAATACACCTCAGGTCTCGTTAATTCTTGTGAGAATTGCGTTTTAGGTTTAGGTAAACGTTGCGAGGCATCTCCTAATGACATTGAGAGTTTATTTATTACCCAAGGTAGTTTATCTTCTTCAAAAATAGGCGAATTAAGTAAATCAGCTTCAAAATCACATTGCGTATTAGTTTTAATTTCTCCAAAGCAATTATGTTCTTCATCGTAATAGCACAGTGGTTGTGCTTTAATAATATGTATACTCGTTGAAGGCTCTTTTAAAACCAGTTGTAGAGTATGTAAGCTGTTATCTAGTGATAACCATTGCCAGTTTGCCTCTAACGGCTCACCTAAAGTAATCGCTTGATCTAAGTCATAATTGGCATGCCAAAAACAACGTTTAGTGTTAATTATGCGTTCAAACAAATCAAAGTATTTAATATTCTCACCAAATTGATTCGTTCGCATAAGCTCGGTAAGTACTGCTACATCATCATTATTGGCATAAGCACTATTAATTAATGATGTAGTAGAATATTCACTAATAAGCGATTTACTCCAACCACCACTTTTTTTCGGCCGCGTAGATTTAATTTCTAAGGTAAGATAATCGTCTTCGTTATAGCTATTTGGCTTTAAGAAATAGAGTAAGGATTTTTGTTGACTATTAGATTGATAACGACTCGGCTGTGCTTGAAAACGATTAATCCATTTTTCAATCACTTTTTCAGAAGAAGCGGTACTTCTTTCATCAAAGTTTTGGAGAATAAAGCACTGTGCTAACGCCGCGCCATGTTTACAATCTCGGCCAATATAGCAATCACAATAACTGGCAATAACACCGGACTTATTATTAAAAACTAAACGCGTTAAATAACTATTCTCTCGAGAACGCTCACTAAAAACGACACCTCGAATAGTTTCTCCATCAAGGGCGCAAGTTTTCACACCTTTGTTTTGAAAAATCCTTGTTCCTTTTTTCCATTCATTTAGGGTAAAATTTTGTTCAAGTAATTCAGGTGTAAATGTATTGTTAGCCATAAATTTTTATTATTAACTCTTCAACTTAGCCACACTTATCGAAAAGTGTCTTTGAAATATGATGTTCATTTTCCATGTGAAATATCATGGTAGCACTAAAGCCTTAGAAGCATCTAGTCCTCTATTATCATACATGTTGTATTGTTATTCAGTATAATTTTAAGCTAAGTTGTTAATTATTTAATAGTTATCAACTTAGCGCTAAGCAATAAAAATTAAGTTAAATTAAAACAGATAGTTAGATTGTTTATTTCCAAGTATCATCACCTAAAACAAGCACTAGCTTATAAAAATTTATCTCTACAACACGCTAAAGTTAACGTAAAAGCCTCTATTGATAATTATTATTTTAAAGTATATACACTATTTTTATTGCCTATAGTAATGATAATGGTTACCATTTAGATAATTATTACTGATGGTTATGCTTTTTAAGGCGTTATGATGTTTACAAGAAAAAAAATATTGCTTTGTTTATCTCTGTCTACTTTTATTGTTTCCGATAATTTATCCGCTGCAACAAAAGAAAAAATAGAAACAATTGAAGTTGTTGGTCGAGCCCAGCAATATTACTTAGAAACTGAAAGTAAAATTGGTACTAAAACCGATTTATCATTATTAGAATTGCCACAATCAGCACAAGTACTAACAGAACAACTTATTATTGACCAAGCAGCACGAGATATTACCGACCTTTATCGCTCTATTGCTGGTGTTAGTGAATTTAGCTATTCAGGCGTTACTTTTCGCGGGTTTCGTGATGATGCAAACGTTTTTTACGATGGCGTTAGAGGCGATCCTTATTCAGGCTTTGGTGTGCCACAACTTTTCAACGTTAGTCGTGTTGAAGTGCTAAAAGGCCCCGCTTCAGCATTATATGGTGGTGGTGAGCCAGGCGGCATGATTAACTACGTGACTAAAAAGCCAAGTTTTAATGAAAAACGTGTATTAAAGTTTACCCTTGGTGACAATGCAACTTACGGTGCATCATTAGATCTAACCGGTGGGTTGTCTGAAGATATTGCTTACCGCCTAGGTGGTTTTTATGAACAAGAAGATAGTTTTAGAAATAATGCAGACGCTAAAAATACTGAAATAGTAGGTGGTTTAACCTTTAATCTTAGTGATGCAACGACATTAACAACCAGTGTTGACTGGATTAAACAAGACTTAGGCGGTAATCGCTTACGTGGTGTACCTACCGATGATCAAGGTAACTTTCTTGTTGATCCATCGTATAACGCTAATGAAAAATTTGACTACCAAAATATGGAAGCCCTGGTGTTACAAGCAAGTTTAAATCATTATTTTACCGATGATTTTTATGTCAATACCACATTTCGATATTTAGATAACGAACGCGATCAAGCCTACCATGAATCTCGTGAGTGGGTAGATGTAAACAGTGATGGTGAAGCTAATATTGACGACCAAACCATTAAACGTGAATACCGTAAACAATACCGTGCCAATGAAGAAAGCAGTTTAACAACAGACTTTGTTTATACCATTGACGGCGACCATATTACTCATCAATTATTATTCGGGGCAGATATTCATCATGTTGATACAGAATATGATTACTTACGCGCTCGGTACGAAGCCGATGGTGTCGCAAATCTTAATATTTTCACACTAAACTATGGTTTAACGGACCCTTCAACATACAACTTAACAGACCAAGGTGGCGATGGTGTCAAAACTGATCGTTATGGTATCTATGTACAAGATGTTATGAAATTTAATGAGCAATGGACATTTATCGCCGGTCTTCGTTACGACAATTTTAAAGAATATAATAAAGCCACAGATTATAGCTACTCTGACCATGGTGTAACACCACGCGCTGCCTTAACGTATCAACCACAAGAAAACTTGTCTGTTTATATCAACTACTCTGAGAGTTTCAATCCTGTATCTTCAAGCGATCAAGAAGGCGTTGCTAATGAAGGGTTACTAGCGCCAGAAACAGGTAAACAAACTGAACTTGGCATAAAAAGTTCATGGTTAGATGGCAAAATCATGAGTACTTTTGCTATTTATCGCATTAATAAACAAAATGTTGTGATGTCAAACCCTGACGAAAATGCTGGTGATAACGGAATTCCTGAATTACTTAATATTGGTGAAGTAGAAAGTAACGGATTTGAATCGACCCTAGTTGGTGATCTCGGTGACAATATCACAATTACCGCTAACTACGCATATAACGACACTATAGTCATTAAAGGTGTAACAGGTGATACAATTACCAACTCTTTTGGTGATGGCAGTAAATTTACTAATGCACCAAGGCATCAAGCAGGATTATGGACTCGATATGCAATAAGCACTATTGATTCATCAATTGCCTTTGGTGTAAATTATGTTAGTAAACAATATAGTTTAGCTGGACAAACGGTTAAACCTTTTACCGTGTTTGATATGAGTTGGACAACAAGATGGGACGATTTGCTATTAAGCATCAATATCGACAACCTTTTAGATAAAGAGTATGCCGTTAGTGGTTTCAGTCAGCGTAATGGTCACTTCCCTGGTAGTCCGCGCAGCGTTATCGGTCAATTAACTTACCAATTTTAATCCCTTAAGGAAATGACGCTTAAATTTATTTAAACTCACCCTTCTATTTTATGACACAAAAAAATTGGTTTTCACTACATCATTGGGCAGGCTTTCATTTAAGCCTGCTGCTTTCTTTTGTGTTAGTAACCGGAACATTCGCAACCATTTCAACTGATTTAGACTGGTTAACTAATTCAGCTATTCGAGCAGAACACCAAGTAACCTATGACCAAAAATTAGATTGGCCAACATTATTGACTCGCGTTAATTATCACTTCCCTGAAACCAAAATAGACAGTATTAATAGACCGCAATTACCATGGCATAATGTTGAAGTTATCGCACGTGATATTAAAGGTGAACGATTTAGAATTTACCTCGATGCATTTGATCATCGTATTACAGGTGAAGGTCTATGGCTTAATTGGCAACGATTTTTTCGACAAGTACACCGACATTTAATGTTACCAACACAGTGGGGAATTACTATTGTTGGTTTCCTAGGCTTAGCAATGCTATTGCTATTCATCTCTTCATTTTATATATATCGACATTGGTGGCGATATTTCTTTGCATTGGGTCGTATAAAATCAAGTTTCCATGCAAGTAAAACATTAGTACCTTCCACAACACCACGAAAAGAAGCTAGTACAAAGCGTCTATTTTGGGCTGAATTACATAAAATTATTGGTTTATGGAGTTTATGGCTTGTGTTGATCATTAGCCTCACAGGCACTTGGTATTTAGCTGAAAAATGGGGAGCTAATGCTAGTTATCCAATCATAGAAAATAAAGTAACAACAGTCCCATCAACGGAAATAACATCTCCATCTACAACAGCATTATCAAAGGCTGTTGAATATATAGCAACAAATCACCCTCACTATATTATTAACCAAATACGCTTTATTCCTGAACAACAACGGATTGAAATTGATGGACAAGAACATGCCTTTTTAGTCAGAGATCGTGCTAATAAGAAAGTATTTGATAGCCATAGTGGTGAATACATTGGTGGCCGAGAAGGCGATAAATTAAATTGGCACTTGCGAATATCTGAAGCTGCAGACCCACTACATTTTGGTACATTTTCAAATTGGATATACCGGTATGTTTGGTTTGTCTTTGGTCTTGCCTTAAGCTTTCTTAGCTTTAGTGGCATTTACATGTACTTCTTACGATTAAGACAAACCGGAAAATTGAAAAACGTAGAAGAAACGAGTGCTTTGCGCATTTTATGGCTTAAAACTCACTGGATAAAATGGCCTTCACTTGCTTTACTGATTGTTTGTACTGCTCTCGTTTTTATCGACTTTGTTATTGGCTAAACGTATAAAATTCTAGTTTATCTATCTAGTTTGAAACTGAAGGGTAATTAATTGATTTTTAAATTCAACTCAGTGTTTACCTCCAGCCTTAATCCCCCCAAAAAGCGGCTATCCATTGCTTCACCCAATTACTGAACAGCGCTTAAACTCGACAGAATACCTCGTTAAATCAGATATATATTAAAGTTAAATAGGCTGACGTTAGATTAAATAGAGGTAAACTCATTATCAAGTTTTGAACTATTATTTTTCAGCATAACTGCGACAATTTACCACATTTTATTTTTATTTATTCTCTTTATAATCTCCCTCAGCTTACATTAAAAAAAGGAAGATAAATTGAGAAGCATATTAAAAACAACATTATTAACAAGCTCTTGTTTAATTACAACAGCTGCTCAGGCGCATGTTGGCATAGTTGCAGGCCCTCACTTTTCTAATACAACAAGTATTGTTGAACTAAGTATTCCACATGGATGTACCGATGAAGTTTCTGGCGCTGAAGATACTATACGTATTGTCGCTAAAGTCCCTTCAAGCATTACATCAGTTCATGCCATTGATGCGGTCTTTGGTCAAGCAACAGCTGTTGAAGCTGACCAGGGTTATAACGAAATCACTTGGGTTAAAACAGCGGGTACTGAGCGAGATAGCGACACTCAATATTACACGGTAAGTTTTAGAGGTAAATTACCCGATGCAATATTCAGCACGGTATTTATTCCAGTAACACAATACTGCCTCAATGATAACGATCAAGAAATCTCTGTTAGCTGGGATACTGAAACCGGTAATCATGATCATGGTAGTAGTGGAACAGCTAATCCTGCGCCATCTTTAATGGTCATGCCTGCCCGTGCTCCAGGTTGGAATCAATATACGACAGGTGCAGATCAGCATTTACATGATATGAGCATATTTGATGATGCAGAAATTGTTTGGTGGAATGACGAAGCATACAGTAGTAATTCTGTCACTCAAGCGTTGATTGAAGCAGAAGGTAAATTAACATTAAGTGAAATTCACGATAATGCTAGTTTTTGGGTGAAATATTAAGGAGCAATAATGAAATATATTTTGCTTATTATAGCTGCATTTTCGTTGATGGCCTGTGATGATAGCTCAAGTCCTAAAGCATCAGCTCAACCTGAAACAGTACCAAACGAACAACCTGAAAGTGCGTTAGCAACAGCTGGCTTAATACCAGAAAGTAAAATGGTGACTTTGTCGGCACCTAATGCACAAGAATTACCAAAAGAGCTATTTGTACCTCTGTTAAATTAAATTTTAATAACAAACGTGGTTACTTTTTATAGAAGTAACCACGTTTTATTGTACCTTTGCCGGTGGATAAATAAATTTAACTGCTAGAGAGAGCATCTTTCAAGTGTTTTGAGAGCATAAATTTATCACGATCAAATAAGGTGCTTATTTGGTTTAAGCTCAGCCATTACTCTATTACTCTTATTTTAATCTTGATGAAGCTTGTAAGTAATTGAGTTAAATTTACTTAATATATAGCCATTATCCATTTACCTATTCTTTACGTAATATTCCTGATTTAAGTTGCTAGTTAATTGCAAACAACAGAATCATTTACAGCAACTTCCCACCAACGCCTTTAAACTTCTCAATAAACGCCGCTATTTTCTGAAAAACTGTTTGTTTCTTGGTTTTGAATTGCGGGTTAAGCGGACTCATTTTAGGCAATGTAGAATTTAATTCAGTGCCATTTTCACTGGCGTATTCACGCTTTGAAGAAGTTGATATATAACGTTTAGCTTCAGCTATATTCAAACCCTCAGATTTGATTAATTCATCCGCTTCACTTTGTTGCTCTGCTTGTGCGAATTTAAAGAAGGCATCAATGATGTTGGCTTTTTCTCGTCTCTGCCAATCACGGATATCGTTGTAAACGACGTATCTAATATTTTCAGTATTTACTTTATCAAGCAATATTTGTTACATGCTTATAAAGCAATGGTAAACTTTCTTAAGATCTATTTTGACAAGGATATCATTCATTATGCTCCACAAACAAAGAAACTAATGCCTGATTAATATAGTAATTACTTCGACCTATTTTTTCTTTGTGTAATAAACCTATTTCTACTAATTGTTCTAAATATTTAGCGGCTGTTAAGCGCGTTACATCAAGGTCATTCATAACAAACTCAATTTTTGTATAAGGATGATTAAACAAGTTGTTGAGTAGTTCTTGACGATATATCTTAGGTAATTCTTTACGGATTTTTTGTTTAAACTCTCGCATAAGTACTTTAATGCTTTTAATCATAGCAATGGTTGCTTTAGCTGTTTCAGCTATACCTTCGAGCATATATAACAACCACGGCTCCCATTCACCACTGTCTCGCACAGCTTGCAATTGTTGGTAGTAACCGGCCTTATTTTCAATTAAGTAACGACTTAAATAAAGTACGGGTAAATCAAGTAATTCTTGTGCCACCAAATACAACATATTGATAATACGACCCGTTCTACCATTACCGTCGTAAAATGGGTGTATGCTTTCAAACTGGTGATGGATTATTGCCATTTTTACCAGTGGATCAGCTGTGCACATTTCATCGTCATTGATATATTGCACAAGGTTATCCATTAAGCGTTCAATATCTTGTGGGTGTTGTGGTGGCGTGTATATAACTTCAGCGGTTTGAACGTTTTTAAGCTCTGTGCCCGGTAATTTACGTAAACCGGCTTTATTTTTTTCTAACGTTTGTTGAATTTCAAGAATATCAGATAAGCGAATTAACCCTGTACCACGAACTAAAGCAAAGCCCTGTCTTAATGCAATGGCATAGTCTTGAACTTCTTTGGTGGTTGGATTTATTGCCGCTTCAGTAAGTAGCTCCGCTTTGAATAGTTCGTCGTGAGTGGTAATAATGTTTTCAATTTCAGAACTGTGCTTTGCTTCTTGCAGGGTAAGCGTATTTATTAAGATAGCTTCGTTAGGAATTGATTCTGCAACCCCTTTTAATTCAGCTAAGTAACGATGGGCAACAGCCGTTTTTTTAAGTACGGCTCGTGTTTCCCATTGTTCTATATTAGCTAACGGTAATTCACCCATGCTGTATCCAGTTTCGATTAATTTAGAATATGTATATAAATAAAGTTAGTCTATACATATAAAATTTATATGTATAGAAAATCTATCTTTTTATACATTTAATCAATACATGTATAAATTTTTAATTTATTTATGCATGTTGTAACTGTGTGTAATGGTATGTTCAACAATAAAAAAGCCTCAGAAACTGAGGCTTTAATAGCTATACAGAAAGATATTGAACTTCACAAATAGCTATTCAATATTTGCTATCTGTTCTCGCATTTGTTCAATTAATACTTTTAATTCAACTGCACTAGCAGTAATGTCGGTATTAATCGATTTTGAGCCAAGGGTATTCGCTTCACGATTAAATTCTTGCATCATAAAGTCTAAACGACGGCCTTGAGCGCCACCCTTCTCTAATATTTTTTTAGTTTCGCCAACATGACTATTTAAACGGTCAAGTTCTTCGGCAACATCCATTTTTTGAGCCAATAAAACTAATTCTTGTTCAACGCGTCCTGAATCAAGATCAATCTGGGCATCAGTAAACTTTTCAATAATACGATTACGCTGCCAAGCAATGACTTCAGGCATAAAGGTTTGTACTTTATGAGCTTCAGCAGTTATCGCATCTAAACGCTGTTCAATCATACCTTTGAGATTTTCACCTTCACTAGCACGAGCGGCAATAAAATCTTTAAGCGCTTGATCAAACGCGGCAAGTAATTCAGCCTGAATAGCAGACATATCTGATTCAGGAGCCTCCATAACACCAGGCCAACGCATTACTTCAAATGGATTTATTTGGCTGTTCAGTGTTTGCTCATTAATCCAATTAGCATGTTGTAAAAGTTGTAGTGCAAGATTTTCATTTAATGCTAGCTCACTTTTATTAGCAATATTGGCATTGAAACGTAAATTACACTCTACTTTACCGCGATTAAGCTGTTTACGAAAACGTTCGCGTAACACAGGCTCTATACCGCGAAATTGTTCAGGTAGGCGAAAATAAGTTTCTAAAAAACGTTGATTAACTGAGCGAATTTCCCAAACGGCGTTTCCCCAATCACCTTTAACTTCTACACGAGAAAAAGCAGTCATGCTGTAAATCATAGTTAACCCTTGTTTATATTGTTACAAATAAAGGTAAATTATGCCTGAGCTTGTTTAATCTAGCTAGCGCTTCACTTAGTTAAGCTTATTATTGAAGTCACGATAAGCTTAAGTTAACTAATATAAGCTAACACCAGTTTTTTTTAAGACTGCAGCAAGCAATTGTAATATCGCTTCTTTTCAGAATGTGCAACGTTGTATTCTGCATAATGTAGCCTTATATCTATCTTTATTATAAAAATTATATATAGGTTATCTTTGTTATAACTTTTATTTTGATGATAATGATAATATCAATTAGTGTTTATTATTTAACCTCGACTTTCTTGTATAATGCTCCAACCCGAATAGAGGTTACTTCTTTAGCTGTAAACTAATCATTAAGGGGACTCTATGTTAGAACCTATCCAACAAAATGTACGCGATTTAGGTACTCTATTAGGTAAAACCATTGCTGTAGATCAAGGTCAGCAATGGCTACAAAGAATAGAAACTGTGCGCTTAGAAGGCAGAGAAATAGCTGCTGGTGATGTTGCTGCTATTGCCGCATTACAAGAGAAATTTGCTCATTGTGGCGAAAAAGAACTACTTATTTACGCTAGAGCTTTCAGTCAATTTTTAAATTTATTAAATGTAGCCGAACAACAATACACTACCAGTGAAGAAGGTTTGAGTGAATTAGACCTTGCCCATCCTCTTGAAGAGCTTGAAAGTCATATTACTAACGTTAGCCCTGATGTAATAACAGCGGCACTGAAAAAGTTAAAAATTGAACTCGTACTCACAGCACATCCTACAGAAATTAACCGTAGAACCTTTATTCACAAATACAATCAAATCGGCCAAGCGTTAAATACGCCCGACAATGCATTATCTCCTCGTATTGAAGAGTTAATTGAACAAGCCTGGCATACTGATGAAATTCGACAACAACGTCCAAGTCCACTCGATGAATCCCGTTGGGGGCTCAATAGTATTTCAGACAATTTTTGGTATGCTATTCCTCAATTTATGAGGGAACTCGATGATTTTTCTTATAAAGTCACTGGACAGCGTTTACCTGAAGAATATACACCAATCACTATGGCTAGTTGGATGGCAGGTGATCGCGACGGCAACCCTTTCGTTACCGCAAACTTGAGTAAAGAAGCCTTAATTAATGCTAGATTAATGGCATGTACCTTGTATTTACGTGACTTTGAAGCGCTCTATTTAGAGCTTTCTATGTCAAAAGCCACTGCAGAACTAACACAAGCAGATAAAGATTCTCGTGGCCCTTACCGACAGCAAATAGTACCTGTCATTCAACTATTAAAAACTTCTATTGAACAGTTAAAAGAGGGCTATACAGAAAGCGTACTATCAAATTCTGAACAATTGCGCCAGCCATTACAAGTATGTCGTAATAGCTTACTAGCAGTAGGGCTAACCAATGTTGCTAACTCACTAATACTTGATCTAATTCGTAAGGTAAATAGCTTTGGTATTTCGTTAGTTAAGCTTGATATTAGACAACATAGTGAGCGACACGACAGTGCACTAGCTGAGGTAACAGCATTATTAAACCTTGGCAATTATACCGATTGGGATGAAAATAAACGACGTGAGTTTTTACTCGCCGAGCTTCAAAATCCACGCCCTTTATTACCCAAACATAATTGGACAGCAGACACACAAGAGGTATTTGATACTTATGCATTAATTGCCGAGCAACCTGCAGAGCTTTTTGGTATTTATATTATTTCAATGGCCAGCCAAGTAAGTGATGTTTTAGCGGTTAAATTATTACTTAAATCCTTGGGTGTGCAATGGAATATGCCAATAGCACCATTATTTGAAACACTTGAAGATTTAGATAATGCACCACAAGTGATGGCAGAGCTATTAAGCATTGAAAGTTATCATGCTACTTGTGATGGGCAACATAACGTAATGATTGGTTATAGTGATTCATCTAAAGATGCTGGGGTACTGGCTGCAACTTGGGGTCAATATAAATGCCAAGAAAAACTAGTTGAGGTGTTTTTTGAGAAAAACATCGAGCTAAAATTATTCCATGGTCGCGGTGGTACAATTGGTCGTGGTGGAGGTCCAGCGCATGCTGCAATCGCCTCACAGCCGCCAGGTACTTTAGATGGTGGATTACGTGTAACTGAGCAAGGTGAAACCATCCGACATAAATTTGGTACGCCTAACTTAGCTAACCGTAGTTTACATTTATACGCATCAGCCATTTTAGAATGTTTAATTAATCCACCGCCAGTGCCAACACAAGCATGGCGAAATATCATGGATACCATGTCTGAGACAAGCTGCCAAGCTTATCGTAAATATGTACAAGGTAATGACGACTTTGTTAAGTACTTCCGTCAAGCGACACCAGAGCAAGAACTGTCGTCTTTACCGTTAGGGTCACGTCCGAGTAAACGTAAGTCAGATGGCGGGATTGAATCGTTACGTGCTATCCCTTGGATTTTTGCTTGGAGTCAAAACCGCTTAGTTATTCCTAGCTGGCTTGGTTTAGGAACGGCGATTAAAGAGGCTTATCAAGACAACGAAGTTCTAATTAAAGAAATGTTACAACAATGGCCTTACTTCAACTCTCGTATTTCATTAACTGAAATGGTCTACTTTAAATCAGACAGTAAAATGTCTGCCTTGTATGACACTTCTTTAGTCGATAATTCACTTAAATCTATGGGTGATGAATTACGTGAGCAACTTGTACAAGACAAGCGAACCGTCTTAGCTATATTAGGACAAAAGGAAGCCTTAGAAAATGACCCTTGGAACCAGAACTCTTTTGAGCTTCGTCGTCCTTACTTAGCACCTTTGCACCTTTTACAAATTGAAGCCCTTAAGCGCTTAAGAGCACAACCTGAAAATACAGAAAACGAAAAAGTATTAATGGTGAGTATGGCGGGTATTGCTACAGGAATGCGTAATACAGGTTAAATTAAAATAATTGCTTATTGGTAACCTATATTTTATCAAAAAGGGCATAGTGTTCACTATGCCCTTCTTTCAAACATTATAGATAATGATTAAGCTTAGCTTAATTAAGTTAAGTTAAGTTAAATTAAATTAAATTAAATTAAAGATTACAATAACAGCCCTTGGCATTATTTATAATTAAATTAGCATTAAAGCCTTTAACATAATTTTTTAGCACTATATCAACAATAGAGCGCCCTGCTGAGCATTCAAGACCTTTAGCATAAGGGCCTAAATAAATTAACTCCCCATGCTCATCTAAAACTAATACTGCTGGCGTTGATGGAATAATATGACGTTGTTTATCTGAAAGTTCTATATTTTTTATTTCAAAATCATTCTCTATAGAATACTGATTAGTCGCTTTTTTATGATCTTCACTATAAACAGCACAAGCGCAATCTTGACTGGTGAAATGTATGATAGTTTTCTTGGATAAATTATTCTCTAATACTAAATTTGATTTTATTTCATCAACAATAACCGCCGAATCCCCGCTTAATCTATTTTCTGGATCAAATAAACTTAAGCTGTCATAGAGGAAATATTTAGCAGCAATCACAATAAAAATTAACCAAATAATGAAGACGATATATTGATATCGTCCCACATTATTATCTACTTGGCTCATTAAATTAGTAATTTATACAGTTAAGAAAAACGTTTCACACTATCATTCAGTACAACAGCTGAGTGATTAATATGGTCTGATTCTTCTTTAAGTTGCTCTATGCCTTTTACGTCATCTAACGCAAGGTTTTTCATATTCTCTGTATTTTGAGAAATACCATTAATCACTGAAGACTGCTCTTCCACTGAGGTAGCAACTAATACGGCAATATCAGTTGAATTGGTAACTAAGCCAACAGCACTCAATATTTTTTCACTCGTCATTTCAGAGACTGCAATAATAGAATTTACCGCTTCAATACACTGATTCATAGATTCAGTTGAAGATTGAGAAGAACTGTTAAGTTTTATTAAAGTGTCACTTATTTTATCTGTACTTTCTTTAGTTCGATTAGCTAAGGCTCTCACTTCATCAGCAACTACAGCAAAACCTCTCCCTTGTTCTCCAGCCCTAGCGGCTTCAATTGCGGCATTTAATGCCAGTAAATTTGTTTGATCAGCAATCCCCGTAATTTCATTCAATACAGTAGTGATCATTAAACTTGATTCTACTAATCCCTCTATTTCGGTATTCGTTCGGTTAAGTGATGAAGCAAGCTCATGATTATGTTGATTTATATTATTAATATTACTACTTGTTTCTTGAGTTAACTCATTAACTTGATTCATTTGATCACTCAATTCTGCCGTTTCATTAGCAATTGAATTAATAGTGACGACAATTTCTTCAATAGAAGTAGCTATCATGTCCGTTTCTTGCTTACGTGAATCAGCTGATAGTGTCAATGCTGCTTGAGTTTTCAATAAATTATTTGAGTGTTCAACTAATTCACTAGTTTGATTTTTAACTTCAGAAATAACATTTTCAAGTCGCGATAAAAGCTTATTAAAACTACCTAACACTTTATTTCTCTTATCATTCGATCTAACAGATAAATCAATTGAGTCTTCATGTGCGGTTAATTTTTCAGTGACTGTCGATAACTCTGTTCCAACAAAACTATCATCATATAAGGTTTTAGCAATAAACGCGGCAATAGCGGCTTCGACTATCGCATAAACAGCATGGATGATTACAGTAGAAAATTTTAACTTGTCTTGGTCAAAAATATATACAGGCATGTCACTGCTTTGCATGAAATAAAATGAAAAATGATGAGCTGCAATGACAACAATGGCTGAAATAAACACGCGCCAATCTCTAAAAATTACCAATAACGCCATTAAAATGAATATTTCGAAGTGAACTTCAATTAAGCCGTTCAGTTGATGAATATGCAAGGCAGCATAAACCATTGCAGCAATTGCTGCGGTATGTTTTGTTAACGTTGCTTCTGGCGCTGTTTTAATTAGCCATAAAACAATTAACGTGGTTGGTAAACCTATAACAATCGCTTCTAAAAAAGTATTATAAACAAACGCTATCGCGATTGATTCTAAAAAAAGAATTGAGAACAATGCTATAAAAAGTTTACTTGTATTAGTCATAAATAATTGCCTACGATCTACTTAAAAAATAAAAAATCACAAAATTATTTAATATAGTCAATTGTATAAATCCATATAAAACAAAGACCCAAATAGAACTTAATTAAAAAATTTACGTTACCTTCAGTATAAAACGTTTTTATAAAATGGCGAATTTCGCCTTTTAAATAAAAAGATGCGATCTTTGCCAATCAAATCTAAAGATCTTATCTCGTTACAATATTTTTATCCACTACTGTTAGACTTTATCCGTCCGTATAAATTAAGCGACCATTACTATTAAAATTTAAATTAACATATTACCTAACGTATAGGTAAAACAACGAGATCTAGTTTTTGTTAACTATATTTCAAATTAATCCTTGCTGGATTATAATAGTAAGCTTAATTAATAGATTTTTCATTTTAGGAATACAACATGCGCCCAAGCGGTAGAACATTAGGACAAATACGTCCAGTAACTATAACTCGTCAATTCACTAGTCATGCAGAAGGTTCAGTATTAATTGAATTTGGCGATACCAAGGTTATTTGTACTGCCTCGGTTGAAGAAGGTGTGCCGCGTTTTTTAAAGGGCCAAGGTAAAGGTTGGGTTACAGCTGAATATGGTATGCTGCCTCGCTCTACTCACACACGTATGCGCCGCGAAGCATCTTCAGGCAAGCAAAGTGGTCGCACGTTAGAAATTTCTCGTTTAATTGCTCGTGCCTTACGTGCTGCGGTCGATTTAAAAGCCTTAGGTGAAAATACAATTTCTGTTGATTGTGATGTTATTCAAGCAGATGGAGGAACACGTACTGCCTCTATTACCGGTGCTTGTGTGGCACTTGTTGATGCACTTAACTATATGCGTGCCAAGGATATTATAAAAACTAACCCGCTTAAACATATGATTGCCGCCGTATCTGTTGGTGTTTATAAAGGTGAGCCGGTATCTGACTTAGATTATGCTGAAGATTCAAATGCCGAAACAGATATGAATGTTGTTATGACAGATACAGGCAAGTTAATTGAAGTTCAAGGTACTGCTGAAGAAGAGCCTTTTAGCTTTGAAGAAATGCAAGCGATGTTAAGCCTTGCTAAAAACAGTATTAATGAATTATTTGAAATACAAAAAGCAGCGTTAATTTAGCCTGATATCAATAGGAAAGAATAAAATGAAAGATTATCAACGTGACTTTATTGAGTTTGCTTTAGAAAAACAAGTATTACGTTTTGGCGAATTCACATTAAAATCTGGCCGTACCAGCCCATATTTTTTTAACGCAGGTTTATTTAAAACCGGTGGAGATTTAGCCCGGTTAGGACGCTTTTATGCAGCAGCATTAGTTGATGCTAATATTAATTTTGATCTAGTATTTGGCCCTGCTTATAAAGGGATTCCTATTGCTACAACAACAACTGTCGCGTTGTTTGATCACCATAACGTAGATGTTCCATATTGCTTTAACCGTAAAGAAGCAAAAACACATGGTGAAGGTGGCTCATTAGTTGGTGCTGAGCTAAAGGGAAAAATAATGTTAGTTGATGATGTTATCACCGCTGGTACTGCCATCCGTGAATCGATGGAAATAATTAAAAGCCATAACGCTGAGCTTTCAGGTGTATTAATTGCGCTTGATCGTCAAGAAAAAGGACAAGGTGAATTATCTGCTATTCAAGAAGTTGAACGTGACTTTGGTACACAGGTGATTTCAATTGTAACTTTAGGTGATGTAGTCACCTTTCTTGAAGAAAAATTAGCAACTAACTCAGAACATGACCAAAACACTCAGTCCGAGTTAGCAGCTAGCTTAGCGAGTATTACTCAATATCGTCAAGCTTACGGCATTTAATTTTTTAGTTATTCAGTAAAACAAAAAGCCTACACACTTGTAGGCTTTTTATATTTTAATTAGGTTTATTTACACTACTAATAACAACGAGGTAGTGAAGTTAGCAATGTAATTAAGCGGTAAGTTCAAAATTATATGTTGGAGCCTTTTCATAAGCTTTGGTTATATCGGAATAAAAGCTTTCTATTCTTAATGAACGTTGAGTAATAGCGTCGGCTTGTCTATTTGACGATGAAGTTTCTATTACCGAAATATTATCATTTTCCTCACTATCAGTTGCTGTTTTAGCAGCACCTTCTTCTTGCGCTAACTCAACTAATAATTCCGATTGTGCTGCAAGTATTTGCTGTGTGGCAGCGCTTGCTACACTTCTATCTTGCGCGGAAGGATTCGCAGGGGCTAAGGCTGCCGAATACACTTTTTGCATTTTGGTAATCGTTGCTCGAGGATCACCATTTACCGGCGCAACATCTACCGAGACTTCCCCGGCTACCGCATACTTTTTACCATCAGGCCCTTGTTCATAAGAATAGCTAGGTGAACCTGCAATAGCCCCCCCTACAGCCGCATGTGCAGCTTCATGAGCCCGAACTTCTTGATCTCTAGCTTTAAGCTCACTAATAACTTTTTCTTGTTCTGGGGTATATTCTTCATTACCATCAACTGAATCACCACCTTCAGATTTAGACAAATCTTGTGATCCAGGTTTTTGCTCATTTCCTTGGCCCTGTTGGGCATTGTCTTGTTCATTTTGCTCTGTAATACTGGAATTTGCTAACTCTGCCTGTTCCGTAATACTGGCAAAATCGATATCAGCATTGTTTTGAGCAGGTGTTCTGCCACGCTCTTTATCAGATGCTACTCCTTTCTCTGCAGATGACTGGCTGGTCGGTGCTGGTTGGGTAATAACTTCTCGTTGATTATTTTCACGGCGCAAGCTTTCGGTGTGCGGATTAAGCACAGTTGGTATAGATAAATTTGGTACTTGCGGGGTAATGTTCATAATTAAATTATTCGAGACAGTTAATTATATTGATAAAATCAACATTCAGAGAATACTTGTAATTTACGCTGTTACGTCAAGCAGAGTACCTAAGCTTTCGTCTGCTGTTTTTATTACTTCAGTTGCAGATTTAGCTTGATACTCGGCAACTTTTAACTCAACTATTGATTGATTTAATTCAGGTACTTTATTCGCATTACTAAATGACTCACTACTAAATGTAGTAGTGTCTTGACCATCTATTTCACTAACTGCAGAATCACGAGCGACAGTTGTTTCAGCAACTATATCTACCGCTGCTTTATTGGCCATTTCAGTGGCATTTTGAAAACCTTGCACACCAGAATTAAATGCTGATTGAATTTCCATTAAATCTACCTCTCTAGGTTTTATATTAACCTTAGTTACACTGACCAATTATTAACCAAAACACTTAAAAAGTAAAGTTAATTTAGTTTAACAAAATGACTTCTTCTCATACTTACAAGCCATCGAGTCAGTACTACTGTAAAATCATCAAGATGTGAAATAAATGGTGCATGAGAAGCCTGCTTAAAACGATAACAATCGCTAGTAGGCGCCAAGTGTTCCACTTGCTCAATGACGGCTTTAGGAACAAGACTATCTGCGTCACCATATAAACGAAGAAATGGTTGCTTTATGCTATTTAGTTGCTTTCTATAATCACTGCTTTCTAACAACTTTAATGACTGCTCAAGTGTCGTTTTATTTGCCATAGTATATTGAAAAACTAACTCACTAATTTTATTAATATCTTGGCGAATAGCTGAGCTCCCCATTGCTTGTATTTTTAAAAAATTACCAATCGTTTTTTGAATATCTACTTGGAGTTGGTGATGAAACCCCTCAAGAACTTTTGCCTTAATGCCTGGCCATATCAATTGGCTTTCTTCTATTTTTTGGCTTTTTTCTTCCAGAAAATAAGGGGAGCTTGCAATAGTCACTAAAGCCAGTACTTTTTCTGGGTAACTAAGTGCCATTTCAGTGGCAATTAACCCACCTAAAGACCACCCTATATAAACAGCCTGTTCTGTGATGCTACCAACAATAGATTGGCAAATATTCGTTATTGAGTAAGGATTTATTTTTTTGTTAACATTATTACCAAAGCCAGGTAAATCAATGGTAATTATATTAAAATCATTAAAAAAACTATCCGGTAGGCTATCAATAAAAGGCTGCCATACTGCTGAATTTAGTCCCCAGCCATGAAGTAGAACTAAAGAGGTTTTTTTATGAGAAGTTGGAGTTTCTATTCTGGGAAAAATGGAAATATTGAGAGTTTCTGCCATGCTTATCCTTAGTAGAATTAATTAATGCGCTTTATTTTACAAAATGGAACGACCAATGGCATGGAAAAAAAGAGTACAAATGCTCTATCAACGTTTTTTATCCACACTAGGCCAGTGTGATATATGCGGTAATTGCCTACACGATATAAGTTCCAGCCAACAAAAATTACTCTGTCCATCTTGTTTAAATGATTTACCCATGTTTAATCAAGCAATTGTACAAGGTGATTTACTTAATTGGCCGGCAATAAATAAAGCATTACCCAATATTAACTTCGACCATTTAATTTGCTTAGCGCCTTATCTGCCCCCTTTCACTCATTGGTTACCACAACTAAAATATCAAGGGCGATTTGAAATTGCCTCCCTATTAGCAACCTTACTTGCACAACAATGGAAAGAACAACACTTAACAACGTTAACTTCGCCGGCTGATCTTATTTTAAGTGTGCCTTTACATATTAATAAGTGGCAAATTCGCGGTTACAACCAAGCACATTTACTTGCACAGCCATTGGCTCAATCTTTACAGTTACCTTACGATGAAGTTACGTTAGTTCGTACTCAAAATAATACCAGTCAAGTTGGAAAAACCGGTAAAGAAAGGCGGCAAACTTTAGCTAACGCTTTTACATTAGCTAAAGAATTACCCAATGATATTAAACATATTATTGTTGTTGATGATGTATTAACTACCGGCAGCACAGCCAATGAAATCAGTAAAATATTAAAACATGCGGGCGCTAGTAAAGTAACTATTGTCACGGTTTGCTTAACCTTACCGCACACAAATCATTAATAATATTTACCTTGTTGGTGCATTAAAAGCTTTAGCAAAAAACAAACTATTTGCCAATAATTTTGCACTTCCTAACCAATAGCCACGAAAGGCTAATACATCAGCCGTAGCAATAACACGACCTTGCCCATAATTATGCGCAACAAGCGCTGAGTTATCCGCGATAAGGTTAACTAGTTTTTCGTCTGTATAACCACTTAACAATGGCTCTTCATGATATTTTGCAACCGTTAGGAAAGGTTGCTGCCTTGAATTCATAATGAGGGTGCTATTTCTAAATAAAGGTAACTGTTTATCGGTATAACCAAAAGCAAGGGGGTGTGAGGTATCAAGCTCTGTAGCAAAAATAGCGCCGGCTATACGTTTTTTCGCGCTAAGCTGTTCTTTGTCTTGGTAAGTTAATCCTTGACTATTAAACAACTGATCAATCTCTTGTTTCCCTACAAAGCTAGCAGATAATATATTTTGTTTAGCTAGCCACTGTGCACCACTTTTTTGAGCAAAAACTACACCGCCTTGCTTAAGCCATAGCTTCAATTGACTAACATGACTATCTGAAAGAACTCTATAGTCACCATTAACTAAAATTACATGACTGTAATTTGATAAATCAACCGTTGATAAACGAGAATGCTCAATAATACTAACGGGAATTTGTAATATTTCATCAAGATAATAACGAATTTCGCCTGCTTCGTATTGAGAGATCCCATTACCACCTAACAATAGTACTTTTGGCTGTTCTAAAGTTTTAAATGAATTACTACCCAAATCTATGCCTTGACTAGTTAAACCACTATTAATTGTTACTAACGCTATATGAGTTTCATGTGCTAGCTCAGCTAAGCTTTCACGCCAATTCGACGTTTGCTGAATACCGGCAGGAATAATAATAGTACCAGCTGCAAATACTCTCTGCTTACCATCAACTTGACTAACAAATTCACTTGTTGCTACTTTAGTTTTGATCTTTTTATTTTGTAATTTATTTAGTAGCTTAGGTGCTAAAAAATGATGCCATTCAAATGCATACGCATAATCTGTATCCTTAGTAGATAACTTGCTTACATGAGCAATATCTTTTGAAGACCAAGGCTCTTTTTTCAGTGTTAAACCTCTAGTTTTATCGAGAGCTTGAAAATCAATATTCATTGCTAGCGGCATAGTCCAGCCGGAAACATCATAAAAAGTATTATCTGGAAAATCAGTTCCTTGGGTAAATAAAGCTTGAATAACTCGGTATTGGCTTTGCACTATAGGTACATAATAACTTGTTTCTTTAGCATAATTTTTTTCTTTATAATTAAAGTCTTCTGCAAGTTGATACACGTTAATTTGATGCTGTGCTAATTTATCTAGTAAAGTATTTAAGCGATAAGCATCTTGCGATTCGCTAAGTAAATAACCAGTAAACTTTTCTTTTTTAGCTTTTTTAAGCGCTTGTTGATAAAAATCTTGTCTATAGTCTTTAAGTACTTGACGGTTTTCCCATGCACCTTCAATAGTTGAAAGCGATGTTAAAACATGGTTTTGAATACCATATTCAAATGTTAACAAACCATTAATCGTATCTTGTTGCATACCTCGAGAGCTAGCTTGCTCAAATAAAATACCAATACCAGCATTAATATCAGGATAAGTTGAACCTTTCCCATAATAAAAGTCATCAAAATTTTCTTCGCTATAATATAAACGTTGAGCTGAATCTAATGCTTTTGCATGAAACTTCGCTAGTGCTTTAGTTAGCGTCACATTTTTTCTAGGTGTTAGTGGGTGTGTTCTGCTTGCAATACCTGGTTGAAAAAAATAACTACTGTTAGCGCCCATCTCATGGTAGTCACCTAACACATGAGGTTGATATTGATGAAAATACTTCAGTCTGTGTTGACTTTCTTGTTGCGTTAACAACAACCAATCTCGGTTAAGATCAAACCAAAAATGATTAGTTCGGCCACTAACCCAACCTTGGTGATGTTCAATAGTTTCAGGATCACTATTACCCGCAGAGCTTCTATAGGTAGCCGCCCAATTCGCAAATCTATCCATTCCATCTGGATTAATGCTCGGCTCTAAGACAATGATCGTATTCGCTAGCATAGTTTCAATACGTTCTTCTTCACTAGCCGCTAAATAATAAGCCACTACCATAGCTGCATTAGCCCCAGTAATTTCATCGCCATGAACACTATATCCTAACCATATGACCAAGGGTTCATTGGCATTATTTGATGCTTGGGTTTGGTAGGGTACATGCCTTTTTGCTAGAAGATTATCTAAGTTAACTAAGTTTTCAGGACTTGAAATAGTCACTAAAAATTGCTCGCGTTGCTGTGGCGTTCTACCGATAGAAGTCATTTTTATACGTGTAGAATCTTGCGCTAGCGTATTAAAGTATTGCTTTAATTGATCATGTCTTATGTGACGTTCACCTATTCCGAAACCTAACGTTGTACTTGGTAAAGGGGTACTTGAATTAAATGTAGCTTGTTTCGGTAAATATTCTTGTACTGGTTGAGCGAAAGAAATCCACGTAGGAATGACTAAAATAAACAAGGTAAACAAACGATATAATGACATAATAACTTCCAATTTGATGAACTCAGCTAAAATAGCAAATAAAAGCATAAAAATCATTAGCGCATAGCAATATTGCAAAGTAAAATACCTATACTTGAGTAAAACGCTCAAGTATACTCAAGCTATTAAGTCCTCATAAATATCTATTTTGCGATGGCTTGATTATATTTCCTGTTTCAAACTGAAGAGCACAAGCGAGTTACTGTATTATGATCACTATATCCCCTACCGCCCAAGAGCATTTTATTAAGCTATTATCCCAACAAGCAGAAGGGACCCATATTCGTGTCTTTGTTGTAAACCCGGGAACCGCTAAGGCAGAATGCGGTGTATCATATTGCCCTGCCGATGCTGTAGAGCCTGATGACATAGAATTACCATTTGATGGATTTTCTGCCATGGTTGACGCTGACAGTAAAAGCTTTTTAGAAGAAGCCGAGATAGATTTTGTTACTGATCAAATGGGCTCTCAATTAACCCTTAAAGCGCCAAATGCTAAATTGCGTAAAGTTGCTGATGACGCTCCATTATTTGAACGTGTTCATTATTTTTTACAAGCGGAAGTTAACCCACAATTAGCAGGACATGGTGGTGAATGTACTTTAGTTGAAATTACCGATGACGGCTATGCTGTATTACAATTTGGCGGTGGCTGTAACGGTTGTAGTCAAATAGATGTTACCGTAAAAGATGGTATTGAAGCTCAGCTCATCGAAATGATGGGTGATGAAATTAAAGGCGTAAAAGATGCCACAGAACATGAACGTGGTGATCACTCTTACTATTAAATTAGTTTATGAATAATTTATTAGCCAAATTAGGTCAAGATCCCGCACGAAGTCTATCCATTTTTTTGCGTGGGCTTGGCCTATTTAGCCTAGGTTTATTATTTATTGCTTTCGGTTACTATTACCACCACTTGTGGCAAGTAGCTGGTCTGATTTTAATTGCTCTAGGTTGTATAATTTCCGCTTGGGGTTATTTAGGTATTTTTGCTAATCGCTGGTTTAATATTCTAAATAAACACAAAGATAAAGAACTTTCTTAATGCTTCATCTAATTCAGAAGTACTGGTCTCATCTTACAGTAATACTCATTGTCGCTATTACTACATTATCACTATGGCCTGCAACTCATTTACCGAGTGTGCCAGGCACTGATAAAACACACCATTTCATTGCGTATGCTGCATTAGTTTTACCAGCGGCATTACGATACCCAAAATATTCTTTGTATTCTGTTCTTAGCTTTATTACATTTAGCGGTGTAATTGAATTAGTTCAACCTTATGTTAACCGCTATGGAGAATGGTTAGATTTATTAGCTAATACTGTAGGGCTTATGTTTGGTTGGTTGTTAGCAAAAATAATACTATTTTTTACGCAAAAAAATGCTTAAGTAGTCTATTACTAGTCATTTCGGTAAAAAAACGGTATTTTAGGTTATCAGTGCGACAAGAGACACCTCATGAAACTTAATTTTATCACCTTATTGTTATTACTTTTTCACTCAACTAGCTTTGGTGCTGTTATTTTACAATACCATCATGTTAGTGACACTACCCCTAAAAGTACCAGTATTACCCCTACTCAGTTTGAAGTGCACCTAAAATACCTGCAAGAGCACAATTTTAATGTTATTCCCCTATCTCAATTGATAGATAAAATTAAAAAGCAACAACCATTAAAAAATAAAACAGTAGTCATTACATTTGATGATGCATACCTTGACATAGAAACAAATGCTAAGCCATTACTTGATAAATTTAATTACCCTTACACTATTTTTGTGAACCCAAGTGTTATTACTCAAAGTTCATCTTCTTACCTTTCATGGGAACAACTTAAAGCCCTAGCTGATGAAGGAGTCATTATTGCCAACCATGGCTTTACTCACGACTCTATGACCAGAATTCCAGACAATCTAACGCAAACTCAATGGTTAGCTAAACAGAGTGCACTCTTATTAAAAGCAGAGCAAATAATTGAAGAGAAAACAGGTCAAAGTTGGCGATATTATGCATATCCTTATGGTGAATACAGCCCTACCATACAAAACTGGGCCAAAGAGAATGATTTTATTGCCTTTTCACAACAGTCTGGTGCTGTTGGACTAAATACAGATTTAACCAGTATACCGCGCTTCCCTGCCTCAATGCCTTACGATGAAATATCAGCATTAAGAGATAAACTTAATTCTTTACCTTTTACTATCAAATTAGAAGGCAAAGAAGCTGAAACTATCTTTGAGCACAAACAAATTTCACAAGTTACTTTTACTATAGAAACTGACGACTTTTATAAATCAGGTCTAAATTGTTATATTTCCGGCTTAGGTAAACAAAAAGTACAATGGCAAGGAGATAATAGTTTTACTATCAAATTTAACGGTGACTTACCTGTAGGCCGAGTACGTTGTAATTGTACCGCTGCGAGTATAAATAACCCAGGGCAATACTATTGGTACTCGAAGCCATGGTTTATTTTACAACAAGGTGGAGCTTGGTACAGCCTTTAATAGAGCGCGACTATTTTTTTATAATCACTGAGTAATTTCTCACTATCAATGGCCGGTACTTTGCCAACTTCTTGCTCAGGCTTAAATATAGACGATATATTTCCATCAGGATTAATGAGCACTATTGACGCACTGTGATCAACCAAATATCCTTCACTTTCATCGCTAATAGCGTACATTAAACCTAAATTACGTGCGAAAGGAAATAGCGCACTATGCTCTCCCCTTAATGCAATGAATTCATCGTTAAAATAAGGTATATATTGGTTTAATTTTTCTTGAGTATCTCTATGTGGATCAACAGTTACTAACAATACTTGGCTGTTGCTCGCTATCGCTTTTAAATCATCATAAATGAAACCTAAATTTTGTAATGTAGTAGGGCAAATATCAGGACAAGAGGTATAACCTAAAAATACTAATGACCACTTATCTTTTAATTGAGCTTTAGTAAATAACTGACCGGTATGATCCGTTAATTCAAAGGGCTTAATTATTCTGGGCTGTTGATAATACAAAGCATGCTCTGGTTGCTCAACATTATTGACTTGTTGAAATGCCAAGACTCCAATAACAGCGGCAATAAAACCGCCGATGTAAATTACATAATTTTTCATACCTTAGTTTCTCTAGCCTATTGGCAATAAATAATGATCAAGTAACAAAATAATAAATAGCAACATCAAGTGGATAATAGAAAACTTGAATGTATCCATAGCCGTATTTTCATCAGCATTAAATTTAAGCTTCCACGCATAAGCAAAAAAGATAGCATTAAGTACTACAGCACCAATTAAGTATAGCCAATTACTCATGCCAACTAAATAAGGCAATAAACCCACAATAAATAACAATACGGTATAAAGTAAAATCTGGGTTTTCGTAAAGCTAATACCATGCGTCACAGGTAACATGGGGATATTCACTTTCGCATATTCATCTTTACGATGAATGGCTAAGGCCCAAAAATGCGGCGGTGTCCAAGTAAAAACTAATAGAACCAATAACAAGGCATGTGGATGAATTTCATTTGTCATAGCTGTCCAACCTAGTAACGGCGGGATAGCACCAGCGAGACCGCCAATAGTAATGTTTTGTGGAGTTGCACGCTTCAAATATAAGGTATAAACAAAACTATAGCCCACTAACCCTGATAACGTTAAGTAAGCCGTTAATGGATTAACTAACCCATAGAGTAGAATGAAACCCAATAAGGCAATACTAAAAGCAAACACGATGGCATTATTAGTGGTGATTCGACCTTCAGGTAAAGGTCTATTATGTGTTCTGCCCATAACCGCATCAATTTTTTCATCGACAATGTGATTAATGGCCGCCGCTGCAGATGACAATAACGCAATACCTAACATAGCAGGTAGCAATAGTTGCCAAGGCAAACCGCCTGGCACAGATAAACTCATGCCAACTAACGCGGTCAATACTAACAAAGCAACTACTTTTGGCTTAGTAATATCATAATAAGCTCGCCACCTAGAAATCGATATAGTAGGTATTTTTGTATTATTTAGCACTTCATCAGACATTATATCTCCTTACCTTATACTCTATGGTACAAGCGATAAGTTAAATTAATAAGCGTTAACATTAAGCAGGCCGCTACCACGTTATGCGCAACAGCAATGCCAAGCGGCAATGACAAGACAATATTAGAAATTCCAAGTAAAACCTGGCTTGTTAAAGCAACCCCTACAACTAATGTTGCTACTTTAAGGGCGTTGGTTTTAGCTCTAAGGTAAACCATTATCATCAACCAAGTTAAATAGACTGTAGTAATAATAGCGCCAAAACGATGCGTCACATGAATAGTGACACGATCCTCATGAGGCAAGTGCCCAAATTCATAACTTTCCTGTGCGGGTGGCACTAAGTCAAAAGAGTTTTCAAAAGTCAGTTGCTCTTGCCAGCCCGGCTGACAAATAGGTAATTCAACACAACTTAACGCAGCATAATGAGATGACGTCCAGCCCCCTAATCCTATTTGCCCAACCAAAACAATAATACCAAGCAAAGCAAAGCTGCCATATTTTTTTACTGGAGCCTCACTGACGCTTATTTGAGTTTTTCGTAAACGTAAATGCAACAAAAATAGCAAACTCAAAGTAGTAAAGCCGCCAAGTAAGTGAGCCATAACCACTATTGGCATTAACATCATGGTTACTGTCCACATACCTAATACAGCTTGAAAAATAACAACCGCTAAAATAAGTAAAGGTAGGCGTAAAGGTGTGTTTTGATGACGATTTTTAAATGACAAAAAAGCAATAGCGAGAATAAACAAACCTAATGCACCAGCGAAATATCGATGGATCATTTCATTCCAAGCTTTATGAGGCTCAACGGGCCGTTCAGGAAATGCTAATTCAGCTTTCGCAATTTGCTCTGCTGTTTTAGGTACATCAAGTTGTCCGTAACAAGTAGGCCAGTCTGGGCAGCCTAGTCCTGCATGCGTCAGTCTTGTATATGCACCTAAAGCAATAACAATAAACGCTAACACAATACTCAGAATGACTAACTTTCTAAGTATATTAGTGTGATCGCTATTCAGTGCTACATTGCTCATATTAACCAACCTTTGAATATTTAAGAATTTTTTTCATATCAGCTAAAATCTGTTTACCGAAATGTGGTAATTGCTTAGTGTCATTAGGTATTTCATGGCTCATAAAAACATTACCAAGGGGGTCAACCAACCATATTTTTTGTTCTGTTATAATTGTTTTAGCTTTACTTGGGGTTGCTACTAGCTGCCACTGACTTTGTGAAAGGTGTTGCAGTTGATCGTTAGACAGCACAGACTGATACAGAGCAACAGGGGTAACTCTAGGCATATATTTACCCAAAGCTACATAAGTATTATGAACAGACTCTAAAGTATGTTGACAGTTTTCCTCACAGTTCAATGGGAGGCTATAAAGAATCAACCACTGATGTTCAAACGCTGAATTGTCGATTCCTAATTTATCAAGCGTTAGCTCCTCAGTTAACAAAGTCCCCTTATTCGTTACACTTTTTGCCAACCACTCGCCATCTAAAGCAAGTTTAGCCAATATAACGGGTAACAAAAAAACAACAATCATCAATAAAAAGCTTCGACGATTACTCTTTTTAATGGTTGCCTCTTGAACACCTGATACTTCATTGTGTACTGAATTCATATTATTTCGCCTTACTATTATTTTTATTATCACCCTTACTTATACTAAACTTAGCCCATAACATTAAAAGTAACCAAGCTATCGCCAAACTAAACCACTGAAAAGCATAAGCACGATGTTTTTCTGGTGGCATCACTATAGGTTGCCAATTTTTTTCAAAGCCTATTTTTTCACTTTCGTCTAAATAAATAACAAAAGGCAATAACTCTCGCTTGAGTAAAGCTGAAAACTTATCTAATTCAATTTGCTGCACTCTTAATGGCCAGCTTGCTTGAGAAAATACTTGCTCTACTAATTGAATACCTACTTCTATTAAACGAATATGCCCTTTAAATTTATATTGCCCACTCAAGGCTGATACATCCGGTATTTCTTGCCTATTTATTGATCCTTGTATCCAACCAAGACTTACCAATACTGCGTGTTTACTTGTTTCTGCTACTTGGTAGACCCGATACCCTAAACGCCCTTTACTCACTTGGTTATCTAATAAGAATACTTTTCCTTCATCAAAGCTTCCTTCGATATATACAGGGAAATCGTTGATTTTATTTAAAGAACTTCCATTATTTGAGAGGGTTAAAACCTGACTTAGTGAGATTGGTTTTTTAGCGCTTAGTTTGTCAATCTGTGCTAATCGCTGCTCTTTTTCTAATGCCCTACTAATTTGCCAAAAGCCAAGCTTTACTAATGTTGAAAAAACGAGCACAGTAAAGACTAGCCAAAGTAAATTATGCTTACTAAAATAATTTGATCGCTTTTGATCAATACTTAAAGGTGTACTACTTGGCATCAAAAATAAAATCCTTACAACAAGTTAATACTTAGGATATTGAGTGTATGTTATTTAAAATTATTATTATCACACTTATGCTATTCATGGTTTACAACCTCTTTCGTGCTTTATTTATTATGAATAAAAAGCCCGATCCAAACCAACCTTCTATGACTAAATACATTGGCCGGAGATTAATGGTCTCGGTAGCGATAGTGATTTTAATACTAATAGGGTTACTCACCGGCCTAATTACACCAAACCCAAGACCTTATTAAAGTTAATATTTTTATAATTTTTGATAAATAAATTCGTTAGAGCAAAGCGAAGGCACGGAGTTGACGCCAATTAATGAGTACCTTCAATGCAGTTATTACAGATTTAGCAAAGTATTTAACATCACAAAATGTAGACGAATAGAAAAAGTAGTACCCACACTACGTCAACAAAATGCCAGTACCAACTTGTTGCCTGAAATGCAAAATGATTTTCAGGTGTAAAATGTCCTTTTAACACTCTAAAGAACATAACAATTAACATAATGCAGCCTAGTGTTACATGTAAACCATGAAACCCAGTTAACATGTAAAAGGTATTACCGTAGATCCCACTTGTTAAATACAGTTGCATTTCTTCAGAATAACCATGGGAATACTCTAAAACTTGTAGACTAATAAAGGTCAAACCTAAAATAATAGTAAATCCTAACCAAGCTTTTAGCTGTGATCGCTTATTTTTTTCTAGCGCAACATGGGCAAAATGTGCGGTAATGGAAGAAGTTAATAATAGGATAGTATTAATTAATGGTAATCCATACCATCCCATAGCAGTAGTTTCGGTGCCTCCAGGTGTTTTAATTAATGGCCAACTAGCAGTAAACTCTGGCCATAAAACAGCCGCTGTTTCCGCATTATTTCCAGCACCATCTAACCACGGTATAGAAAAAGTACGTGCGTATAATAGTGCGCCAAAAAAGGCAGCGAAGAACATAACCTCAGAAAAAATAAACCAACTCATTCCTTGTCGAAATGAATTATCCATTTGACGACTGTACTTTCCAGCCATCGATTCATTAATAACATTACTAAACCAGCCAACTACCATATAAATGACTAAAGCAATTCCCGCTAGTAGCAAATAACCACCATAACCACTAACTTCATTTTTAATATCGGTAACATAATTAGCAGCCCCGACAGCAATCATAAATAATGCAACTGCACCTACAATTGGCCAATGGCTTTGTGATGGTACGTAATAACTTTCATATTCTTTGGTTGTCATTTTTATTACCTCTTTTACTCATAATATTTATAAGCGTGATAAATAGTTTATGAGTCTTTTTTTTCAGTAATATCATACAAAGTGTATGATAATGTCAGGGTGTGAATATCCACAGGCAAATCAATATCAACATAAAACTGTAAACCCATCTCGACTTCTTCACCACTTCTTAATGGTTGCCGCTCAAAACAAAAACACTCTATTTTTTGAAAATATCCAGCGGCTAAGCCTGGCGAAACGGAAGGGACTGCTTGCCCAGTAATATCATGATTCGCTTCATTTTTAGCAAAGAAATTAACGAATTTCATTTCACCTGGGTGTACAGAAATTTCATTAATTATAGGTTCGAATTGCCAAGGAATTCCTTTCGCCATTCGCGTAATAAATTGCACCTTTATTGTACGTGACGTATCAATACCATTATCAGAATAAACTACGGCTACATCATTGGTCTTACCGTTTAAGCCCGTAATATCACAAAAAACATCATACAAAGGCACAAGTGCAAACCCGAAACCAAACATAGCAAATACCATGAATACTAACTTTTTAATAACTTTACTGTTATTCGGTTTAACAGGTTTTTGCTCTGCATTTTTGCTCATAACTAATCCACCTTAGGCGGCGTACTAAAGGTATGATATGGAGCAGGGCTTGCCACGGTCCATTCTAACCCCTCTGCGCCATCCCATGGTTTTGCTGGTGCCTTATCTCCACCTCGAATACACTTAATAACAACGGCTAAGAAAATCAATTGTGATAAACCAAAAGCAAAACCACCAATGCTGACCCATTTATTAAAATCAGCAAATTGCAATGCATAATCCGGAATACGTCTAGGCATGCCAGCTAAACCTAAAAAGTGCATTGGGAAGAAGAGTAGATTGACTGAAATTAATGAACACCAGAAATGCCATTTAGAAAGGGAGTCACTATACATATGCCCTGTCCACTTAGGTAACCAAAAATACGCTCCGGCATAAATAGAGAATAATGAACCAGTTACAAGTACATAATGAAAATGCGCAACCACAAAGTAAGTATCGTGGTATTGAAAGTCTACGGGAGTTAATGCCAACATTAAGCCAGAAAACCCCCCAATTGTGAACAAAATCACAAAGGCAATTGAGAACAACATTGGTACCTCAAAAGTCATTGAACCACGCCACATTGTTGCGACCCAGTTAAATACTTTCACACCTGTGGGCACGGCAATCAGCATAGTACAATACATAAAGAACAGCTCACCAAATAAAGGCATACCCGTGGTGAACATATGGTGTGCCCAAACAATGAATGACAACAGTGCAATTGAGCCAGTGGCATACACCATAGAGCTATAACCAAATAACTTTTTACGAGCAAAGGCAGGAATGATAGTTGAAACAATACCAAATGCCGGCAAAATCATAATATAAACTTCAGGGTGTCCAAAAAACCAAAAAATATGCTGGAACATTACAGGATCACCGCCCCCAGCAGCATTAAAGAAGCTAGTTCCGAAATAAGTATCGGTCAACACCATAGTAACAACACCCGCTAACACCGGCATAACAGCAATGAGTAAATAAGCCATTATGAAAAATGTCCAAACGAATAATGGCATTTTCATGTAAGTCATACCCGGTGCACGCATATTCATAATAGTCACAACAATATTAATTGCGCCCATAATTGAAGATACCCCCATAATATGAACAGCAAAAACAAAAAATGCCGTGCTACCATTTGAATATGTTGTCGATAAAGGCGCATAAAATGTCCAACCAAAATTTGGCGCACCGCTTTCCATAAAAAATGAACTAAGCAGAATGGCAAATGCAAAAGGAAGAATCCAAAAACTCCAGTTGTTCATTCGCGGTAATGCCATATCCGGCGCACCAATCATCATGGGCAACATCCAGTTAGCAAAACCGGTAAATGCTGGCATTATGGCACCAAAAACCATTATAAGACCATGAACAGTAGTTAACTGATTAAAAAAGTCTGGCTCTACTATTTGTAAACCTGGCTGAAATAATTCAGCACGGATCACCATAGCTAAAGCACCGCCAGTTAATAACATGATAAAAGAAAACCATAAGTAGAGAGTCCCTATATCTTTATGGTTTGTTGTATATAACCATCGCTTAATACCTTTCATTTTATGATCATGATGTGCATCATCAAGCGATTCATCTATTGTATGTGTCGTCATCTCTTACTCCTCGCTTACCGCTTTAACATCTGAGCTTTGTACTAAATCACCGGTTTCATTACCCCAAGCATTACGCTCGAATGTAGTAACCGCGGCGATTTCTTTTAAACTGAGTTGTTTCCCAAACGGAGGCATCATACCCTTGCCGTTAATGACTAAAGTTAAATGCTCTTCAATAGAGCCTTGAGTGGCAATAGCACTCCCTTTAAGTGCAGGAAATGTAGGAGGTAAGCCCAATCCTGTAGGCTGATGACATGCAGCACAATGAGCAAGATATACGGTTTCGCCAAGCTGCATTAGTTCTGCTTTACTCATAGAAGAGCTTAATGATGCCTTCTCTGCATTTTCAGCTTGAGCAGTCAATGCGTGTTGTTCATCCAACCATTTATCATAGTCTTCGCTAGATTTTACTTCGACTACAATCGGCATAAAACCATGATCTTTGCCGCAAAGCTCAGCACATTGACCGCGATAAACTCCAGGCTCATCAACATTTGTCCAAGCTTCATTTATAAAGCCGGGATTAGCATCTTGTTTAACAGCAAAAGCAGGAACCCACCAAGAATGAATAACATCATCAGAAGTAATTAAAAAGCGCACTTTTTTATTAGCAGGAATAACTAAAGGCTTGTCCACTTCAAGTAAGTAATCTTCTCCTTTTAGAGCACCATTACCACTAAAGCTACCGTCCTGATTTTCATACTGCTCGCGCGGGGTAGACAATACCGAGTAATATTCAATATTTTGATCAAAATATTTATAATGCCACTTCCACTGCGAGCCTGTAACTTGAATAGTGACATCGGAGTTATCATTATTTTCCATGTCAATTAAGGTACTAGTTGCCGGAACGGCCATTGCGATAAGAATAACGACAGGAATTGCCGTCCAGAGTATTTCTACTTTAGTGCTTTCATGAAAGTCAGCTGCTTTTGCTCCTTTTGATTTACGATGGAAGATCATAGACCAAAACATCGCTCCAAAAACAACAACCCCAATACCAGTACATATGTAGAGTGCTAGCATATGTAAATCATACACCTCCCTACTAACTGCCGTTACGCCTTTAGTCAAATTTAACTGTGAATCTGACCAAGCTGAACTGGAAAATAAGCTTAAACAAACAAGACAAATTTCCATCCACCAACGTTGATTACTTCTATTCACTCAACCTCTCCCCTATCAATATTTACTTCGTTTTAAATAAAATCGGTGTAATAATTCACCGTTTAAAACAACATATAAAAATAGAAAACAGAAAAGCAGCAATGTACATCAAAAATCATTTAACTGATGATCTGTTAATTTAGTTATTATTATTTTCTAATTAAGCACTTAATTTGAAATTTATTAAATTAACTGACGTGATATGACTAACTCAAATGACATAAACGTAAATATTTAAGTTTAGCTATCGAATTAGCGCATTGACGTCTTTTTTATTCTTATTCAGTTTTTTGCTAGTTATAGCAATCTCACTAGCTATGTGATCATTTCTACTTGCTAAAATCACCAACTACATCATTATTTATTTAATAATTAGAACAACTAGTTATTGAAATAAATGCCTTGTATTTGGCTGTTTTTTCTACGTATAAAATTGTTCACTTAATTAATGAAATTGGTATTAATTTGTTCGATTCACCTTCTAGAATCGCTCAAAACTTAACCTAGGTCAAATTATAATTTAGATAAAAGCTAATATAATCAATAGAGTAACTACTCTAAGCTGTCTCTATAGCATGACTGGTATAGTCTATGGGAATTTTGGCTATTGATATAATCAATAATTATTAATTGATTATTTAACAACCAAATTTGAGAGGTTTTTATTTAATAAAATAAAGCTAGTGAATATAACTAATAAAAATTGTCACTAAGGTATAGCAACAATTAAAAAATATAAAAAATAAAACTTACATCCAATTGCCGTTACGAATAATACCAACAGCAAGCCCTTCAATGTAGAAATCTTGAGAACTAAGATCTACCTTGATAGGTTCAAAATCTTCATTTTCAGCTTGTAAATAGACGATATTACCATCACGTTTGAAGCGTTTGACTGTCACTTCATTTTCTACTCTAGCAACAATCACTTGACCATTTTGCACGTCAGTTGTTTGATGTACTGCTAATAGATCACCATCTAAAATACCAATATTTTTCATGCTTTCACCATTTACTCGTAACAAGTAATTAGCCACGGGATGGAATAAACTACCACTCATTTGATAATGCTCTTCAACATGCTCTTCGGCTAAAATTGGCTCACCAGCAGCTACTCTACCAATAAGAGGAAGACCTTCTTCTTCAATAAACTGCTCAGATAACCGTATGCCACGAGATGTTCCTGGCAACATTTCAATATAACCTTTTTTTGCTAATGCTTTTAAATGTTCTTCTGCTGCATTGGCAGATTTAAAACCAAAAAAACTCGCTATTTCGGCTCTAGTAGGTGGCATTCCAGTTTCTTGAATTTTATCTTTAATCAAGTCAAATATTTGTTGTTGACGATTAGTTAACGGCTTTAATTCATTTGTTGCTAGCATTAGCTTTTCCTTTCTAGGTAAAGACCTGTATTTATTCACAACTGTCATTATATACAGCCAACTAATAAACGCAAGGGGTTACTAAGAACCTTAGGATCATATTCTTAGAATATGGACTTAAAATTATCAATATAATTAACGTGATAGGAGAATGAATCAGTTTAAAACCTGATCATTTACTTTAATGAACAGGCTTGATAAATACACATGCGTATTTATCAGTTTTATTTGAACAAAATAATTTTGGGAAAGCAGAAAACAAGTTAATCAATATTAATTGAGTGCCAATCCAGAAGAGAATGCGAGTAAGCATTTGATCTACAAAAATAAAAGATAGTGGCTCTCTTAATTATAAAGTGAGCCACTAATCAAACTAAAAAACTAAACGGTAGCGACCACGGCTATCAGGCGTACCTAAAAAGGTAAGGAATGACGACGAATGTCGCCTGTTCTTATTAGGCGAATAAATTCGCCCCTACGGTGATGTCGATCACCTTCGCCTAACAATGTTTTTTGTTAGGGCGTATGTAGCGTAAATGTAGGGGCGACTTCGGTGCCTGTTCTTATCATTAGGCGAATAAATTCGCCCCTACGATGATGTCGAGCACCTTCGCCTAATAATGTTCTTTGTTAAGGCATATGTAGGGTGTATGTAGGGGCGACTTCAGTCGCCTGTTCTTATTAGGCGAATAAATTCGCCCCTACGGTGATGTCGAGCACCTTCGCCTCACAATGTTTTTTGTTAGGTCGTATGCAGGGTGTATGTAGAGGCGACTTCAGTCGCCTGTTCTAATTATTAGGCGAATAAATTCGCCTCTACGGTGATGTCGAGCACCTTCGCCTAATAATGTTCTTTGTTAAGGCGTATGTAGGGGCGACTTCAGTCGCCTGTTCTTTTTATTAAGGCGAATAAATTCGCCCCTACGGTGATGTCGGTCACCTTCGTCTAACAATGTTCTTTGTTAAGGCCTATGTAGGGTGATTAGCCAATTAAAAAACTAAACGATAACGACCACGGCTATCAGGTGTGCCTAAAAAAGGTAAGGCGTCGTTAAGGGCGCTTGGAAACTTAGGGCCTGGCTTTAAATAACCTTTGCCAGAAGCTTTACCATTTTGACCAACAGATGCGGTAAAGGTTAAGCCTAAATCATTTTTTGGCGACATAACCAAAGTTAATACGCCGTTCGCGCAGCTAATGTCTGCGTTGAGTTGACCTAATGGCACCGTTTTATCTAATGCGGTTATGCCTGCTTTCGACCATGCACCATTACCTGTTGCACTAATACATTGGTTGTTTTTAGTGAGGTCAATTTCTGCTGCAGATACCGTTAATTCAACATCACCTTGCGCTAGCATAGGTAAAGGCAGTGGTAACTGCTGTGCTACTTCGTTAGCACTTACTAGCAAGTTAAGATTGGTTAGAGTGGCTTTTTCTGAGGAAAGCGCTAAGTCAAACTTGCCTTCAGGACCTGCTTTAAATGGGTCACCAAAAGT
>NZ_JAUOPP010000017.1:0-104648 GCF_030547765.1 Colwellia sp. 6_MG-2023 | reverse complement strand
GCGTTTGTTGCTATTTCTTGTGTGGCTGCAGCCATCTCATGTACAGCAGTTGCTGCTTGGATTGTTTCTTGTCTTTGATTTTCGACATTACCATTCGTGCTTATTACGACTGTTTCCATCTGATGTGAAGAGCTACTCAGATCAGTAATACCATTCTTCACTTCTAAAACTGATTGTTGCATTTTATCTACAAATAAGTTGAATCCTTTTGATACTTGTCCAACTTCATCTTCCGCATATATTTTTAAGCGGCGGGTTAGGTCACCTTCGCCTTGGCTAATATCGTCTAATGCAAGTGCGGTGTCACATAAAGGTCGGGTGATTTTAGCAGAGATATAAAGACTGATAAAAATTACAAGTGCAATTAACGAAGCACCGACAGTCCCAATGAGCAACATGGCTTTATTAATACTAGCATTCACTTTTAAACGAATACTAGCAATCTCATCTTCAATATCATCAATATAGAAACCTGAACCTACCATCCATTGAAATTTATCAATAGATTTAGCATAACCTAATTTAGTTACTTCCATATCTTTAGATGGTTTATGCCACATATATTCTACATAGCCACCACCATCTTGTGCTTTATCTATTAATTCCTTAATAACAAGCACACCGTTTGGATCTTTTAAATTATAAAGATTTTTGCCTTCAAGCTCCGGCTTTTCTTTATGAGCAATGTTTATACCATCGTATTTATAAATAAAAATATAACCATCTTTAGACTCTTCAAAAACAATATTACGTAAATAGCCGGCAACTACATTTTTTATTTGCTCATCATTAATCCCACTCGCTTGTTCAACTAAACTGCTCACGGCAGACAATGATATATCAACATAATTTTTAAGGGTTGCTCGTTTATCCTCCATCATTGTACTTTTAGTATTTTGAACTTGTTCTTCACCAAGTTCTTTAAGTTGGATATTGACCAAAAACATAACCACTAGAACAGCGACTGTTATAGGAGCAATTGAAAGCAACAAAATCCTTTGCTTAATACTGAGTGTGTTCATGATATTCCTTACCAGTTAGAGTGTTTTTTTAAGAAGGTAAAGCTAACCTTAAATCGATTGGAAGCCCTTACATGCTTATTTTTAAATAATTTTTTATTTATCAAGGAGTATAGATAAATTAGTTATTTCTACAAAGAAGTGAGTGTAAATTTTTTGTTTTATTATTAGAGTAAACTCTAAAAGAAGAGCAAAATGGTAATCACAAGTGATGTGAACTAAACCAAATCTACACATACTTTACTTAGTCGATTCTAGCGAATTGTAAGAAATATTACTATTATTTACGCTCTCTAATAATATTTCTTACTGCTTTTGATGTCAAAGTTTGATGTTTAAATTAATGCTTGGGCAATGGCTTATGATGATACAAATAGGGGATAGCTTGTTGATCTTGTTTCGTTGTAAATACACGTTTGGCATTTTTAAGGTTATTGGATTGTATCGGGCCTATGGTTAAATTTTCTATCCAATCATTACCACTTGTCATTTGAATAGGGGTAGGTACATTTAGTAAAGCGGTTTCACTATCAAATTCAGGTAATACTCGGCTAGCACTAAATAATACTCTAGGTTTAATATCTTGTTCGCCTATTCTACCGCGTTGACCCCAGGTAACCTTATAATCACTACTGGAAATAGTATCACCAATAGGTTGATTTGTTATTGCAACATCTCTAAAAATATTAAAACGTTTTTGCATCATCAATTCTTCAAACAACATGGCGTAATCTTCTCGTAAACTTGAATAAGCATAAAAGTCGGTGGCAGAATCAGTGCTAAAAATTATTTCTATATCTGTTGGTAAATAAGATTTTTGTGTATTGGTGGCACTTTCACCAGCAAAGCTAACTTGAGCCAAATCACGCATCGTTTGACTTTGCAGAGGGTACGCTACAGACAAGTTGTCTGATTCTGTATTATTGCTAACAGCAGCATCTAATATACGTTGTGAAGAAGAGTAGGTTGACCATCGACTACTAGGAAAAAAATCATTTGCATGGGCTAATTCATGGTACATTAAAGATGTAAGTCGATACAGACCATCATTTTCGGTTCGGTCAGTACGTACTGAACTAGGAATAGTAGAATAAGCGTAATCATTATCTTTTACATAGCGCCAAGGCATTACAAATTGAAGATCGTTTCCAAAATCAGCACGATAATCTGGAGCTTCATTTATTGTGTCTCGCTCTTGCGCAGTTAACCAAAAATTATTGGCATCAAGATAAATAGCACCTGTTGCCGCCCAGTAAAATGAGGGACGAACATCGTAGCTGATAACAATTGCAGTTGTTGCTCTAAGTAGGCGTTTTATATCATCATGAGGATCATTATTAATTAAAAACGATTTAAACTTTTCCCCCATCCATTGGTGGGATACAACAACTCGATCCATAATGGTATCTACAGATGGAATATCTGCAGCGTTTTGAACCTCACTCGCAATAAGAGGTAATTTATTTAGCGTACAAGAACTCGTTAAGGCATTTGAGTATACACAATCAACTAAATCATCTTTATAAGGGCTAGATTCATTGTAAGAGAATACCTTAGCAACGCGTGTCTCAAAATAAGCGTTATTGCTGATCGTATCAGCTGATTCAACAAGTATTGTTACTGTATCACTATATTTTACTCCATCTGAGGAAATTGAGGCTGTAAAGCTCAGATAAGTATCTTTATTAACTTGTGGTGCATCGAAAAAAATTGCTAATTTTCCGTTAGTGTCACTATCAGTTAATGTCACAGTAGGACCAGCAACTTGTTCCCAATTTAATAAATTACTATCAATGTCTTCATTAATTTCAGCTCTTAAGGATACTTTATTACCGCTACGTACTTCATGTGCTAATCGTGTGGTGATTAAACTTGATTCCCCTGTTACCGTGATAGTTTTTGTTAATGTTTGACTTGCACCACCATCATTATTAAAACTTACCGAAAAACTATATTCTCCTGCGCTAGCAGGTGTAAACCCTATAGCTTTACTTTTAGGAGCAAGCAAGTCTACAGCGTCACCAGCTGTTTGTTGCCACTGTATATTGGTTAAGTCACCATCAGGGAAGTACAAAATTAAATCTACACCTTGGTTTATTGAAAGTGAGTCTTCAAGTTGCAAAATACTTCCTATAGTATCAACATTATTAGTATTATCAGATTGAGAGCTTCCCCCACCGCAAGCTGACAACATGAGTGTTGATGAAAGTGTTAAGTGTAAGAAAGTATTTTTAAATGTCATGCTTTGAATCCTTTAAGTGCAGATAAAACAACCAAGTTAATCAGCTTTATCCGTTTTAGGTTTACGAATACCAAGTCCAAGTTCTTGTCCTTTATATTTTGCATAATAGCTACATCCTAAAAACATAGTAGAAGCAAATATAAGCTCTAATAGCGCCCAAATTCTATCACTTGGTAAGACCCATAATGTAGTTAATGAGTGTAAAAAGTAAATTAATACAATGAAATTTGCCCAAGCATGGGTAAATGGATTACCTTGTAAAATCCCCTTCATAGGGAAGAGTAGTGGCAAAATAAATAATAGAAATGTTGTTAAAGCGCTTAAACTTTCGCTCGGTGATAATACAAGCAACCATAAAGGCATAAAAATAAGTAAAGAAAAATAGCCAAATAAGGCTAATTTTCTGAGGTTTGGGGTAGAGATTTTTTGAGTTTTCATTTATTGCTTATAACCTTTAATCTAGAGCAAAGTTAGCATAAAGCTAGGGCATTTTGTGGCGGTCTACCTATCACGGCTTTATTACCATCACTTACAATAGGGCGTTCAATTAATTTTGGTGTAGCAACCATTGCCGCTATCAGTGTTTTATCATCGGCTTTACTTAGGTTTTGCTCCTTAAACTCAGCTTCCTTTACTCGCATCATTTCGATAGGAGTACAAGATAGTAAGGATAATATTGTTTCAATTTCTGCTTCGGTTAGTGGCTCTTTAAGATATTCAATAACTTTAATTTCTTTTTGTGAATTTTCTTTAATCAGCTCAAGAGTTTGTCTGCTTTTTGAACATCTTGGGTTGTGGTAAATTGTTAACATAATATATTCTTAATCAGTAAGGGTTAGTATTATAAACGTTTCAGCTTATTCTCTTGTTCTTGAAGTTGTAATATTCTAGCTTTTACGCGTTTTTGTAAAAGCGGTTGTCCTTCAATAAAATCATAACTTGTTTGTAATTCATCTACGGCTTTTTTATATGCACCCAATAAAGCTAATACCTCAGCGTTTGTTATATGCATTAAGCCTTTATTTTCTTGTTTTCTATAAACTTTTGTTAAAATATCATAAGCAATAAAGTTCTCTGGACTAACGATTAAAAAATCTTGAAGAACACTTGCAGCTTGTTCATATTTACCAGCAGTAAGTAACGCATTAGCATGATTTAAACTAATAACTTGATTGTTCGGCATCAATAAACTTAATTCACTTAACATGGATATTGCTTTGTCATATTCTTTTAATGATAAATAAACATCAGTTAGCGCATCAATATAAAATAGATTATTTTTATCTTCTTGCCTTAGAGCTTCTAAAATACTTTTAGCTTGTTCATAATTTTTATTTTCGAAATATGATAACGCTAATCCATATTTTGCACCAGCCTCTACAGCATAACTTTGCGTTCGTAATTGTCGTGCAAAATAGGCAATATTGTCGTTCGGGTTACCTTGATATCGAGCTTGAATTCTAGACTTAGCTAATTCAAAGTTGAGACTTGGAGCTAAACGACGTATTGGGTAATTATGAGCACGTTGTCTTGCGTCGGCTATTCGTGATTCAGGTAAAGGATGTGTAAGTAACATTGCAGGTGGTTTACTGGCGTAGCGGTATTTCTCAGACATCTTAGCAAAGAAACTTGGAGCACCTTGAGGATCAAAATTACTGTTTGCTAGCAAAGCAATACCAACTCTATCGGCTTCTTTTTCATTACTACGAGTATAATTGATACTGGCTTGTTGAGAAGCAGCCATAGAAGCACTTAATGCCGCCATGCCAACGGTAGGATTGACTAGGGCAAGTAATATACCTGAAACCATTCCTGCCATCGTTAACGATTGGCTATTACTTTGTGATTCTAAACGGCGTGCTAAATGACGTTGTGTAACATGAGATATTTCATGAGCTATAACAGATGCAAGCTCACTTTCATTATCAGCAGTTGTTAATAAACCACTATGAATACCAACATGACCACCAAAAAAAGCAAATGCGTTGAGTTCATCATTGTTAATTAAAAAAAATTCAAACGGATAATTAACATCATTAGCATTCTTAACTAGTTGATTGCCTAGATGATTGATGTATTCTATTAAAACGGGATCTTGAATGACAGGCTGAGTGGCACGAAGTTGGCGCATCATTGCTGTACCTATTTGTCCCTCTTTATCTAAAGAGAGGACACTAAAACCCGAAATACCTATCTCAGGTAATTTGTTTTTATTGTTTTGCCCATGGGCCTCGGCATCTAAATTAAACGTATTTGCTATTAACGTGGTGATAGCAATGCCTATTAATAAAGGTTTTATGTTAAACAATATGTAATCCTGTAATTAGTTTTATGAGAATGATATAAATAAAAGCAGTATATTAATGCTAAATACCCATCATTCTTTGACACCGATTATGAAGAAAGATTCGGTTAAAAATTAAATTATTATAAATTAAGTTGTTTGAGTAAGCTGTTCATTTAGCTATTTATATAAGAACAGTTAAGATAAGATATCAAACTGATTGTCTCAGATTACCTTGTTAAAAAAAAGAACTAAATAATGATCTTTCAATATGATGCTAGTCAAGAAAAGTGTCCACTTCCATTGGTTCAGTTACGCTTGATTTTGAAGAAAATGACTAAAGATGATGTTTGTGTGTTAAAAATACGTGATTCAGGCTCTAAAGAAAGTATACCTAAATTATTGTCTAAGTTAGGGTATGGTTTTAAGCAAAATATTATTGGCAATAACATTGTAGAAATAACGTTATCTAAAAATAATTAAATTTAATTAATGTAAAATATAATAAAACACAGTGGAGTAAAGGAAATATATGTTTAAGCTTTTTAGCGACTGGTATACCCGTAAGTTTTCAGACCCTCATGCTGTTACGCTTGTGGTTATTTTGCTCGGTCTATTTTTATTCCTCGCCTTATTTAGTCATTTATTAATGCCAGTACTTGTTGCGTTAGGAATTGCTTTTTTATTAGATCTACCTGTCAATAAATTGGTGGCTTTAAAACTTTCCAGAACTGGTTCAACCGTTGTTATTGTAGCAAGTTTTGTCGGGATATCATTAATTTCTCTGCTTGGCTTGATGCCAATTATTTGGCAACAAAGTAGTAATTTATTGCAAGAAGTACCAAACATGGTGACTGAAGGACAAAAATATTTATTAACGTTACCTGAAAAATATCCAGATATTATTCAAGCTTCACAGATTGAAACTTTTATTAATACAATTAAAGATAAGTCCCTTGAATGGGGGGAAGTTGCACTTAAGGCGTCTCTTAATTCTATTTCTGATATTGTAGCCTTAATGGTTTATCTTATTTTAGTGCCTCTGATGGTGTTCTTTTTTCTGAAAGATAAGCAAGATTTGTTTGCTACTTTCAGTCGATTCTTACCTAAAGAGCGTCGTATGGCGACTGCAGTTGGTAAAGAAATGAATCAGCAAATATTAAATTATATACGCGGTAAAGTAATTGAAATTCTTATTGTTGGCGCTTCTACCACTATCGCATTTGTATTTCTTGATTTACGATATTCTGTTTTATTAGGCGTATTAGTTGGTTTGTCAGTATTAGTGCCTTATGTTGGAGCAACGATTGTAACTATTCCTGTTTTTCTAGTTGCCTTGTTTCAGTTTGGTTTTAGTCAAGAGCTAGGATATGTAATGTTGGCTTATGGGATTATTCAAGCCATAGACGGTAATGTAATAGTGCCATTATTATTTTCAGAAGCCGTTAACCTTCACCCTGTCACTATAATTATTGCTGTAATACTCTTTGGTGGTTTATGGGGATTTTGGGGAATATTTTTCGCGATACCTTTAGCAACATTAGTTAAAGCAGTGATTAATGCTTGGTCTTCAACACAGGAAGACTTTGAATCTATAAATTAACTTAACTAGCAAGTAACATAAAGCGGCTATTGTTGTTTGTGCTGTGAAACCAGCGATATTACATATAGTGATAGATAAATAAACGCTTTTCATTGATAAAGTCTCCATAATTAACATATGGTAGACTTTATCAATATTAACGCTTAAGCTTGGTTTTCAGTTAAGTAATCAATTACTACTTGGTGATGATCTTTCGTTTTGAACTTGTTAAATACATGCGCTATTTTACCATCTAAGCCAATTAGAAAACTTAAACGGTGAATGCCGTCGTATTCTTTACCCATAGTTACTTACCCTTGGAAATGGATTATGATAAAAAATATGATTAATTATGAAAAAAATAACTTTAACAAGTGGTTAGTGGGTTAATTAACTGTTTATAGGTTTATTATAGCATTTATCATACTTTTTAGAAATATAATGCTAATTAAGACTGTGTTTCATATTTTTATGATAAATCCCTTGAAGTGAGAATAATGTGTGACAGTGCCACCTGGCTAGACAAAGAAGTATAAAAATATAACGATACTATTCAAGCCGATCACTCAATACCATTTTGACCCAAAAGTGATCGGCATCGATGGTATTGAGTGATCGCGATGGATGGTATTAGGAGATCGGCTTAGATAGTATTAGGTGATCGCGATGCATGAGAATATGCACTAAGAGCATCCCCACACATATCAGCAAAACATTGTTGGCATAAGTCAATATCAAGTTGCTTACCATCACCATGAATCGAGCTATAACCACAACGATGGTTAATGGAAATGAACTCATGAAATTCATAATCATTAGCTTTTGCTTCTAAGCCACAACCATCACAAACCAAGGCCTTAACTTTCTGGGTAGTAACTGTTTTAAATATTTTCATTATTCCCCTTAGAACGTTTGATTTTCTTACTCTTTAGGTTCTGCCAAAGCAGCAAGGACGAGCCTGTAACTTCAGCAAGTATAGCCATTAAATCTTCAGAGATGGTTAGTTCATCTTCTCTAAATTGATGAAACTCCTCAGCGGTTAATCCTAGTTTAACTCGGGCAACTTCATCTGATAGTTGATGACTGCGTTGCCAACGAATAAAGGTACTTGAGAAATACAATTTTTGACTATCTAGGTTAGCTTTTGAATCGTCAATATTGGATTTAACTGAGTAACTGTAAACACTTCGCTCGTAACCAATGCGAAGGGATTTTTCATTTTCTTTAATAAACAACTCATCTTGTGAAATCATCTCTCGCACACAGTTTTTTATTTCTTCAGTATACGATTCAATAGGCGCACAATTTATATTGGCCATACCGCCATTAGATATAATATATAATTGGCTATCATCATTAGCATCAACAGCAATATGTAATGAATCTGGGTGGTATGGACGTTTTAAGTTAATTTTTAATTCTTCAACACTAATCATAAATCACCTCAACCCGCTTAAGCCCAAAGCAATAGTCTCTTGCTTAAATCGACCAAATATATTCACTACTTTATCATAAGAATTCGTTAAAAAGTGATCGTCAGTCACGATACTTAAACCATCAAAACTTACTTGTTCAATTACATGGTCAGCAACATTCAATATGAGCTCTTTTTTAAATGGTGTTGGCTTATCATTACCAAAGGTAAGCGCATCAACAGTCTTGCCTTTCATATCATCAGCTACCTCGGTTTTCATCTTTTCAAACTTAACCACATCGGCTTCAAAAGGCACATCTTGCTTAACACGGTATGCATATTCCAATAGCTTGGGCTCAGCAGGCAGGTACATAATAGCTTCTTGATTTGTTGAGCCTGTCATTCTGAGAATTCGACCTAAAATTTGTCTGAAATGCATTTCTGTTTTGATGTTCGTCAGGTGGCAACAAACCTGTAAACGGGGAATATTGGTTCCTTCGCTGATCATACCTACCGAAATTATCCATTGGGTATTAGCGTGTCTAAAGTTTTGAATAATTCTTGTGGGATCACTTTCTCTATAGGTCACAACTATCGAATCTACATTAAAGCTAGCTTTCATTAACAGAGAAATTTGGTTTGCATGCTCTACCGATGAAGCAACAATTAGCCCTGCTGCATCTGGGTTAATCAACCGTATTTGAGAAAGTTTCTCATGCGCAGACCTTATTACGTAATTAATAACCGTTTCATTTTCAATAATTTCTTGATAAGGAATGATTGATTGAGATAATAAACACTTAAAGCTAGTAAATGTTTTTGTCTCTTCATCATCAGTTACCGAAATATTATTATTATCAATAGCAATAATTTGTGGCACACGACAAACATCGTCACTAATAGCCTCAGAAAGCCCATAAACATAATCACACGATATTTTATTGCTAGGATGCATGTAATTAGAAAGAACGATAGGAGCAGAATCAGAGCGCCAAGGAGTGCCTGTTAATGCTAGTGTGAATTGAGCTTTATCTTGAATGTTGAGGATTATCTGCTCCCCCCAAGCATTAGCATTATCAATATTTGAACCTGAACAATGGTGAATTTCATCAAAAATCACAAATACACGATACCGTTTAAACAACTGCCAAAAATTAACATCAAGATACTGCAAGTTTTGATAAGTAAGCGATCTGCCTTTAGCACCAATTAAGCCATCAAAACGCTCTTGTGTTCGTAAATGAAGACTTTCACTGAAGTCTTTCGCTACGATTGAAGAAGGTGAAAAGCAGATAACTAAGTCAATTAAATCATTTTTTAATAACTGATCTGCTAATTCAGATGCCATCATTGTTTTACCTGAGCCAGGTGTTGCCAAGGCTAAAAAGTGATTTTTACCGTTCAAATACTGTTTAATCGCTAAATCTATACACTCAGCTTGCCATTGTCTTAACTTCATTTTTTTCCTAAAGATTCGTCTTGTGCTAGTAAGCCTTCAATAGCCCTTATCTTTCCTAGTATTCGGGTGTTATTATCTCTCGCCTTATTAAATTCCGGCTGTATCTCATCAACCAATTCAGGAAACTCTGAATACAACTCTTTGTAGGCTTCAGATTCTCCAATATTTAATAATAACTCTGCTTTATACTGATTCAATTTCGAAAGTAACTTATCGTGTTTATTATATTCACTCTCAGTATGAACAGCTGTTGCAGCGTTAACCTCGGCCAGTAAATTTAATTCATTAACATCAAATAGTTCGGTTTTATTAAATCGAGTGAAACTTTTCTTATTTGACATTAATCTTTTTAACCAACCTTTTTTGGTTAACTTTAAAAGATCAGCATATATATTTCTTCTAACTTTAATTGGATCTAATGAAGGATCTTTTTTTAAGGCAATATATGCTGATCGGACATCACTTGTAGTGAAGTGGTCAAAGTTTGTTGCGACGATAATTTTGGCAACCAACGGGTCTAATTTCAAAATAAATCCTAATCGATGAACAACAGATAATTAAGCAAAGGCTTAAGGGATTTTTAAAAGATTATCAGGATAAAATCGCCTTTTTAAATACCAAAAAACCAATGCTTAGGATTCCTAAGTATACAATAATAATTTAAACTTAGAAAATCTAAGTTATTACAGGTCTAAAAAAAGATGCACTCTTGGAAATACTCGATAACCCAATCCCAATTAGAATTAAAGCCGCTAGGCAAAAAGCCAACATTTCTCAAAAAGAATTGGGAATTCGCATCGGAATGGATATTAATTCTGCGAGCAGTAGGATGAACCATTACGAAAAAGGGCGACACACTCCAGACATTCAAACCTTAAAAAAGATTGCTGACGAATTGAATGTTCCCTTAGTTTATCTATTCTGCGAGTCAGATGTGATAGCTGAACTAAATTGTAAGATTCATCAACTTTCAGTTGATGATCAAAAACAGTTACTTGAATCGCTTAACAACAGTGATAAAAATAAATAATAGTTAATTAAATACGTAAATATTTATGGTCAATCGTGCAATGATTTAGATTGACTCATAATGATTGCATGGTATATTAATTAATATAAATTCCAAAGATTTAGTTAATATGCCTCAAAAAGCAATGGATTCGCTAACACATGCACAGAAGGAACGTCTCGCATTCATAGACTTTAACCTTCAATATTTCGGGCATGTTTCCCGAGCAGATCTCATTAGCCGTTTTAAAACAGGCCTTGCAGCATGCACACGCGATTTAAGTACTTACCGTGAGTTAGCATCAAAAAACTTAATACTCAGTCATCAAACTAAAAACTATCATCGTACTAAAAACTTCCAACCTATATTCGAACATGATCCAGAAGCAATTCTAACTGCTCTGTGCCGAGGGTTAGGTGATGGTTTGTCAAACGAAATCCAAGCAACAGAATATTGCCAAGACTCAACAAAACTAGTTTTACCTAAAAGCGAAATCATTTCAGCAGTAATGCGTGCTATTCATAATCAACAAGCCATATCGTGTGATTATATTTCTTTATCGTCTGGTTTAAATCACCGAGAAATAGTACCGCATACTCTAGTAAATAATGGACAACGCTGGCATGTAAGGGCGTTTGACAGAAGTAGCCAACAGTTTAGAGACTTTGTTTGTACGCGATTACTCAACGTTAACGTCATTGAAAAAACAATAGAAAAATCGATTGAAAACCCAATTGCCACAGCACAAAACAAAGCTGCTGATAAGCAATGGAACACCATTCACTCAATTACCTTAGTGCCTCATCCGTCTATTAAGTATTTTGAAGCGATAGAACTTGATTATGCAATGGTAGGTGGAAAAAAAGAATTACAGGTAAGAGAAGCGTTATTAGGTTACTTAATGAGGCAATGGAACGTTGATTGCTCATTACACAACACATTAGTTGGCGCAGAATATCAACTTAAGCTCGACAACATAAATGAATTACAGGGAATTGACAGCATGTCGATTGCACCTGGTTATAGTATTTTTAAAGGATAAGTACCACATGACAACAGCTAAAAAAGCAGTTAAGAAAACCAGTGAAAAATCAGAACTCGGTTTTGAAGAATCACTGTGGGATGCAGCTAACAAACTGCGTGGCAGCGTAGAATCTGCCGAGTACAAACATATTGTGCTGAGCTTAATCTTCTTAAAATTCATCAGCGACAAGTTTGAAGTGCGTCAAAACGCCATTATTGCCGAATACGGTAATGAGTATGTCGATATGGTTGACTTTTACACCATGGAAAACGTGTTTTACTTACCTGAAGATGCCCGTTGGTCACACATTCAAGTTAACGCTAAACAAGACGATATTGCCGTTAAAATTGACTCTGCCTTACATGACGTTGAAAAGAACAATAAAGCCCTTGCAGGTGCATTGCCAGACAACTACTTCTCACGTTTAGGTTTAGATGTCAGCAAACTATCTGCGTTAATTGATACCATCAACAACATCGACACCATTGCTAATGAGAATGAAAAAACAGAAGAAGATATCGTTGGCCGTGTTTACGAATACTTTTTAGGTAAATTTGCCGCATCAGAAGGTAAAGGCGGTGGCGAGTTCTACACGCCAAAATCTATTGTTACCCTTATTGCAGATATGATTGAACCTTTCTCGGGTAAAATTTACGATCCGTGTTGTGGCTCGGGCGGTATGTTTGTGCAATCGCTTAAATTTATTAATAGCCATAACGGCAACCAAAAAAACATATCTATTTACGGACAAGAGTACACCAACACTACCTATAAACTCGCCAAAATGAACCTTGCAGTACGTGGCATTTCAGGCAACTTAGGTGATGTAGCAGGCGACAGTTTCTTTAAAGACCAACACCCAGATTTAAAAGCCGATTACATTATGGCAAACCCACCGTTTAACCAAAAACAGTGGCGTGCTGATAACGAGTTAGTGGACGATGCACGTTGGGCAGGTTACCCAACACCGCCAACAGGTAATGCCAACTACGCGTGGATAATGCACATGATCTCGAAATTGAGTGAGCATGGTACCGCAGGTTTTGTATTAGCCAATGGTTCAATGTCATCTAATACCAGTGGTGAAGGTGATATTCGCCAAAAGATTATCGAAAACGATTTAGTCGATTGTATGATCGCTTTGCCAGGGCAGTTGTTTTACACCACACAAATTCCTGTGTGTTTATGGTTTATCAGTAAAGATAAAAAGGGCAATGACGAAAAAGGCATGCTTAAGCGTCGTGATCGCCAAGGTGAAACGCTATTTATTGATGCCCGAGAAATGGGCAGCATGGTTGACCGTACGTTAAAAGAATTAACCAATGATGATATTGCTCACATTACCGAAACCTACCATATTTGGCGTGGTGAAGAATTAGATACAGAAAAACAAGAAAGTGGCAAAGAGTACGAAGATATCGCGGGTTACTGTAAATCAGCCACTTTAGCAGACATGAAAGTCAACGATTACGTCTTAACCCCTGGTCGATATGTTGGTGCAGCCGAAATTGAAGACGATGGAATTGCATTTGAAACTAAAATGACCAAACTCAGCCAAACGCTTTACAGCCAAATGAACCAAGCAGAAGAGTTAGATAAGGCAATCCGTAAAAACTTGGGGGCATTGGGTTATGGAGAGTAAGTGGAAAAAAGTAAATATAGATAGTATAAAATCAGTCCAGAAATATGGTTGTGTTGGAGGACCATTTGGTTCATCTCTTTCAAGAAAACACTATGTGGAAAACTCTGGTGTTCCGATAATTCGTGGTGTTAATTTGTCAGGAGATGTTTTCCGGGAGGAAAACTTTGTTTTCGTTAGTGAGAAGAAAGCAGATGAGCTACATAGAAATCTTGCTCATGCGAATGATATAGTTTTTACACAACGTGGCACATTAGGGCAAGTTGCTTTAATTCCGGATAAGCCAAAATATACTCGTTATGTAGTATCACAAAGCCAAATGCGCCTCACAGTCGATTTAGAAAAGGCAGATCCTTACTATGTTTTTTCGTATTTTAGACTTGATTCAGTTAAAAAGAGAATTGAAAAAAGTGCCATAGTGGGTGGTGTACCTCATACTAACTTAGGAATTTTAAAAGCATTTGAAATTGACCTACCTCCTCTGGCGATACAAAAAAAAATATCAGAAGTTGTAAGTAATTTAGACAAAAAAATAACCATCAACAATCAAACGAATCAAACCCTTGAGCAGATGGCACAGACCTTGTTCAAAAGCTGGTTTATCGATTTTGATCCTGTGTTTGATAATCTATTAGCTAAAGCTGATTTCAAGCTAGAAAACCTTGCCAGCGACTTTCCTGAATCACTATTAAAACGCGCAAAACAACGTTTACTTGCGTTAGATGATAAAGCGAAAACCGCTTTATCATCTGCCAACTTATCTTCGAAAGTAAAGTCACCTGAAGAAACGTTATCGGAAGAAGCTTCACAAACGAATATCCACAAACACTTCCCAAGTGAGTTTGAACAAACCGACGATCCTACAATCGGTATTTCTGGCTGGATACCTAAAGGTTGGGCATTATCGAACACGGGTAATGAATTTCAAATTAAAGGTGGCTCAACGCCAAGCACGAAGAACCCTGATTTTTGGGACGGTGGTGAAATACACTGGACGTCTCCAAAAGACTTGTCTGGTAATGACACAAAAATAATGTTGGATACAAACCGAAAAATTACTGAGCAGGGTTTAACAAAAATAACATCTGGTTTATTACCAATTGATACCGTATTGATGTCATCAAGAGCACCTGTTGGTTACTTGGCGTTAGCTAAAATACCAGTCGCGATTAACCAAGGTTACATTGCTATCACAGATGCTAAAACGTTAAGTTCTGAATATACAATCCAATGGTTAGAGTCTGTAATGGATGAAATTAAAAGTATTTCTGGCGGTACGACATTTGCCGAGATAAGTAAAAAAACATTCAAAAGTATTCAAATTATTATCCCAAATAAAGAAACGGTTGATGCTTACACCGCATTTGCGAAAGCAAATTATCAGCGTATAACTGCTAACGTCCAAGAGATAAATACCTTAACCGAAACGAGAGATTATTTATTACCTAAATTGATTTCGGGTGAAATTACCCTACCAGATAACCAATTAAGTTCGGAGACTTAAAAAACGTGTTTAATTTTATAGGGAAGATATTTAATACACTTCAGTACCAAGTAGATAAAAATATCAATGAATCTATTTACCAAAACAAAGTGTTTTTAGCGAGTAAATGGAACTTTACAGAAAAAAATATTCTCCGGTGGGCTCAACATTACGTTATGTATACTGCTTTATTGTTTGTACTTGCTGTCTTTATTTCAACTAACTTACTGCTTTGGAAAGAGGTGATTGTTGATTCATTTGGTCAGTACTTTAAGCACTGGAAGGAGTTAACCAAGTGGCAGGATACGTTTTTAGCAGTACAACTGACTATTGCAGCAGTCGTTTACCCTTTAATAATTGGTCTTGTGGGCGTTCTATTTCAAAATAAATCATCTAAGAAAACAGTGTTACCTATTTATCAAAAATATTCGGGTTTCATGTTGGCAGGTTTTAGTGGTTTTGCTTTATCTCTTTTCATTATTCTAGGATATTTTTTAAGAGCTAGTGTTGACCAATCAACCTATACCGCTATTTGTTTGACTTCAGCAATGTGGTTGTCATTTAACATCATACTAACAGGCTGGTTTTTTGCGGTTACTTTTTTAATGCTTAATGAAAGTAAACGTGCGCGATTGATTCTACGATTTGGTATTCATGAGTTTGGTGAAATTGATGTCAAAAACCGAATTAAAGAGAACTTGTTAGGTGGTGCAGTAAAACAAGGTTTTTTGACTTCACCTGATGAGAGTATTGTAAAGGTAAGCAGCTTCAACTTCTCTGATGAAGAGTTTAATGACATTTCAGTAAAAAGTGATAAAGAATTACACGTGAAAAATGTATCTTTTTTATTATTAAATTTAGTATTTAGAGTAATTGTCTTTAAAGCAAAGTTAAGATATCGGTTAGCTAACCTTTTGGTTATAAAATGGCTTAAGAGTCGAGTTATAGACTGGGCACATGCACAGTTAGAATCGCAAAAACCTATTGAATTCATTGTGCAACCCGCTTGGAACACAAGTGAAGAAACTCACTCCTTAATAAGGTATTCTGGCGATAAACTCGGCTGGATATCTAAAAAAATAGTTCGTTTAAGCTTTAGCTTTAAAGTGTCTAAACCAAAAGATATTGATAATTTAACAGCCGTAATGCTGAGTTTTATTGGTGAAGCACAAGATGCCCTTAGGGATAAAGATATCAATGCTTTTAAAGGTGCTATTGGTAGCATTGTAGAGTGGCATACAGAAATTTCTTCCGCTTTCAGCTTTATAAATGATGATGGAGAAAATGATAATTGGTTAAAGTTACCTAATCATACTTTCTTTAGCAGAACATATTTGAATGAAATTCTTTCTGAATACTATCGTATATCAAAAGTAGCGGTAGAGTTAATACCTGAAAACATCGAATTTTATAATGAGGTGATGCACTTATATAAACTGATTTTTGTTAAAGGAAAGCGGTTAACTAAGGTTGAATCTCGTTCATTAATTCAAGGTAGTTACTATACTTGGCCTCTTTTAATGGAATGGCGTTCCTATACATCAGAATCAAGCGATCCAAGGATGGCGAATAAGTATGAAGATGTTCTGTATGATTTTGTAGGCTCATGGGAGTCATGGCTTGATTATATAAAGTCGAGATCAAAACGCTCATCTAACCCTATAGATGAGCTGCCACTTTTATTGTTACACCTAGAGTATACTGCTCATACACCGGTTACAGCCCTTAGGTTTAATAACCTAGAAGCAACGGGTTGGGGTGTAGATATGTTAAATAATTGGATTGAAAAATTATCACATAGAGACCACTGGCATGAAGAGTACTCATGGAAATCTGAGATAATTACCCATAACCTACTTTCAAAACCGGCTGATGATGCTACTTGGCTAGCTATTTTGGATGGAAATGCCTTCAAGGCTGATGCTGCTTTCGAGCTTGCTGCTGTTAACGCCGCTTTCGACATTAGAATAATTACCGCTTGTTATTTTTTGCTGAAACCTCAATCGAAAGATGATGAGAAAATAAAATCTTACATTGATGCGTTACTTAAGGGAACTGAAATTCATTCTACAGGAGGGGCTGATAATAACCATAAATCTCTAAACTCAGCGAATGATTTATTAGGGGCGTTTATCAGGCATAGAGATTATGGCTCTGGTGAAGGTGGTTACGGTGCATGGCTTACTCAAGTTCTTGAATCTTTTGGTCGAGTAAACGAAAAACGAAGGGTTTCGGGACGGATATATTCTGGTTGGGGGGTTAATGATCCAAGAAGTATTAGCAAGTCATATATTGAAATAGCAATTTCACTTTCCAAAAGTAAATGGCAATTAGGTCACAAATGGATAGATATTATTTTATCTGATGCTTTTACACATGTTGAACGAGATTCTATCAAGAGTGACCTTAATGATTGGATGAAAATATCAGAAGAAATAACAGAATCATTAATTGTGCCTGAAGATGATTTTACAAACAATTTAGAGAACTTTAAATCATCAATCAAATTAGTTATTGAGCAAATCACTCAACACCAGGTCGAAGTAATTACATCAGCTGAAGTTGATCATGACCTGTTAACGCATTTTGGGCAAGTTTGCTCAAAACAATTGAATAATTTGCATACTACAACTAATTACCCTATTAATTTATTTCAAAACATAGGTACTAATACCAACTGCGATTCACAGCATTCCTTTAAGGTTAATATCATTGATTACCTAAAAGAAAGAATAGCTGTAGATGTTAAAGCTAATCGAGCCATTAATGAAGATGAATGGCTTGAAAGCGCCTCAAACGATAATATCAAAGTAAATATTTTACGTTCATTATTAGGGGCTGAAATTACTCAAACTAAAACTTTTGATTCAATTAAAGAAAACATAAGTGATCTGATAACACTATCAAAAGACATTAATGATCCAGTCTTATTTATTGGTGATAATTATTTCAGAATGGATATACGAAAAGCTCGATACAATGAAGGAGTAGCTAACAATTTTAATATTTATTTCTATGATGGTTACGGCCCTAATTATATTTGCCATATAGGTGAGATCGAGGTCTATAGTTTAAGATTTTCTGATATCAATTATTCATTGCTAACATCGAAGAAGTTATTTAAATCTATAGAGTTTTCAAAAATTGCTGACAAGCAATTTGTTGAGGTTTCATTTAAACCAAATAAAGATAATGAGAGCATAGGAACATTATCATTAAACTATTGGATGAATATTACCTTAGCCGAAAATCAACCTTGTATAAAAACAATTTTGAACATCAAGGATGAAGAATAATTAAATTCACTGAAGCAAAATTAAAGCAAAGTTTGCCAATAATACGAGCTCGTTTATTAAGTGCATAGCATAATAATTAATAGATTAAGCCAGTTGGCTTAATTACAAAATAATAATATTAAGAAGTAAAATATGGATATCAAATATTGGCAAGGCGGCCTTGAACGTCACGAAATAGACGCAATAGAAAAAATTAAAAACGTTTTAAGTACACCACAAACACCGAAGTCACAGAATAGCCATAAGAATAAAGGCCAAGGCTTTGATGCCCTTAAAGCGCTTAAAACACCCTTTAATGCGGGATGGAAAGGTTATGCAGGCTTTCGTTTTGTTAATAAAAATAAGCAAGGCGAAATAGATTTATTGATTGTTACACATTGCAATATTTTAATTGTTGAATTGAAAGATTGGAACGAATTACCAATAACATCAAATCATGGTAAATGGTTCTTTGGTAATGACGACAGAGGTAAATCGCCTGTTGAAATAACCCGTAATAAAAAATTTCTTTTAGAAAAATTACTAAATCCTTTAAGAGGGAAGTTTAGTAATGAAAACCATACACCGCGAGTTTACTTCTTAGTAGTGATGACAGGCACAAGTAGTTTTTCTGGCCTACAAAAAAATGATCTTGCTGAGACAATGAGTTTACCTGACTTTTGTAAGTTATGCGCAAACGTGGATACATTCAATAAGAGGTTTGAACCGCATTCTAAATCAAAAGTTTTATTAAAGGATATTCCCTTAATAGAAAGGTATTTATTGAATGATAAAAAGGTAGAATCAAAACCATTAACAGTTGATGGTTGGATTGGCCAAGAAGAAATATTTAACCATCCGAATGAAATTTACTCAGAATTTTATGCCCAGAGTGAGTCAGATAAAAATGATAAAGCAATTATCCGTTGTTGGGACTTTGACAAACTTTCAAATATTGAAGCAAAAACGCCCGATGGACGTTTTAAAATAGTCTCACGTGAGCGTGAAGTATTAACGAAAATTAAACGTGAGAACCGTGGTTTATATGACCACTGTGTTCCATCGTTAACCATTCCATCAAAAGACAAAATAACTTCTCAATACAATGAGGTTGTTGAGCTTCCTCTAGGGCAAGAACGTCTTAACGACTTTATAATCACTTACGGAGAGAATCTGTCGATTGATGAGCGGGTAAACTTAGTGAAGGTTTTAATAGCCCGTTTTGCTGACTTGCACCAATTGCATTTAGCTCACAGAGATATTGGTAGTCATAGTGTTTGGCTTAGTACTGGGCAACGTGTTGCGCTTTCTAATTTTATTTCTGCTTTTGAACGTAAAAAAGAAACTGTTGGTGAAATACGTGATGAGTTGTCGGTAAATCAGCAAACAGGTAGCTTTCAAAGTCATTATCATTACGACGTTTCTCGGTTAGCCATTATTGCATGGGCGATTATTAAAGCTGAACGGTTAACTCCCATATTTGAAAAAAATATTGTTAGCCAGCTTGCTGATTGTGATGAGTGGTTTACTCCTGTTCTAAGTAACGCTTTTAATGGCAAAAAATACACTGACGCAGGTGAATTATTAGATGCCTTAGTGAAAAATGCGCCAAGCCAAGAAGAAGCCTTTACGTTTTCAGGTGAGCAACTTGAAAGATTTGTAAAACATAGCAAAATTAGCCGTTTACACCCTGAAGTTGAGTTTGTTTCTGAAAATGACAGTAAAGAAGTTTATAAAGCTGAAACGGGTTTAGTGAAAGTATGGAACAACATAAACCCGAGTGAAGTTAGTGCTGGGCTTGGCCAGCGTACTTTGTTCTTTATGGAACGTGTCGAAAAATTACAGAGCCTTGATTTAAGCTTTGTACCTAAAGTTGTAGATATAGGCATAACCTCAAGAGATAGTGCTTTATATTTGGTTACTGAGTGGATATCTGGCGAACCAATTGACCCAACAGTAAGGCGTAGAGGTACAGAAGAAGTTGTTAAACAATTAGTTTCACAAGTAATGCATATGCATTCACTTGGCTTTTCGCATGGTGATTTAAAGCCTGAAAATATCATTCTCACCGATACTGGTGAGGTTTATATTATTGATGTTTTAGACTTTCATCACGATGCTGAAGATGTATATAACTCCGAATATAGTCCTGTAAATGTTGAAAATAGCTCTGCCTTTGAGCGTGATAATTATGCCGTCATGAAAATATGTGCAGAACTATTACACATTGAATGGGGCCAAGAAAGTTCAAGCCATCCAGCGATTAGCACGGCAATAATTGAAGAATTAAAAGATGTTGATTATGGCTTTAAAGAATTAACCCGCTTTCAAGATGCTGTTGTTAATCCTGAGCAAAGCCTACAAGTTGCTATTGAAACGATAAATATTGAAATTGGTGGTCGGGATGCTTTTAAGCCGATAACAATTTACCCTGACAACGGTAGGTTATATGTATCAATAGAAGAAAGTCGAAATAATTCGTCGAGTTTAGTCCTAAATTTTTGTGGTATCGGTGGTAACCAATCATTATTTTTCGATAAAAGTCGTTTTGAATTTGAACATGGGATGAAACCTTCAAAAAGTGAACTTGATGGCATACCTAAATGGGCAATAGAAAAAGCGGACTTCGAAGTACCTTTTGCTCTCCGTATTACACATGGAAGATCTAGTCAGTTAGGTAACTTAAATCGCCGTGTTAAACAGCTATACAGTTTTGAAAATGCGATACAACAATTTTTGCTTAAACGTAAAGGAGCGAGTAAGCCTTTACCTAAGGCTGTTGAACAGATTGACGTTGATAATGGTGGCGAACCATTAAGCTCTTCTCAAATTGGAAAGCCAGATGTAGTTGAAAATCGTAACTTTTCTGAAGTGTTTAAAGCTTCCCTTGCTGAAGTCTCTAATAGGACTGAAGTTAGTGAATTAAATCCTACCTTTCAAGCGGAAGATAATGAAAATAGCGTTAAACCTATTTCTACACAAGAGCTATGGAAAGCGATTATTCAAACCGAGTCTGAATCACACCCTTATGTTCAGCTGACAGGCGAAGCGATGCAGTACAAAGATAACAAAGACGTTATTGTACTGCCTTATGAAGCAGAGAAAGATCCACTTGATGCTTTTACCGCAAAAGATGATGTTGAAGCCTATATTGTCGATGGAGAAAATGACTTTGTTATGGGGCAAGTCAATCTAACAAGATCTGGTCTGAATAAAGCAATGCTTTCACGTTGTGCTAATCGAGTACATCGACTAAAAGAAGAGGATATTATTTTCTTTAGAAGTAAGGCAGATAAATCATCTTTTAATAAACGTAAAAATGCAGTAACCAGAATTATTGAAAATGATTCTGTTATTGAAAATCTTGTCGATTACTTTGACCCAGCTTGCCTGCATGACCCTATAGATTATGAGCATACTGTTACCGATAAAGATTTTTCCCGTTATGACCGTAAAGATGACAATGGCAATGTAATTAAACTGAATGACAAGCAACGAATTGCTTTTCAGAAGTTGTTGAAATACGGGCCTCTCTCAATGTTACAAGGTCCTCCTGGTACAGGTAAAACAGAGTTCATTGCTGCATTTGTGCATTATTTGGTAGAGAAGCTAGGCACACAAAGGATTTTACTCGTGAGTCAATCACACGAAGCTGTAAATACCGCAGCTGAGAGAATTCGTAAACATTGTAATCGTCTTGATACATCGCTTGACGTGGTTAGATTTAGTCGAAAAGAGTCACAGGTGTCAAGCGCACTGCAAGATGCATTTTCAAGTAACATTGTTAGTAAAAAGGCCGAGCAATTTTCTTCACAGTTGAAATATCGAGTGATGTCTTTAGCTAAATCATTGAAAGCACCAAAGGATTATTTAGAAGCATTTCTAGAACTAGACAAACAAATATTGACGCCTATTTCTGAGCAAATTAACGCATTAACAAAGCTTGATGATAAAAAATTAGAGGGTAAAGAAAGAAAAGAACTAAAAAAACAAATTGGTGAGAGAAAGTCGTTAATTAATAACCGATTACCAAAAGAAATTAAAGCGGATAAAGATTGGTATGATGATTTACCTAGCATTGGTGATTCTATTATAACGAAGTTGAATCATGAATTTGCTATTGAGCCTAATATTGCAAGCAGTGTAAGGCGCTTAATTGATCTGTCGAAAGATATGATAAAAGTGATGAACTCTGGCAACGCCAACTTTGATGAATTTTTAGCGCGCTCTCGACAATTGGTAGCAGGTACGTGTGTAGGTGTTGGTAATTGGCATATTGATATCGCGAGTAATCAGTATGACTGGGTAATTATAGATGAAGCCGCTCGGTCCATTGCTAGTGAGTTAGCAATTGCAATGCAAGTAGGTAAAAGGATTTTATTGGTTGGTGATCATAAGCAACTACCGCCACTTTATACTGATCCACACAAAGATGCGCTTGCTAGAAGGTTAGGAATAAAATCTAGAAATGATATTGATGAATTTATTGAAAGTGATTTTTCTCGAGCTTTTAATTCTCATTACGGTGAACAAGTAGGAGCTAAGTTATTAGTACAATACCGAATGGCTCCAGCAATTGGTACTTTAGTCTCACAGTGTTTTTATAAAGGAGAGCTAGAAAACGGAAAACGCATTATACCTGACATTTATAATAATGTTCCTGAGCAGATAAGAGCCCAAACCACTTGGCTAGATACGTCATTGTTGGGTAAAAAATCACATCACCAAGAACGACAAAAGTATAAGCTTTATAACGATGTAGAATCAGATGCTATTGTAAAATTATTACAAGAAATAGACAGTAAAGAAGATTTTGTGAATGGTTTATTTAAACAAGTTAAAGAAGGTGAAGCTGCAATTGGTGTGATTTGTATGTATGCAGAACAAAAAAAACACCTACTGAAAAAAGTAAAAAATAGTGGACTATCCGAAGGACTTGTCGCTTTATTAAAAATTGATACCGTAGATAGTTATCAAGGAAAAGAAAATCGCATTATCATTTTATCAGTGACCCGCTCAGAACCGAAACAGAGCTCAGGCTTTTTACGATTACCTAACCGAATCAATGTTGCGCTATCACGAGCAATGGATCGCCTTGTTATAGTGGGAGATAAACGAATGTGGCAAGGGAAAAATAGTGATCTACCTTTTGGTCGTGTCATTAAATTTATGGAAGAAAATATCAGTGATGGCAAATATGCTTTTGTTAATGTAACTACTCACAATAATAAGGCGGTTTGATTATTATGAAAAATCATCACATTGAGTTTAATGAAGTGGACTACATTGTTCCATCTGAATTATATAATATTGAGTACTCCTATTTAAGTAAGCAGGGCTTCCCCTTTACTAAAGATTTTTTACTTCGAACTTTATATATATCACCCTTATCTAAGTTTGAATTAGCCTCATTTTTTGGTTTTAATCAACGAGAACTAAATGTAGCTATAGAAGAGCCAATTAGTAAAAGTGAGGTGTCTTACCTAGAAGATGGAAGGTTATGCCTGACGGCTTTAGCGAAAAGCTATTTTTCTGATTTAGAAGCTAAACCTATGGTTGAAAAGCCACAGACAAGAACGTCAAATGTTACATTTGATTTAATCTGCTTTAATAAAGTCACTAATCAGCATGGCGGGTGGAACACCGGGTTAAGGCTCGACGTTAACCATGAAGTTCAAAGCATGAGTGAACAACATGCTAGGAGTATGTTTGCAAAGAACTTTCAACGTTTTGTTGAGGCAGGTGACTTAGGTAATATAAGAACTCATGATAACTCGCTACCAAGTCTTTATTCTGTAGATGCAGTTAAACGAAAGAGAACTATTGCACATAGGATAAAGAGAACGTTTGAAATAGATTTTGATAATAAAATTAAGCCTTTCTATATAAATAAAACATATGAGAATGACGAAGAGATTAGTCATGCTATTTCTAAAGATACTGATACCCTGCGATTAGGAAACAATACCGAAACTATTAAACAGGCATGGGATACTTTTGAGGATATGTCGGTCGCTCGCTTTATAAAGGCTGACGAAATTGATTTTCGGGGAATGATTGCTGAAATGGCGGACACTTCTGGAAATAAACCTTATGAGCTCTTGATAGGACCTCTTTATGGTAGTCAACCGTGGACAAAAATAGAGCAATTTTTGAAGCGGTTAAAACCGACAAAGCAACAAGCTAAAATAAAAGAGCTAAGTTGGGTCGGTGCTAATACGCGATATTGGGGCATAAGTGAAAGCTTCAATAAAGCAAAAGAAAGTCTGCAGGCATATCAAAAAACTGGTAAAGGTAATAACTACCAACTGGCAATGTATTTACCATGCGATGACCAATATAAAGCTAAAGAAAAAGCTATTCGTGAATGGAAGCAAAAGCTAGGTAATTTATCTTCATGTGAAGGTGTTTTAAATGGGTTGTTTGACGGTAGTGTTGAAGTGATTTTATTGGAAAATGAATTTGCTGCAGTTAGTTACCACCTTTCAATGCCAGACTTAAGTCCAGTGCATATCCCTTTAGGATTTTTCACTAAAGATAAACAGTTAGTGCAACGTATTTCAAATGTAGTTACTAGCTTTCTTAATGGCTCTGTTGCACACGATAAACCTAACTTAATTGGTTCTTTAAACACTAATAGATAATTACCAGAGACTGGAATATGAAATTCACTGAAGCCAAATTAGAGCAAGCCATTATTGAGCTGTTAGGCGAGCAAGGCTATCCACATTTAAATGGTGGAGAGCTAAGTCGTAATAATTCAGAAGTATTAATTAAAGACGATATACGTGCATTTTTAGCTAAACGTTATCAAAGTGCGAGCATAACCGAAGGTGAAATAACGTCGATTATTCACAAATTGGAAACCTTGCCTGCCAGTGATTTATACGACAGTAATAAAACCTTTTGTAAGTGGCTTAGCGATGGCTTTTTATTAAAGCGAGAGTCTGGTAGTGCTGCAGGGAGTGCTTCTCAAAAAGATTTGTATATTCAACTGCTTGATTTTGACAACGTAGAAGAAGCAGTAAAGCAAAGCTTATTAGGTTTGAAAAACCAAACGGCAGCTGAAACACAAACTGAACTTCATGCAGAATTAGCAATGGTGGCTGAAAGCACCGTTGAGTATACTTTGGATTCAAGCGATAAAAACATTTACCGCATTGTAAACCAATTAGAAATAGAGGGGGCTACGGGTGAAAAGCGTATTCCTGACGGTATTTTGTATATTAATGGCTTACCGCTGGTGGTGTTTGAATTTAAAAGCGCTATACGCGAAAAAGCGCCAATATTTGAAGCATTTGAACAATTAACTATTCGTTATCGTCGCGCTATTCCGCAGTTATTTGTATTTAACACCTTGTGTGTGATCAGCGATGGTGTGAATAATAAAATGGGTAACTTGTTTGCCTCTTATCAATTTTTCTATTCTTGGGGCAAAGTAACGGGTCAAGAGCTTACCGCACAAGATGGCATAAACTCCTTACATACCATGTTGCAAGGCTTATTCGATAAAGCGCGTTTACGTGATGTAATGCGACACTTTATCTATTTTCCCGATAGTGGTAAAAAGGAGATTAAGATTGTTCCCCGTTACCCGCAATATTATGCCGCAAAAAAACTTTTTGAAAATATTAAAAGGCACTTAAAGTCGCATAGCAGTGATGATCCTATTCGAGACGGTAAAGGCGGTACATACTTTGGTGCCACGGGCTGTGGTAAAAGTTTTACTATGCAATTTTTATCTCGGTTGTTGATGAAGAGTGTGGAGTTAGAAAGTCCAACCATTGTATTGATCACCGATAGAACAGATTTAGATGATCAATTATCACAACAGTTTGGTAACGCTAAAACCTATATTGGCGACAATAGCATTGAAACGGTTACTAGCCGTACGCATTTACGTGAATTATTAAAAGGGCGTAACAGTGGCGGTTTATTCTTAACAACCATTCACAAATTTACTGAAGATACAGAACTGTTGACGGATCGTTGTAATGTAATTTGTATCTCTGATGAAGCACACCGTAGCCAAGTAAATTTAGATCAAAAAGTGACGGTAATCGAAAAAGGGCCTAATGCTGGTGTTAGGAAAACTTTTGGCTTTGCTAAATATCTACATGACTCACTGCCTAATGCGACTTATGTTGGTTTTACCGGAACACCTGTTGATGCAACGTTAGATGTGTTTGGTCAGGTTGTTGACTCTTACACGATGACCGAGTCGGTTAAAGATGAAATTACCGTTCGTATTGTGTATGAAGGTCGTGCAGCTAAAGTTTGTTTAAACAATAGTAAATTGGCTGAAATTGAAGCTTATTACAAAAAATGCGCTGATGCCGGCAGTAATGAACTGCAAATAGAGGACAGCAAAAAAGCTACTGCGAGTATGAACTCGATATTAGGCGATCCTGACCGTATTAGAGTATTAGCAATGGACTTTGTCGAACATTATGAAAAACGAGTCGAGGAGGGCTCTACGGTCGCAGGAAAGGCAATGTTTGTTTGTAGTGCTCGTGGTATCGCTTATCAGTTATATCAAGAATTAGAAGCATTAAGGCCTGCTTGGTTTGATGTTATCGATACCGATAATGCATCGAGTTTGTCTGATACCGAAAGAAAGCGCGCAATTAGCGAAGGACGTATTGCTGCACCATCAGAGAAAGTTAAGATGGTGATGACACGTGGTAAAGATGATGTTGAACGTTTATATAACTTACTTGGCGGCAAGGATGAACGAAAAGAGCTAGATAAGCAGTTTAAAAATAAAAACTCTAACTTCAAAATAGCCATTGTGGTTGATATGTGGCTAACGGGTTTTGATGTACCGTTTTTAGATACCATGTATATAGACAAACCTCTGCAAAAACATAGTTTGATTCAAACCATTTCACGGGTAAACCGCCAATTTAAAGACAAAGATAAAGGCTTGGTTGTCGATTATATTGGTATTAAATCTGAGATGAATAAAGCCCTTGCGCAATATTCGAAAACGGATGAAACCAATTTTGAAGATATAACGGCCTCAGTTATTGAAGTTAAAAACCACTTAAATTTATTAGCAGGTTTATTTCATCAATTTGATATAAGTCCTTATTTCACTAATCAAGCCGTAGCTCAATTAAACTGCTTAAATCATGCAGCTGAATTTGTACTGACTACTGAAAAACAGCAAAAACGTTTTATGGATATAGTGAAACGCTTAAAAGCAGCTTATGACGTGTGTTGTGGTAGTGAACAAATTAATGAAGACGAACGTAATCATATTCACTTCTATCTAGCTATTCGTTCTATTGTTTATAAGCTCACTAAAGGTGAAGCGCCTGATACTGAACAGATGAATGCTAAAGTGCGCCAAATGATTTCAGATGCATTACAGAGTGATGGTGTAGAAGAAATTTTCAAACTTGGTAATGAAGAAGGTGGTGAGGTTGATATATTTGATGAAGATTATATTGCCAAAATAGAAAAAATAAAATTACCTAATACCAAAATTAAGTTACTGCAGCAGCTATTAGCAAAAGCTATTGGCGAGTTAAAAAAGGTAAACCAAACACAAGGCATAGATTTTACCAAACGCTTTGAAGCCTTGGTTGAACGCTATAACGAACGTAAAGAAGATGATGTGCTTGTAAGTAACGTACTAGATGACTTCTCTGAAAGCATGGTTGATATGATTTACTGCGTTAAAAAAGAAATGAATGCTGGTGATGAGCTTGGCATTGATATCGAAGAAAAGGCCTTTTACGACGCATTGAAAAAACTTTCTGTTAAATATGACTTTAGCTATCCAGAAGATAAGCTAATTGAGTTAGCTAAAGCAGTAAAAGTAATTGTGGATGATAAAGTTAAATTCACTGATTGGAATCACCGAGAAGATATAAAATCCATGCTTAAAGTTGAATTGATAATGTTGCTGGCAAAGTTTAAATATCCGCCAATAAGCCGCGATGAGGTTTATAAAGAGATATTTGAACAAGCGCAGAGTTTTAAGGAGAATAGGGATGCGTGATATTTTTACATATAAGATAACTCTAGACGTTCAAGTTAAAGGACTACTTAATTAATGAAAGCATCAACTAGAAAAAGAATTTTAGACTTAATTATCAGTACAGATGCAGCTTTTGATTTTGCAAATAACAGGGATGACGGCATTGTTCCATTCTTAAATGAGATATGGGATTTGAAATCAATGCCGTCGGAAGATAGCAGATATAATGATGCTGAGGGTGATGTAATTCAGCATACGATAAACAATGACGATTGGGATTTACATGAGTTATTTGAACAACGATTAAAACTCGTTGAAAATGAAAATTATTTTATTAAATTTGTTGAAGTTTTTTTACTACCTAAATACCAAAGCACTCTCGAACTAACCTCTTATTTTACTGAAAAAATTAATGATATTTTAAAAAAAGAAGGCCTTATTCTCGCTACGGTAAGTTACGAGGGGGACTTTCCTATTATAGAGTTAACGAAGATGGATACTCTTGATAGACCCAGCGATATTCCTATAAACAAGATTCCTTTTTATGTAATTCCATACCCAAGTATGAATATAAGTAATTATGCTAATCAATTAAAAGTAGATAATGAAAAACCCAAAACTTACTTTCTTCTAATAGCTGATAATTGGGATGACCAATATAAGTATGAAACTACATTTGGCTTGGTTTGTTTTGATGATGGTAATAAAGTTATCTTAGGTTCTTTGAAAATAGCGAGTAATAACAATAACTATACAATGAGAGTTTTACCATCTGAATTTTATTCTTTAGGGGAAGAATTTGTTTCTCTAGGGCAAGATGAGGATTATTACAATAACTTACATGAAATGTTTGGTAAAAATATTGGATCGATACTTTATTCATTAAAAGATGCTGCTTTTTTCACTGAAATCTCTGAAGAGTTTGAAAATTTGGATGTGTTTAAAAGCTCTTTAACTAGAGATGATGAAGCTGAAAGAATACATAGAATAGCAAAACCAATGGTTTCTGGCGCTGATTTAAATAAACTATATGCTTTTACATATAAGTTCCATCCTAAATATTCTGACTTTAGTATTGATGTTCCTTTTCACTTTTCAACAGATGGCGCTTTACCAAAAAGAATGATTGCTCTAATAGGCAAAAATGGAGCAGGAAAAACGCAACTACTTACTTCATTGCCGATCGAGATAGCAAAAGAAAATAGTGAATTATTAATTCCTCAAAAACCAATTTATAGCAAGATTATTGCGGTTTCATATAGCACGTTCGATAATTTTGAATTACCCAAAAAGACATCAAATTTTAATTATGTTTATTGTGGTTTAAGAGATGAAAAAGGAGTGCTTAGAACTAAGCTAGGGCAGCTGCAAAAGTTTCATAATACTTGGAAAAAAATTCACAAGCTTGGACGGTTAGAAAAGTGGAAAAAAGTTATTTCTAATTTTTTAGATGCCGAATTAATAGAGCTATTTATTAAGCCAGATCCAGAAGATAGCATAAAGCTGTATTTTGATAAGCACGGTTTTGATAAAGCTCGAGAACTTCTAAGTTCGGGACAATCTATCGTTCTCTTTGTTGTATCAGAAATTGTCGCTAATATTAGGCTTGATAGTTTGTTATTATTTGATGAGCCTGAAACTCACCTTCACCCAAATGCAATTAGTCAACTTATGAACGGCATAGCAGAGTTGATTAATGAGTTTGAATCTTATTGTATTATTGCCACACACTCTCCAATTATTATTCAAGAGATGTTTTCTCGAGACGTTTTAGTTATCTCTAGAGAAGAAAATGTCCCTTCGGTTAATAAAATTGGTGTTGAATCGTTTGGAGAAAATCTATCTGTAATCACGGAGGAAGTTTTTGGTAATAGATCAATTCCTAAGTATTATGAGACAACGATGAAAAAACTAGTGGAGGACTATGGGTCCTACGATAAAGTACTGAAAGTATTACAAAAAGATAAGTTACCGGTAAGTTTAAATGTGCGACTGTACTTACAGAATTTGGTTGAAAATAATGCTCAAAATTAAAGCTTATGAAGAAGATTCTTTCTCTTTTTACAAAGAAATTGTTAAGTCTAAAAATAAGACAAAAGCAAAACCAGATATTAAAGAACAGCTCGCAGCAATTTCTGATACCCAATCTCAGTACTTTGACGATTACGATGATGCATTTGATAAGAACTCTTTAGCTTTAATGCTGAGCATGCCATACAGTGATAATGATAAAGTTAACTTAAAGTCTTTATATAATTATAGAAATCAAAGAATACAGGCTTTAAAAAATACGCTTACTAAACATCCTCATTATAAAGAACATATTTTAAATACTTGTCAAAATTGTACAATAAACGAAGTTGATTCAATGGATCATGTACTAGGTCAGACTGAGTTTCCTGAGTACTCTGTTCACCCAAAAAATTTGTTTCCATGCTGCACAGCTTGCAATAGAAAAAAATCAGACAACTATACTAAGGAAGATGGTTCACTGTTATTTTTAAACTTGTTTATAGATGACTTACCACAATCACAATATCTTAAAGTAGATTTTGATGCTAACTGGATGCCTCGGTTCTATTTAGAACAGCCTGACAATGTGACTGATAATGTTTTTAATCTGATTAAAAGTCATTATGAACAGCTTGATCTTTTGCAAAGGTTTAGAGGTAGCAGTAGTGGAATAATCAGTACATTGAAAGCTACAATTAAGTCGTTTAAAGGACTCGATATAAATATTGGAGATAAAATTGATGAACAATGTAAAGATCAAGAACTCTTCTTAGGTTACAACCATCGACAGATAGTTATTTACCGTGCACTAGGCTCATCTGATGATTTTATTCATGAGTGCATGGGTTAAAATTAAGTACAGAAAATACGCATATATATAATTTTTATTACTGTGATCTGAATTTAAAGTTTTAGTTGGGTAGCTTTAACTCAAAACATAGGATTTATAAGATTTGATCTTTTGGATAGGTCTTGATTTATTTCCTAAACTCAGTGTGTTTTCACAAGTTATTATAATGACTTATTAGTGATTTCCTCGTTAAGTTATACAGATTTAATTTATCATTTTTAAACATAGGGAGACTAATTCTTCACAGTTTCGGCTCGTGATATTTGACCTAGGACCAATAAGGTAATCCTTTTTAGTAGCTCAATTGAGCCTTCAGCTGAATATGTTAAAGGCTCTATTCATATTTTCTGTTACTTGCTATTTAGGTAGTCAAGTAGAACTTCATGGTGGTCTTTGGTTTTGAACTTGTTAAATACATGTTCAATTTCACCAGACTCATTGATTAAGAAACTAGTTCTTACAACGCCCATATTCTCTTTACCCATAAATTTCTTCAATTGCCATACATGGTACTTTTCACAAACCGCATGATCTTCATCAGCGAGTAGGGTGAAGTTCAATTCTTGTTTGTTGATAAAATTTGTTAACTTTTTAGGTGTATCAGGGCTAAGACCAAGAACTACAACATTGTGTGCATCTAATTCAGCTTTGGTATCTCTTAGTCCTTGAGCTTGCACAGTGCAGCCTGGCGTTGAAGCGCGTGGGTAGAAGTAGATTAGTACTTTCTTTCCTTGCAGCTCAGATAGTGTAACTGGGTTATTATCTTGGTCATTTAGGGTAAAGTCTGGTGCAGTCTGTCCGGCTTCGATTGCCATAATATTTGTCCTTATTTCAATGTTTGCTTTTACGGTAATTTATCACCGTTCTATTTGCTACATTTTTAATATGTTAAAGAGGGCTACTTTAGGTGGTTGTAAATGTCTTGTCTAGTGGAAACAATAGCTAGGATGATTTTATCTGAATTTGCCGTCAATCACATTGTCAGCTCGAGTACTTACAACTTTGTCCATGGCCTTTTCCCTTTCATAAACTGGTACCATTTCCATTAATACTTGTACCATTTTTATATGACTTGCTGCTTGATTTGCAAGGGCTGTTTTATGGCTTTTAGCCAATTTGTGATACTCAGTTTTCTTTTTATTTGCTTGAGTTCTATCTTTTTTTAGTTTTTTTACTTCTTCTTGTAAAAGCTCAATAGGGCATTGGGTAGACTTACTCTGCTCAACACGATTATTGAGCGACTTATTCTTTACCATGGTCTTTATATCTCCATGGTTACGAAGAGAACCTACCGACAGTCCTGCTTCTTGCTCCACCGTGCTGTCATTGATTTTTAGCTTTCCAGCCTTAGCTTTTAATCTTAATTCTCGATTGTCAGGCTCACCTTTAATCAATCGCTCTAAGGCATCTAGGAACTTCTTTCTTGTTGCTTGCTTCATACTGTTACTCCTATGTAGGGTATAAGAAGATCTTGTACTTGTTTGGGTAGCACCACAGGATCATATTCAATATCTAAGTCAGTCATGATACGTTCTGCTGCAGTTATCTTAATGTAGGCTTCTGAGGCTGTCTGAGCGGTTAACTCATCATGTTCAATATCCCAGAGCATATTTATTTCGGCTTCTTTGCGCTTTGCCTCTGCAAAAACTGCATCGATAATGTAATCATTCTTACAATCAACACATTCCATCAGATTAACCTGTGTTCGCAAGCTACAACCTGTAGATGTACAATAAACTCCAGGCGCTACCGCATGAATATGACGCTTTTGATCACGTATCTGCTTTTTCCAATAGTTTAGAGAAAGCATGTCATTGTCAATTTTATCCTTAAAGAGGTTGCGTTCAGTTTTCATCATGTTTTTTGCAAATTCTTTGCCTTTACCACCAGCTACTCGTTCCTTATTTGCAAGTTTTTTGAAAATATTTAGGTAAATTTTAGCTTTTTGGTCAACTTTTTCTTCATCAATGGCATAAGCAAGGTTTTTCTTTTTTTTTCTAATTTTTTGGAATTTACTAGCATTTCTTGCGTAAAGTCGTGTCATTGCTAAGGATACATGACTGAACTGCTGTTTTAATTGAGGGAATGAAAGCAATTCGTACCCAACAAGATAGTAGGCAAAAGAACGTCGAAGTTGGTGTCCAGTGAAACAATAATCTTCACCAACATTAAAGGTAAGGTTGGGGTCGGAAATTTTTAAATCAATGATATCTTCGTTTGTTAGAGTGAGTTCATCGGCTAGACTAACCTGAAACCATTTTTTAGAGTGTCTATTTAAACAAGATTTAGTGATGGAACTGTAATCTTCTTTAATTTTGTGAAAAAAGTATTTACTTTGTGTATGAATGCTTTGTAATGGTTCATGTAAAGCTTGCAGTATTTCATAAGCCTTTTTACTCACTTCTGTTGTTACAAATTCATCTTGCTTTGACTGAATACCTTTCACTGTTTTTGATAGGTCAGCATGTATAACGTAAATAGTTTGTTTTGATATGGTTTCTGTTGTACACCCTTTAGTTGTGTTAATATGATAAATTTCATCTGATCGCATGCCTGTTCTAGATAGTAAACCCCATAAACAGCCCCCATTAATCTCTGAAAAGAGTGTTAGAGCAATATTTAAGCCTGTTATTTTTATGTCACCAATTTCTATAGTCAGTAAAGGCTGGATTTTATAGTGATATTCACTTTTAATAGCTGGCTTATAAATTTTTAATATTTCATTGATTTTGTTTTCAGTCGGCGACTCTAGAGCCAAAAATGCTTCTTTAAATGCAGTGTTTACTTGTTTTGATTTTTTAGTTGATGCGGCCATAAGCCATATAATTGTACCGTTGACTCTAATTGAATCATCACTAATGAGGTATGATGCATACCCTTGATACAGTTTGTCAAAGTAAGTAGTAATGTAATTAGACAGCTTGCTAAGTTCGTTTCTTAATGGATAAAATTTATTAATTAGCTCTTCGGATTTTTTTAACCCTAGATAATATAAACGCTGAGGGATAACGGAGTGTTGCTCTGCTTCTTTAAGTGATAAACCAAAATGAGCAGGGTCTAATTTTCTTTTAAGAGCGACATCAAAAGGTAAACTTCTTGCTTCGGTAAGGAGTTTATTTAAAGCTACATAGATACTTTCTCTTTCAAAATCTATATCCGTAGAGTCGATTAATATCCATGACTCTATAAGTTTAAAATCAAGATGTTCAAAACTGTTGTAACCACTATTTAGAAGAGGTTGTATTAATTTTTTTAAACCAGTAACAGTTCCATAAATACTTCCAAATGAGTAATTATGAGGAGATAACCACATCATTTGAAGGGCAAGTGCTTTTAGTTGATTTCTGAGGGAACGTTCAATTACACTTCCTTTTAACGTGAAATCTATAGTGAGTACTTCGGTGTTATTTGGCTCAAAAAAAAGTTGAAGCTGCTTCCATGCATTATTATCTCCTATCTTACCTAATGACTCGCCTGTAACAGAAAACCCAATATCAAGGTGTTCAAATTCATCCCAGATACCACTTTCAATAGCAGGTTTTAATACATCAATTAGATAATTACTATATGCACCAACATTGTTTTGTGCTTCTTTGATAGATTCAAAGCGATCAAGATCATGTAGTTTTATCATGGTAATCTCCTAATTAGCGATACATAGACAAAATGGCGTGGTTGATTGAGACTCTGGCGTGACGTCCATGTTTGTTGAATAAAGCCATAGCTTCTTCATAAACACTAATGCTTGCTCCATCTAGGGTGTACTCATAAGCGTCAATTTTTTCAAAAACGTTTTCTTTTACATCAGGAAATCTGTCTAAAACTTCTTTCAAAGCATCAATAAAAGAAATGAGCTTGTAGATTGCTTGAACGTCGTCAACCGCTTTGGCTGACTTGCACTTGTAACACATATCATATTCAGCACATAGTAGCTTTACTCCCATTGCCTTATTCGTTTTGCGTTGAGAGTTGTTACCACCTTCAATATTTTGTTTTCCGTTACATGTTATGCCGTTTGGGTTTGTTTTAGCTTTATTGTTTTTTTTGTTTTTTAGCCATCTATCATGTGTAAGCATCGGGATAGCGTGCATGGTAGCAACATATTTTTTGGCTTTTTCGAGAGTGCTGCCTTTTGCCATTCTTTCAAGGACTTGTACACTTTGCGAGAGTATATTTTGATTGAGTCGAGGGTCACCGTTCGCGTAATGTTTGTTGATAGTGTTAAGTGTATTTTGAAGAGCGCTTTGAACTCGCCCTATATTGCTATCATCGTACTCCTGTGAACTAGTCATTTCTCTCCATCGAGAAGATTGAAGTGAAATAAAATAGTCGTTTGGCTCAATTGACCAAGTTACCATTAGATTTGATGATATAGGAGAAATACCATTCCAATCTTGAGGGGCTTCTTTGGTGGGACCTCTCTTAAGTAATAACCTAACGCTCTTTTTGCTTTGTTGTTTATCTGCTTGTTCATTTGCTAATTTCTCAATATCTTGGATTAGTTTTTTATCTACAGCAGGAATAGTAAAGCTGCCATTAGTTCCATTTTTATATTTGAATGAGATGGTGACATAACCGTCATGTTTTTTTTCTGAATAATAGAGAGGAAGTAAGATTCCTTTTAGTGATAAACCTGTGTAACAAGATAAAATACAGTAACTTGCACTTATTGCTCCTTGAGTCGCCTTAGCTTTAACGTTTATTGGGTTAATCACTTTACTAACTTCGGATCTTCCAAACTCATTTTTGACTGTTTTAAGTTTTATATATTGATGGTTACGGTAGGTATAAAATAACTCTTTGAACCAAGGTAGGCATTTTTCTCGGTATGGTGACACAAGATTCAAATGTAAACTTAGGTACTTATTAATTGTGGCTAAATTAAAATTGTCATATGTTCCACCTTTGTTGTTTAATGTGAAAAATAACTCTGCACCTTCTTTGTCACTTCCATAAAGCCTCGATAATTTTTCTAATGTCTTAATAAATGTCACGCCATCCCTTTTATCAACATCAAACTTAACTAGTGACTTATCAGTTAAGTTTGTAAGAATGGCATCAACGTGCTTATTTGACCTCGTTTTAAAACTAGACACTTTTACTGTTTGTAGGTTTTTATCACGTTCATCGGTATGGATTGTGATTGGGTGAGCGATAGCTCTTACATTTGTATCGTTAAGTGAAGTGAAGAAACACATTAGATGATACGCTGCACCCATAGCCATGTTGAAGGCTGCACTTGCTTTGACGAAGCAGTCTTTCTTGCTATTTTTACCTAGAATAGCTTCTAGATTAGTTGGAATGAAAATGACTTCCTGATGCCCACATAAATCAATAGTCACAGCTAATTCCTTGGGTAACGCTAAGTGATCTTCCTTTGCTGCTATTAATTGTGGTGCTAAAGCGAAAAACAACGCACTTAAGCGTGAAACTAGGAGCTGTTCTTCATCATCTGAATAACCTTTAGTTGGATTTTTTATGGCTGAGAACCCTTTGTGTAGAACTATCCAATGCTTAGCAGGTAAACCACACCATGATAGAGCTTCGCGTAGTGCTGTAAGTATGATCGAGGCACTTGATTCTTTGATACCAAGTTCATCACCATTTTGTCTTTCCCATAGTTTTTTAGATGGGACATATACTTTTACACGATGCCTTAGCTCACCATCGTTCCCTGCATACTTTAAATAGCCGACTTCTGAGAAAGGGTTAACATTAACTGAATCGCAAAATCTGATATAGGAATCGAAAGCGTTATAAACATTACTCACTGTTTTTGATGAATTGCCATTATTAACATATTCTTTAGCTTTTTTACAAAAGCTTCTTAGGTAAGGAGTACGGTTTTCAAGTTTGTCGTTATTTTTATCTGCACCAAGATACAGTAAGTGTGAGACATCGAGCTCTCTGATTTTATTATCTATCGACTCCTTATAAAAGATTGTTAAATTGAGTGGAACAACATTTTTGTTATTTCTAACGGGCTTGGCTTTTTTAGAGCCTTTAGTTAGCGGACTTTTTGCCATATTACCAACCTCCGTTAATTTTGTTGTTCTTGCTCTTTGCTATGCTTAATTGATGGTCTCGTTTATCCATGAATATCACGTATTTCTGTGTTATGCCTGTATTGGAATGCCCCATAAGTTCTGCTAATTCATCCATCAGAAAGTTGTAATCAACACCTCTGCTTTGGTGCTCTTTCCAAAGCCAATGAGTCGCAAAAGTTGAACGCCCATCATGGACTCGGTAATACCAACTAGCATCTACTTCTTGAATCAATGTGCGTAATGCGGAGAAGTGTTTTTCTAGTGTGTTTTCTGTATATTGCTTTCCTTTATTTGATATAAAAAGATAGTTAGTAGAATCACGCTCTTCACCAGATTCAATCAATTTATTTCTCTTGATTAGGTTTATTTCACGTTGTTTACTTTCCTTGTATTGCTCTAGCTCTTCATAGAGTTCAACTGGAATTTCGACAGTACGAGGCTTGCCACCTTTAGTAACTATTATGGGAGTGGGGACAACATCAAGTCCGCTGTAATCACTTTTGCCAATATCATGTGCAGGAAAATGAGTTACCTCTTCAATTCGAAGCCCCGAACTAACTATTAACTTAAACATCAGAGGGAAAGGTTTAGGTAACTGTTCAACATATTTTTCAAATAACTCTCGATGATCAAAGGTCATCGGTTTCAATTTTTTATGTGGAGGGGTGGACTCTGCCTTTGGGAACATTTTCATTATGTTTGATATTTCATATTCTCGCTTCATACCTGATTTGGTATGAGCAAGCATATCGTGCTGATCAACACCAATAAACCTTTCAACTTCGGTAAAGTGAGTCATTAAATGTGTTTCATCATTTTTTATATAGCCGTATTTTTGCATCCATTTATAAAACCCTATGACAGCCCCCATGTAAGTTCTAGCAGTACTAAGAGCTAAACTTTCATCTCCATTGGAGTTTGCATGACGACAGTTCGCAAGAAGGTATTCAGCAAAGCGCCAAGGTGCACCTTCTTCTTCGTACTTGCTCAGAGTTTTATAAGTTAAGTACTCAGGCGGTATCTCATTATTATTTTCATCAAATTGAGAGTAGTGTGTAGAGTCTAAATAGCGAGTAAACATCAGTAATGCTTTAGCAATACTCTTGGTATCTTTAACAGCGGCTTCGCCTCTTAATTTAGAAACAAGGTAAAGGGATTGTGGGTAAACAACACTGCCATCAGGTGCAATGATAATATCTGTTTTCCTACGGTATTTCTGACGGTTAGATGGGGATAGGTGTGGCTTAAGAGTAATTTCACCAGTATCGTTATCAACGCACTCTGAAATTTTAATGTTTGCTAAGGTGTCAACTTTTATTGAAAGTAGTTGGAAGTCTTCATAAATGTCATTATAGGTTTCTGTTTGACTTTTTATCACAACAAGTTTCCTTAATATGTTTTCCACATATCAAAGATAGTTTATCATAAATTTAAATCAAGGTTATCTATCATGAAAAATATTCAGGGGTAAATTTCTTTAACCCCCAAACACCAAATTCATCAGCTACTTTATGATCAACATCAGAAAGTAAGGTGAAGTTAAGTTGGTCACGCTCGCAAAATTTAGCTAAACGTTTAGGTTCGTCTGGAGAAATACCAAAAACAACAGTGTTTAGATTACTTAATTCACTTTTATTGTCACGTAGGGCTTGCGCTTGAACTGTACAACCAGGGGTCATCGCTTTAGGGTAAAAGTAAACCAATACCTGCTTCTTACCAATATAGTCTGCTAATGCAACCTTGTTTTCATTTTCATCTTTTAACGTAAATAATGGCGCAGTATCACCAATAGTTAAGGTGTTCATATTTATCCTTTCTTAAATAATTTTGTTTAAATAACTATACAAGCCCGTGAGTTGTTTCTTTTATACACCCTTGTACGCCAAATTGCTCGCAAAGTCGTAAAAAATCATTCTCAATATCATTAATGCTTATTTTTTGCGTTAATGCAATGGAAATACTCGCACTTATAATGCTAGTTTTGGGGTCTATTTCAGATTTCAATGAGGAAATATCGATTTTTCTTGTGGCAAAAAACGCAGTCATTGCCTTGAGTAGACCGGGTTGATCAGTACCGGTGTAATCCGCTTGATAATGTTCAACAAGGTCATAAGTTTTGTGACCAGAAGTGCGTTTCATCATTGTGATTAAATCTAGCGCATGAGCGACCATGGGAAGCCGAGTTTCAATCTTATTTATAGCACGGTTATCGCCATGCAAAAGCATTATAAACGTAAACTCTTGCCCGAATATAGCCATCCTGCTATCTAAAATATTACAGCCGCATTCACTTGCTAATTTAGTTAATTCGCTAACACAGCCTGTTCTATCAGAACCCATAGCGGTTAACACTAAATATTGAGACATTTATTTGCCTAGTCGGTGAAAAGGGAGATTATAACGTATCTAATTAATATAGCGTACCCATATAGGGAAAATAACCGTCACGAATCATAATAATAGGCTTGTGTTTGCAAAAACAGGCAAGTACCATGGTGCGCTAATAAATCGATGTGTTTTAAACTCAATATTTTTTAATGTTACAATTGAACCAATTACGCTTTAAACCATCAAATGAATACTATTATATACCCAAGTGGGATTTCTCAGGAGTTTTAATGAATCGCCAATTGTTTTATTTTTCTGTTATCAGCTTAACATTATCTGCATGTAGTAGTGTTGATAGTAAGCGGGCGCAGGGAGATTTTGATTATGCAAAAAAACAAGAGTCTAAAGAATTTGTTGTCCCTGAAAATTTGGATAAACCAACAAGAAAACAGCAATTTGCTATTACGAGTATTGTAAATACTCGAGGCCCTGTTGGTGAAGAGATGGATATCAGAGCGCCATCTTTGGTATTGCCGCTAGCTGATTCTTCACGAACGATCCCTGAATCAGCGGATCCTATCATTTGGTTTGATAAAGTACTTGAAGATAGAAGCTTACTTACCTTTGTTAAAGATGCTCTTATTGGACAGTTAACTTCAGATGGTGTTAATTATAATACCGTTAATGTTGATCCTAAAAAGAATGATGAAGTAGGGGGCACGACTGAAATCATTGAATCGCAATGGTATCATCAAGAAGTTGAAACAGGTTGGTTGTTTAAAGAAATAGAACAATCTATCAGCATGCGCTTTCGTTATGAGTTTTACCTTAAACCACATGGCCGTAGTTTATCTTTAAAAGTTTCTTTAATTGATTATATGAAAACTGATATGCGTGGTGGTACTAAAACTATTGATCCTATTGATAAACAACGTGTTGAAATGGCGATGTTAAATGAAGTGATCGGACAAGTTGATTATAATTATCGCTTACAACAGCGAGAAAGTCGCTTAGTACGTGCGAACCAAAAACTGGTCACGATTAGTGAAAATAGAGCAGCCGAAAATGCCTATGCTGTTGAAATGAGTTTAGATAATTTATGGGATAATATGCCTATATTTTTCGAAAATCATGGTTTCACAATTACCGATTTAAATGAAAATGATAAAATTTATTATGTAGATTTTGTCAAACCAACTATGAGTCTTTGGGCTAGTATTTGGGGAGACGATCGACCTGTTATTGAACTAAATGATGCTAAGTATCAATTTGTACTTGCACCTATTGAAGACGATAGCCTAAGAACATCAGTGACTATTTATGATGCTAATGGTGAGCCTTTACCTTTATCAGTATTAGAACTGATATTTCCTGTGATGGAAAAAGGGTTATCTTTTAAAAATATTTACTAAAAATAGACTATTGCATATTAAAAAGCGCTGATGGTTCAGCGCTTTTTTTTTAAATTTAATTTTTAATTATTTTTAGTTTACGTAATATTACTTTTTAAACTGATCTTGCTTAATCGTCGGCATTTTATGCTCAGACTTATTTGTTCTTGGTAATGTTTCTTCTCGATCATTTAACGCTTTTTTACGCATTTTATGATTGGTGCTTTTATAGAAGGTACTGAAATTACCAATAAGTAAGGCAATCGTGACACCTATAATTAAAATCGCTAACCAATTTTCCATGTATTATCCTATGTATTTGTTATGCAAGATGCTATTGATAAGATCATCATAAGCTTTACTGAGTTTATTTTAGCAATGTCTCCAACAAAATAATGTTATTCAATCAATAAATTGTATTAACGTTATTGATGTAACGTTTAAAAATTACCGGTAAATGTTCAATTATAGTATCTTTGCCTGCGATATCGGTTTCTAATAATAAGTTTTGTAGTAACTCTATACTCAATATCGCTTGATATTGTTTAGCAAGTGGAGCGTAAGACAAATGCCACGGTTCTTCTGCTATACCACCTCGGAAACGATCATATGGAAAATAAAAACCATATTGTTCAGCATGCTCTACTAACCAAGATGACAGCTTAGCGAAAGGACCTGAAGCAGCATACTCCCATGGCTCTAATTGTAATTTATCATCACCTAATAAATTGGGTGCATAAATATCAATATCACAGCCCCAATGATGCCTACTTCCACCTGGAAGAGCAGAAAATAGTAAGATAGCATTCATTATCTCAAATTCAGAAAGTTTATTAATATTTATTACTTTACCATCAATATCTTTAATGGCCGTTTTACCGGTAAATTTATTATTCCAAATTAACAATTGTCGTTCAAATGAGCGAAAGCCACTTGCAAGTTGTATTTCAATACCTGCTTTAGCTGCATGGTCTACTAATGCTTGGTAATCGTTTTGCATCAGTTTATGTATGCCTAATACTTTTGCATTAGCCGGTTTATCTGTATTAAGTGACGTAGCATTTTCAAAAAAATCGATATGTTGATCAGTTAAGCCAAGTGCTTGCGCTGAAAATTGACCACTTATTTTTTTATTAGTTACTCCAGGGCTCATAGCAGTCATTCAGTTTTATCTTGCAGTAATACTTGCTGTAAACAAGTATAATAAATATCACAAAGTTTTTCTAAATCCTCACATGTAACCGATTCATTGACTTGATGAATAGTTGCATTACATGGCCCTAACTCTATTACTTTTGCACCTGTTGGTGCAATAAAACGGCCATCAGAAGTCCCTCCTGATGTTGAAAGTTTTGGTGCTATACCGGTAACAGAGCTGACAGCTTGTGTTACTGATGTTAGAAAATCACCTTTTTCATTACCCAGTTCGGTAATAAAAGGCTTGCCGTTAAATGTCCATTTTATATCGTAGTCTAATTGATGTTTATTGAGAATTGATTCAACTTGTTGAACAATAATTTGATCTGTTAACTCTGTACTATAACGTAAATTAAACAACGCAGTTAAATGCCCAGGGACAACATTAGTCGCACCGGTACCTGAATTAATGTTTGATATTTGAAAACTTGTGGCAGGGAAGTAATCATTTCCATTATCCCAATGATATTGACTGAGCTCTGTTAAAGCAGGCATTGCTATATGAATTGGATTGATAACATGTTCAGGGTAGGCAACATGTCCTTGTTTTCCTTTAATATCTACATCTGCCGAAATAGAGCCTCGACGACCATTCTTTATCACATCACCAACAAAATCGGTACTTGATGGTTCACCAACAATACAATAAGTTATTTTTTCATTTCGTGCTTCTAATGCATCAATAACACGAGTGGTACCATTAATAAAAGGGCCTTCTTCATCGCTCGTTATTAAGTAGGTGATAGCGCCATGATAGTGAGGGTAATCAGTAACAAATCGCTCTGTTGCCACAAGCATTGCAGCAAGACTGCCTTTCATATCTGCAGCACCTCGTCCATAGAGAACTCCATCAATAATGGTTGGCTCAAAGGGTGGTGTATGCCATAGTTCTAAATTTCCAGCGGGAACAACATCAGTATGACCTGCAAAACAGAATATAGGGTCACTTTCATTTAACGTTTTACCATCACGTCTAGACCATAAGTTAGTCGTATCTTCAAACACCATTGTTTCGTTAATAAAACCAAGCTTTGCAAGTCTATCTTTCATTAATTGCTGACAACCCGCATCTTCAGGGGTTACTGATGGGCGCGAAATTAAATCGATTGCTAGCTTGATCACATCACTAGTTTGGTCAGACATAAGGATCCTTGAAATATAAATAATTTACATAGCTATCATAGGTAATTTGCACAGGTAATTTGATATTTATTGGCAAATACTTTGGTAGAGTTCAGCTTTAAAGCCTAAGTGTAACTGTTGACTTGACTCATCAGATGACTCTATTAACAACAAAGGTCGCTTCAACAAAGTAGGTTGAGCAATAACTTGTTCAAAAGCGACTTCATCAGTGAGATTATTTTTAATATCATCACTTAAGTTGCGATAAGTCGTACTACGTTTATTCAGTAGAGTACTCCAATCATTAAGTTCAACAAATTTAGTTAATAGAGCCTCTGTCAGTGGCTGCTTTTTAAAATCGTAAAATTGATGCGCGATATTATTTGTTGTAAGCCATTTTAAAGCCTTTTTAACTGTATCGCAGTTATTGATTCCGTATAGTGTTAATTTTTTAGTCATAATAGTTACTAGTTGATTATCCTAATGTAAAATTGAATTGTAGCTGAAAAATTAATTATTCAATCACGTTGTAATCGTTTAATTTAAGTGTTTCGATTGCTGCCGAAATAGCCTCTTTTTTTACTAATATGTAGTCGGTATCAAATGTAGAAATAGCGAAAATGCTAATGCTTTCATTAGCCAGCAAAGTGGCAATGCGTGATAAAATTCCTGTTAACGAGAAATCTAATGGGCCAACAACTTCTAATGCTTGCCAATTAGTTTCAATTGCATCGCTATTAATTTTAATGTTTTCAGGTAAAACGATAGAGACTTCATTAAACGTTTTCGCAATAAAATAAATAGGTGCGGTAAAAACTTGATCGGGTATGTCACGCTCTTTAGATAAGCGATGAATAGTAAAAGATTCATTTAAGCGTTTTAAGGTTAAAGCCATTGTAAATCCATATTTTATTAAAGGCGTTATTATAACTATTTTTTAGTATGAACTCTAGCAAAGGACAAAATATTGCAGTAGTGATAACATCCACAAAACCTGTGGACATCTTTGTGTGTAATTATGTGGGTAAAGTTTAAGGTATTGATTGTAATGGATTTAATGCTGTGTTTGTTTTTTAACACATCGTTAGTTTTCTCGATTGCGCTTCATTTGTGGATGTTATTAACGTTGAAAATGCAAGCTATAAAATAATTTTTTTAGTTTGTCATGCTAAGTTTATTTTCGAGTCACTTTTCCAGGCTGTACATTAGTGCTATAGTTTAAATATGAATATATCTGTAATAGACCTCATTAAATTAGGTCAAAAATATTGTAAGCTTTGGCCTGAAAAAGCCGAATTAGCTCGGTATTTTTCTGATTATCGTGCGGTACAAAGTGCACGGTTTGTTTGTCGCTATTTCCCTGCATTGTCGTTATTTACTGTTATTATGCAGCTTTATTTTGCGTCTGGCTTTTTTAGTGGCAATGGTAATATCAATAATGCGATTAACGCATTACCCCAAGCTTTAGTGTATGGAATCTTTTTATTATCTATTCCTGTGCAAGCTTTAGTGATGTTAGGCGTTAAAGCGGATAAAATTTTACCTCCGCCTTTAGCATCTTGGTATCGGAGCGGATTAGAAAAAGCATTAACTCAAGGAAGTAATAAACACCTTAATGATTTAGCCACGTCAAACCCAAGATATATTGATTTAGCCCAATTGTTGCATATTACTTACGCCTCTCGAAATACATAATTTTAGGTCATATAAGCGTTTTATCACTAATACTTATATTTTAATGAAAGAATAAGTATTATTTTTACTTTTTGTATAAACGTAAAATAAAGTCTGCCTGGCAAGTAAATTGATCCATTGCTTTAATTTGTGCCATTAATTCTTTTGAGGCTTTAAAGGCAAAGGGTGTCATCGCTAATAAGTTTAAGACATCTTCACTGCTGCTAAAGTGCATTGGGTATGTTAATTTCTGCTCTTCAATGAGCGTTAAATTTTCAATAGGACTCTTACTCGTGTCATGCTGGTTAGCTTGTTCATAAATAAGTTCTTTTAATTCAAATAGGTGTTTTTCAGCCGGGGTCACTGTTAAAAGGTAGCCGTTTTCACTAAGAATACGTGTAAATTCCGTTTCTAAAATTGGCGCATACACAGATACAAGCCAAGCAAAGTAATTATCACTAAAACTTAATTTAGATAATGTCCCTACACTAAAGTGGCAGGTCTTATAACGTTTAGCGGCAATTTTTATTGTTTCTTTGGCAATATCAACACCGTACACATTATTTGTACCATTTTTATGTTGATGAGTATAAAAACCTTCTCCACAACCCGCATCAAGTAAAGGCGCACTTGTATTGCCATATTGCTGATAAAGCTCAAGCATTTTATCAACTAATGGTTGATAGAAACCTTTATCAAGAAAAGCTCTTCTGGCAACAACCATTGCTTTATTATCACCTGGCTCTTTTGAGTGTTTAAATTGCACAGGAAGCAAATTTACATAACCTTGTTTAGCCTGATCAAAACTATGTTTATTATCACAACAATAAGTTTTACCGATAAGAGATAATGGTTGCTGGCAAAGAGGGCAGAGGTATTTTTCTAATTGAGACATAGTTTACCTTTAGCATTAACGTATAATAGTTAATGCTAATATTTTATAGAAATATTTAGTGGTTAAAAGTAGACCAAATTGGTGCATGATCAGATGGCTTTTCTATACCGCGTAATTCATAATCAATATCTGATTCAATACATTGTTCACTTAAGCTTTGTGTTGCTAGTACAACATCAATTCGTAAACCACGATTGTCATCAAAACCCCGTGAACGATAATCAAACCAAGAATATTTTTCAGTCTGTTCAGGATGAAGTTGACGGAAAGTATCAATAAAGCCCCAAGCCATTAATTTGGCTAACCATTCACGTTCTTCTAATTGAAATGAACATTTTCCTGACTTTAACCAACGCTTACGATTTATCTCACCAATGCCAATATCTAAATCGAGTGGAGAGATATTGATATCACCCATCACAACAATTTTCTCATCTTTGGTGTGATGTTCATTTAAGTAAGTCATTAGATCTTGATAAAATTTACGTTTATAAGGAAATTTAGTTTCATGGTTAATATTCTCACCTTGTGGGAAATAACCATTTAAAACGGTGATCTTTTCGCCTATATCATTAGTGGTTTCTACCATGATCATTCGGCGTTGCGCTTCTTCATCATCAGTAGGAAATCCTTTTTGAACTTTTATTGCAGGTTTTTTACATAGCATTGCCACACCATAATGGGCTTTTTGTCCATGAAAATATACGTGATATCCCATGGCTTCAACCGCTTCAAGTGGGAATATCTCATCGTGAACCTTGATTTCTTGTAGGCCAATAATATCGGGTTGGTGTTTATCAATAATGGCTTGTAATTGATGAAGACGAGCGCGAAGGCCATTAATGTTAAAAGAGATAATTTTCATAAAACAGACTCAGTAAAAAATTTGTTGAATATGCTAACAGAAACTTTTTTTAAAAACCCTAATTATTACCTGATCTTACTATTTTTACTCAAAGATGTTTATTTTTTAACTTTTGTAATAGATTGTTACCGATTTAGTTTTTTTAAGCTATTGAGCTTTTTTGTATTATTGTTATAAACTGAAGGTATAAGTTATATTAAAAAATATTTTTAGAACCTTTTTTGATATACCTTATGAATGAAGTTAATAACTTGAATTACATTAAAAATAATTACAATGAATAAAAAAAATAACTAATAGAAGGGAATACCAATGCAAAGACGTGACTTTATTAAACTCACTGGTGTCGGTGTCGGCGGGCTTGTACTGCCTATGTCGGGCATGGCTGTTTCAGCAGAACAATTATTAGACAAACCAATGGATGTCGTGTTTAAGAAAAAACTTGCCGATATAGCGCTCAATGCTGCTAAAGCGAAAGGCGCAACTTATGCCGATGTACGTATTGGACGGTATTTAAATCAATTTATTACCACACAAGAAAAGCGTGTTGATAACATAGTTAATACTGAGTCTGCTGGTATTGGTGTTCGTGTTATTGCAAATGGTACATGGGGGTTTGCTTCTACCTCTAATATGACACCAGATAGCGTAGCTAAAGCCGCTGAACAAGCGGTTGCTGTTGCTGTTGCTAATTCAAAATTTCAAACCGTGCCAGTACAATTAGCACCAGTTAAAGGGGTTGGTGATGTTACTTGGAATACACCAATCACAAAGAATGCATTTGAAGTACCTATTAAAGATAAAGTTGATTTATTGCTGTCAGTAAATGATGCAGCCATGACGAATGGTGCTAATTATATTACGTCAGTGCTATTTCTGGTTAATGAACAAAAATATTTTGCTTCTACTGATGGCTCTTATATTGATCAAGATGTACATCGTTTATGGGCACCATTTTTTGCTACTGCTATTGGCGAATCAGGCTTTAAGCAACGTACAGGTTTAGGTAATCCTGTTGGTATGGGGTTTGAGTACTTAGACGGCAAAGAAGAAGATAAAATTCGTATTTCTGGTGCTAATGTTGGTTATAAAAATTCTTACGATATACTCGAAGATGCTGCTGAAGCAGGTAAACAGCTCAAAGTTAAGCTGAAAGCTAAATCAGTTGAACCAGGAAAATATGATTTAGTGTTAGACCCTGCGCATTTAATGTTAACTATCCATGAATCAGTAGGCCATCCATTAGAGTTAGACCGAGTATTAGGTTATGAAGCTAACTTTGCTGGAACAAGTTTTGCTACTTTAGACAAATGGAAAAGTGGCAAGTTTAATTATGGCTCTAAAATAGTTAATTTAGTAGCAGATAAAACACAACCTTATTCATTAGGGAATGTCGGCTTTGATGATGAAGGCGTTAAAACCAAAGAATGGGATCTAGTTAAAGATGGTACGTTAGTCAATTACCAAGCTACTCGCGATCAAGTACATATGATTGATCAAAAAGAATCACACGGTTGTTGTTATGCACAAAGCTGGCGTGACGTGCAATTTCAACGTATGCCTAATGTATCATTAAAACCAAACAAAGAAGATATTTCAGCAGAAGATGTTATTAAAGATGTTGAAAATGGTATTTATATCGCAGGTCGTGGTTCGTTCTCAATTGATCAACAACGTTATAACTTCCAGTTTGGCGGTCAATTATTTTATGAAATTAAAAATGGTAAAATTACTGAACAAATTGAAGATGTTGCTTATCAATCGAATACGCAGGAGTTTTGGAACAGTTGTACGCAAATGGCAGGAAAATCGGATTACAGAATAGGCGGTTCTTTCTTTGATGGTAAAGGTCAACCTTCGCAAGTGAGTGCAGTATCTCACGGTTGTCCAACGACACGTTTTAACAATATAAACGTGATTAATACCGCACGTAATGTGTAGTCGTTAATTCGATACACAAAGCAAAATAATTTAAAGAAGGAATATGTAATGACTATTTTATCAGAGCAACATGCAAAAACATTGCTTACTAAAGTTTTAAAGTTTTCAAAGGCAGATGAATGTGAGTGTAATTTAGATGGCCAAGTTGGTGGCAATATTCGTTATGCACGTAACACTGTCTCTACCGCGGGTGAGCAAAGTGATTTAACACTTTCAGTTCAGTCTACTTTTGGACTTCGTACCGGTGTCGCGACTATTAATGAGTTTGATGATGCTTCAATTCAAAAAGTAGTACAACGCTCGGAAGAGTTAGCTAAATTAGCACCAGAAAACCCAGAAAGAATGCCTGTTTTTGGTCCGCAAAAATATAGTAAACCAACAGGTTTTTTTGATTCAACAGCTAATGTTACTCCTGAAGATAGAGCACAAGCAGCTGAAAACAGTATTAAACCCTCAAAAGCGAATAAATTAGTCTCTTCAGGTTTTTTACAAGAAGGTACTAGCTTTACTGCAATCATGAATAACAAAGGTTTGTTCGCTTATGACAAATCAACTAATGTCGATTTCACGGTAACCATTAGAACTGAAGATGGTAAAGGATCGGGTTGGGCAACGAGCGATTACAGTGATGTGAGTTTACTTGATACTAAAAAAACTTCAGATGCGGCTATTAAAAAAGCATTAGGTTCGGTTGATGCTAAAGAAATGGAGCCAGGTAAATATACGGTAATTTTAGAGCCTGCCGCGAGTGTGCAGCTACTAAGTAACATGTTTGGCAGTATGGGACAGAGACCAGCAGATGAAGGCCGTAGTTTTTTAAGTAAAAAACAAACTAAAGATAGTGAAGGTAACTTGGTTGGTGCAACGAATAAATTAGGTGAGAAGCTTTTCGATGAGCGAGTTCATATTTATTCAGACCCAATGCACCCTGAAGTACCAACACCACCTTTCTCTGGTGACGGTTATAGTGTGAGTAAAACTGACTGGGTAAAAGATGGCAAAATTATCAATATGCCAAATTCTGCTTATTGGGCTAAAAAAACGGGTGTTGAATATAAACCTACAGCTTATGCGGGTTCAGGTATTTTTGGTGGTGCAGCACAGTTTATTATGGCCGGTGGTGATGAAAGTCTTGAAGAGATGATCAAAAATACACGTCGAGGGGTATTGGTTACTCGTTTATGGTATATCCGCGCTTTAGACCCACAAACCTTGCTTTATACTGGTTTAACGCGCGATGGTACTTTTTATATTGAAAACGGCAAAATTAAGTATCCAATTAAAAATTTCAGATTTAATGAAAGTCCTATCGTAATGTTAAATAATATCGAAGCATTAGGTAAGTCAGTGAGAATAAATGGCTCTATGGTACCACCTATGAAAATTCGTGATTTTACCTTTAGTAGTTTATCTGACGCGGTATAAATCTATTTCATTATCGTAAATATGCTGAATTAACTTCAAACCTTGGTTTATTGTTTGAAGTTAATTCAATTCTAGTAAGAAGAGTTTATATTCTTTACTATCATCTTCTAATTACGCTAATTTTTTTATTATGAATAGACGCTATTTTCTAAAATCACTTTCTGCACTTACAGGTATTACAGCCTTAGGAAAGATACCTTCAGTATTATCAGCGCCTTATTTTGATTTTTACTTCACCCGTTTAAGTTATGAATCGGGAGATTGGGAGGTTGATGAGCGAATGCCTGCCAATGTTCTAAATTCGCTGATTGAATACACAAGTTTACGAGTTGATATAAAAGAACGCATTGTCCCGTTATCTGATCCCATTATGTTAACCGCACCATTTTGTTATTTAGCGGGCCATCGGTTAGTACAATTTAATCATGAAGAAAAACAAAATTTTAAACGTTATGTAGAAAATGGCGGCTTCGTTTTTGTTGACGATTGTAATCATGATATTGATGGCATGTTTGCACGTAGCTTTGAACAACAAATGAGGGAAATTTTTGGCGAGAACTCATTAAACAAAATACCAAATGACCATGCTATTTACTCTTCTTTTTTTAAGTTTGATAGGCCGCCTCGAACATCTATTGAGCTGAATGGCTGGGGAGACGATCTAGTGCATGATTATCTAAAAGCGATTGAAGTAGATGGCCGAATTGGTGTGCTTTATAGCAATAAAGATTTAGGATGCGAATGGGATTATGACTTTAGAAATAAGCGTTGGTTAAAAGTTGATAATACACGCTTTGCCGTCAATATTGTTATGTATGCAATGACAGCTTAACCGTACAACAATGGATGAAAGAATGAACGAACAAGAGATTACCGCGACATTAGATAAACTTTCTCAAGTCATCGATGAAGTTGGAAAAGTAATTGTTGGCCAAAAGAATGTGATGGAAGAGTTGCTAATCAGCATTTTAGCAGGAGGGCACTGCTTACTTGAGGGTGTACCAGGCTTAGCAAAAACGTTAATGGTGAGTTCATTAGCGCAAACATTAGAACTAAACTTTAATCGCGTGCAATTCACACCTGATTTAATGCCGAGTGATATTATTGGTACCGAAATATTAGAAACAGACCATAGCAGTGGTGAGCGTTTTTTTAAATTTCAAAAAGGACCTGTTTTTACCAATATTTTGTTAGCGGATGAAATCAATCGTACACCACCGAAGACGCAAGCCGCACTCCTTGAAGCAATGCAGGAAAAGAGTGTCAGTTATGGTGGGGAAAGCCATGCCTTACCTAAACCATTTTTTGTTTTAGCAACCCAGAATCCAGTTGAGCAAGCAGGCACTTATCCTTTACCAGAGGCACAATTAGATCGTTTTTTAATGTTTATTCGTGTGGGCTACCCAACTCAAGCCGAAGAAGTAGAAATATTAAAAAGAACCACAGGTAACGCAGAATCTACCTTAACACGCGTATTAAAAGGTGAAGAGTTACTCGTATTGCAACAACTTGTACGCTCAGTTGAAGTATCTGATACTTTGCTTGATTATGTGAGTGCACTTGTTAGAACAACAAGGCCCGATTCAAGCGATAATGACCTTGTTAAGTGTGATAAAGTTAACTCGTTTGTACGTTGGGGAGCAGGACCTAGAGCAGGGCAAGCATTAGTACTATGCGCTAAAGCTAAGGCATTATTGTCAGGACGTTATGCGATGACTTTAGCCGATCTTATTTTTGTTGCCCCTGCTGTTTTACGGCATCGAATTTTACTTAATTTTCAAGCTGAAGCTGACAATGTATCAACAGATGATGTAATTAGTGATTTATTATTAAGCGTTCCAAAACCTACTAGTCCGTTAGCATAGGTTGGGTTTAAGTTATTACAATGCATGAATTTGTTGACCCCAAAACATTATCTCGAATTAAAGACTTACCTTTAGTTGCTAAAACCTTAGCACAAGGTTTTTTACATGGCCTACATACTGGTACTCAACGAGGCGTTGGCATAGAGTTTAGCCAATACCGTGTTTATGAGCCTGGTGATGATCTGTCTCGAGTTGATTGGAAGCTGTTTGCTCGTTCTGATAAGTATTTTGTCAGAGAGGCTGAGCGGGAAAGTGACATTAATGCTTGGTTTGTCTTAGATACCAGTGCTTCAATGTTACAAAAATCTCAGTTCAGCTCAAATGAAAATTCATGGCATAAACTTGATTATGCGCGTTGCTTAGTAGCAACGGCTGCTTATCTTGCCCAAAAGCAAGGTGATAATGTTGGCTTTTTATCCTTAGATAACGATAATCAAACGTTTCTTCCTGCGTTATCTGGCGAACGTCATTGGCAAAAAATTCTTCTAGGATTAACGCGCTTAAAAGCACAAAACACTTTTCCTACGCTTGAACATGTTATGAATCAATTAGGTCGTGTACAAAGAAACGGCATTATTTTTGTTATTAGTGACTTTCATCAGCAAAGTGATGAAATTGTTGAGCTGGTAGGGCAACTCAGTAATACCAGAACTGACGTCGTTACTATTCAATTAAGCTGTGATGATGAGGAGCTATTTCCTTATAAAGGTGCGATTCGATTTGAAGATTTAGAAACTAAGGAGCAAGTGTTAGTTTCGGCAAATCAAGTTAAAGAAAAGTACTATGTTGAAAAGCAAAAATATCAAACGGACTTGCTGAATAGATTAACCAAAAACAAAGTGAAACACTTTATTGCTAATATAGATGAGCCGTTTGATCAAACCTTATTTGATATTCTAACGATGAGAAATAAGGCTGTTATAAAATGACATTTCCTTCAATAGCCTACTGGTTTGTACAATCGCCTTGGATGCTACTTGCGCTTTTGAGTTTACTTGTACCGTTAATTATTCATTTATTCAGTAAAAGTAAGGGGAAATTAGTCCCTTTTGGTAATATTCGGTTAATTCAATTAAGTAAACCGGTAAAAATGAATGAAATACGTTTAGTTGAGCGCTTATTATTATGTTGTCGTTTACTTATGCTGTTTTTTTCGGTGCTATTGTTAGCTCAGCTTTATTACGATGAGAGAAGTAATACTGATGGCGCTACTGAAGGTAATATCTTAATTACTAATGATTGGCTAAATAATGCCACTGAAGCGGAATTAAAGACCTTAGCATTAAAAGCTGAAAATGTGCCTACTTATCTTTTATCAGCAAGGGTTGAACGATTAACCAGTGATAAAATTGTTACTTGGAAAAATACGGTCACCAATACTAATAAAAGTAATTATTTAAAAGAAAGTAAGCAACAAAATACTTGGTTACTTGTTAATAACTATGCCAAAACTTTACCTAATAACGTAAATATCAAGGTTTATACTACTAATCGTTTATCACAATTTATTAACGGTAAAATCTATTTTCCGGATAATATTACATGGAATATTAAGCACTTATCTGAAGATGAAATCACTAACTCAATGGCGTCATTAATCAATAAAACACTATCAGTAGTCGTCATTAGTGATAAAAGTAATAGTGAATATTTACCGGCGTTAAAGGCTGTTCTTTCTATTATTCAAACGACTAAGCTTGAGAACTTAGCCTTTAGTTTCCACCTTTCTGATGAACTTAACGATGAACTATTTCAAGATGAGCAAGCTAAAGATGATTTACCTAAAGGTAACTCTCTTGAATATGAACCATCCAAAAGTGATCAGCTCCATAATAATATTACAGGCAAGTATGATTCGATTTTATATTTAAGCTCTGCGCCAATTCCTTTGTTTATTAATCAAGAAGTTCGAAAAGGAACAAGCTTAATTGCTGATATAACGCATGCAAAAGATCCTACTGTGACTCATTTGGTGAACTGGGATGAACTTGTGACAAAAATAACGTTTCCATCAGAATTGATGTCACTATTGCTAGATGAAGCAATAAAAGATCACCGAATGCAGCAACAGTTAAGCGATGAACAAATAACGAGTCAACTTGTCCATGAAAGCTCTGCTATTGCATCGTCCTTAGGTGATAAAGATGATTATAAAGAACAAACTAATAAAGAACACTATGCAAGTAAGTATACGGAATCATTTAAAAACGAATCAATGACTCAATTATTGATTATACTGTTAGTGCTTTTCTGGTCGCTTGAGCGCTTGTTAAGTGAAAGATTTCGAAAAGCGCAGGAGGAAAGTACGCTAACTAAGGCGTTTAACTCAGATAATGTCAGTCATTCTAGTGACATGCTTGTTGCTCAGACATTGAGAGGTAAGGATAATGTCTGATAATAATAACGCAGAAAATTCGATTAACGTTCAACTTAATGCTGTAGTGAAACAACTAAAAGTTAGATGGCATTGCTATACTGTGGTTAATTTTTTGCCATGGCTAATAGTATTGTTAACTATGGGGTTTTACATAAACATACCTATTATTTTACTCATTATAATAAGCACATTAACTCTTATTTTAACTATTTGGATAAGAATTAAATCTTCAAGTTATCAACAACTAACGTTAAGTAATTTATTACAGCATTTAAACCGGCTATACCCTGAACTACAAGAAAGTGCACAACTCGTTACTCGAGATGACGATTCACTTTCAATATTACAGACATTACAAAAACAAAAAACAATTAGCAATATTGAACTTTTATTAAGCGATAACCAGGGTGCAATTTACCCTAAAATATCTTATCAAAATAGTATTGTGTCATTTGTTTGTGCGATGATAATTTTACTATTAATGTATTTTAGTCATCTATGGTTACCATTACTGACTGTAAGCGAGAATGACGCTATTAAGGTAACTGTTAGTAAAGATAAAATGGCAGAGACTAGCCAAACACTTTTATTGACACAACATGAAGTCCTTATAACACCACCAGGTTATACCAAGTTACAAAGCCGCCAGCAAAATGATTTAAATGTATCAGCTGTTGAGGGCTCAATTCTGCGTTGGCAATTAGCTTTTACTACCACTGTCGATAATGTTTTCATTGAATTTTCAGATAATCAAAAATTATATTTTACCAAAGAAAGCCAAGATTTTTATAGCCTAGAAAAAGCCGCTGATTATACCAGTGTTTATCGTTTGGGCATTCTCGTTAACGGCGTTGAGACCTTATTACCTGAGGTTTATACTTTAACAATAGTTAAAGATCAAAAAGCTAAAATCACTATTATTAGCCCGAAAAAAACGATTACTGAAATTGCGACACAAGATCATACTGACGTGTTGACACAGGTTAAAATAACCGATGATTATAATGTCGCTAAGGTTGAAATATTAGCTTCTATCGCTAAAGGCTCTGGTGAGTCGGTTAAGTTTAGAGATCAAACTTTTAATTTTGATTCCACTGACGTAATTGACGGGGTTGATCATTATTATATTAATTGGCAGTTAGAAAAATTGGGTATGGAGCCAGGTGATGAACTTTATTTTACTGTCAAAGCATGGGATAACCGCCAACCAACTCCGCAAATAACACGGTCAATAACAAAAATAATACGTTGGCTTGAAGATGAAGATCAGGCTGTGATGTTTGACGGTGCATTGCTTAATTTTATGCCGGAATATTTTAAAAGTCAGCGACAAATTATTATTGAAACCATTGAGCTTATAAATGATAAAACAGAGTTAACTACGGAACAATTTGTTGAAAAATCAGAGTTATTAGGTATTGCTCAGCGTGAGTTGAAAGAAAAGTATGGCCAGTACTTGGGTGATGAAGTAGAAGATGGCGGCGGTAGCCATGCCATGAGTCATGAAGCTAGTGAGCAAGTTTCGAGTCGAGTAGAGACTGTCACGAATCAAGATAATCATGATGAATCAGAAGAACATCATCATGCTCCTGAGCATCACCATGAAGAAGCAGGACACCATGCCAGTGATGATTTTGCAATGAAAGGCTTTGGTACAGATAAATCAGGTAGTAGTGAGGTTATTAGTCAATTTGGGCACAATCATGAAGAAGCAGATATTGGTATTATGGCACGCCAAGACCCTAAAGCTTTAATGAAACGTTCTATCACTAATATGTGGCAAGCAGAGTCGCACTTAATGTTATCAGTACCTGAAAAAGCGCTTCCTTATGAAGAAGAAGCATTAAAGTATTTAAATATGGCAAAAAAAGCAGAGCGTATTTATGTTAAACGCCTTGGGTTTGAACCACCACCGGTGACTGAACAGCGGCGATATCAAGGTGACTTGGATGATATTTTAAGCTATCGACACCATCAAACCATAGATTTAACTGATAATGAAAAAAATCAGTTAAATAAATTTTATCGTTTATTAAATAGATTGCTAAGTCGTGTGAACAATAAGGTGCCAACGTCAAAAGAAATGTTGCTCTCAAATACAGAGCGACAACTTGTTAGCAATGTAAAAAAGCAACTTAAAGCGTTACTTGATAAACGCCCTGTATTGATAAAATATGTCGCTATTATAGAGCGAATATTACTCGCTAATAGTTTTACACTTGATAATTGTCAATTGTGTTTACCTGACTTAGCAGAAAAAATTTGGCAATTACTACCTGAGCCTAATGCAAAACCCCAAGTATTGAGAAAGCCTTACCTTACTACAGATGCTTTAACTCAGCAGTACGCTGAATTTTTGTCGGTACAACCATGATTTTTAATATAACGGAAAACTTACAGTTAGCTCTTCCAAGCCATCTTATCGCTATTGAATATGGGCTTATTATGCTGAGTTTTATTATCTTAGGCATTACCATTGTTGCAGCTTATCAACGCTTAACTTATTCACGCCGCTTTTTTGTGATTGTTTTACTTAATATGCTCTCATTTTGTGCAATTATTGGCTTGATCAGTGATATAAAAATAAAAACGCAAACTGAAATCTCAGCTGTGTTATTAACTTATGGCACAAGTCAGCAACAAATTGAATCAATACCTAAGGATAATAATACACAGTTTTTTCTTTTATCTTCGCCACGTAATTGGCAAGCTTCATTAGATTTATCTGCGCTAACTAAACCCTTGCTCATTGAGAATGTAGGTGAAATATTGGTATACCAACCTTTAGTTACTCAGTTAAGTGTTTATGGCGATGGCTTGGCGACACCAGAGTGGCAAATATTGAATAGCTTGATTAATTCAACAGCGCATGAAAACTTAAGTAAACAGCAATTTAATGTTAATTTTTATCCTTCAAGTATTCGAACTGGCCCACTAAAACTTAACTGGCCTAAACAATTAGTACTAGGCCAACCTTTTTATATTTCTGGAACATTCAGAGCACAAAAGCAAGATGAAGAACGAATTTTTAAAATAAGTTTATCAAATGCTTATGATGAAGTTGTTGATGAATTTTTAATTAAACATAATGAACGTTTTAATTTATCGGCTTCGTTAAAAAGCCAAGGTTTATTTACGTATCAGTTGAAAGTTTTCGATGATGATCAAACGTTGCTAATGTCAGAGCCGGTATCATTTAGTGTTACTTCAGCTGAAAAAATAAAAGTTGTTATTAAGCAGTCGGCAGCTTCTTTTGAAAGTAAACATTTAAAAAATTGGTTAGCAGAGCAGGGTGAGGAAGTATTAGTTTTTACACAAGTGAGTAAAAATAAACATATTCAGCAAGTTGTTAATGCGACGACTGATGTAGAAGTTATATCTAAGCCAAATAAGGGAGATAAAAGTACTGTAAACATAATTGACAAAGCGTTTACAAGCATTTTATTGAAAGATACTGACTTACTTTATATGGATGGTCGTGCAGTTTTATCCTTAACGCAGGAAGAAAGTACACAAGTTGAAATGGCTGTAAAAAATGGCCTAGGTTTAATTATTATTGTCGATGATGAATTACTGTTATCTTCTAATGAAGCGTTAAGTCATTCATTATTAACGCGTGTTTTTTCACAAGAATCATGGCCATTAAGTACAAAAGTGAATCAAGGGTTAACCACTATACCGCGTTGGTTACATAGCCAAGAAGAGCATACTTTATCCTATACCAATGCAACTTTACCTAAAGTTAACGGTGAGGTGCTTGTTGAGGGCAATGACAGTCAAACGTTGGCGATTGCACATAATTACGGTTTAGGCACGGCGACTTTCTCATTAATTAATAGCAGTTACCAATGGCTAACCTCTGATAATAAAAGTCATTATAGTCGTTATTGGCAGTATATTATTGAGAAGACTGCGCGTTCAGCGCAAGAGTCAGGATGGCAAAAATCACCTATTGAACAGATTTATTTTCAAGGTAATACACAACCAATGTGCGCGCAACTAAATGGAGATGATATCAGTGACTTACAAGTTGAAAATATTAATTTATTACCGTCAGTTGTTCTCGATTCTGCTTATTGTGGCGTCTATTTAAGTGATTATTTAGGTTGGCATAACTTTACTCTTAAGAATGAAAAGACGGATTTAAATCAAGTCAATATGAGTACATCATTACAAAATAATATACGCTCAAATAGTCAATCAGTTTTTGTTTATTCACAACGAAATTGGCTAACTTGGCAACAATTATTGAAGCATGAAGCGAGTCATTTAGCACATAAAAACTCATCAAAAATAGCAGACAAAGTCAGCTACTTACCTATTGATAAATTAGCGTTTTGGTGGTTATTGTTTATCAGTTCATCTTTATTGTGGTACGAAAGAAAAATATTTTAAATTTTTATTAAATTAATACTAAAGCTTTACATTTTTGGGTCGATAACTTCTTTACATAACATTATTTAATCAACAACTTTTTTAAATTTAAATTTTTAATTATAGTTTTGTAAAGAAGAGATAATCCTTTGGCTGTAAACGTTGTAGATGACACAGTTAACACTAATTCGGTAGCTTCAAAGCCTTTATTGCATGAATTGCAATTAGGTGAGCAGTTAAACGAATGTGTGCATCAGTCAAGACGTTCCGACTTTTCTTTAATGTTAGCGATGCTTTGTGATGATGTTAGAGAGCAAAGCCAATTTATCTTACCAAAGTCTGCACCAATCGATGGTACGTCAACAGATATCAAAGAAGTTAACAATAAAACGTTAAGAAAACATTTTGATCTGCCAGATGAAGCACCGTTAGCATTAAAAAACATGCAACAAATTAATCGCTATAACCAAAGCCAATTGATTATTGATAATGATTTAGCTTCCTTGCATTTATCTAATGCTATATCACCAAATCCACTTGCGTTTCGTGATGATAAAAAACATATTGAAAGTAATATCTTAACTAACACGAATGTGATCTGCCAAGAAAAACATGCCAATAAACAAGAAGGGCAAGTGATGAACAAGCCGTTAAATATGGATGTTGATGGTTGGTTGAAAGCGGTTCAAAATTCAGTTGTTGAATCAAGCTTAGTTAATGTAGCAGCTTAAGATCTCATATTTTAAATAACTCTTAAATCTGCGTTACCTCTACTTAAGTTAAAACTTAATTGATGAGTCTGAAAATTAGTAGTTTTATTTTCTAACAACTCTTATGAATGTTCGTCAATTGCTCACTTATCACAACATTGTTTAAATTTTTTGCCTTTTTTTATTGACCAGGCAGTAGGGTAATTATTGCAAGGGCATAAATCTTTTCGTTTTATTTGCTTTAGTTCGCTATGTTCAATAATTTCACCATCGATATAACGCCATTGTAAGTTTTGTCTTTCTTCAGCATTATTCTCTAAGGTAACGGGGTTTGATGAAACATGCTCTAGAATAAAGCGTGAGTTTTCTCTTAATTCACACAGAGTATTATTTGTTATATAAAAAGCTGAAAATTCAACAAATTGATCAGAATATTCATTATATATTGTACTTGAATTATTGTTGATTGCATGAATTTTAAGTGCTATCCATGTACAAGACTTCCCCCAATCATTAATTTCTTTCACCGACTGTGAAGCTTGGCTTATTTTGGCGTAAGTGTCATAAATGTATTGACCATTTCCCAAGGCATAAGCACTAAAGCGTGAGCGCATTAATTGTTCAGGGTCCTCAGGATATATTGCTTTTATTTCATTATTTTCAATAAAAACTTGGCAGCAATTAGCAAAGCTTTTTTCTGAGCCGCAAAAACAGGGATTATTAGTTAACATAGAGGACTACACATACAAAAAAATAGGACTTTAGTGATTAATGAATTAGGATTCGTTTTATTATAGCTTTTATTGTTGTTAACCTTAACTTGGTTTTCGTGTTATTTAGCGAGTTTTATCGCAGAAACCAGGCTACTGGTGGTTTTCCCTTACACTTTCGCAAAAAATTACAATACTCTATTCTCCTATGAGTATTGATCAATTCCTATTTGATTAGTATAACTGTGAACACGTGAATAAATTAATCCAATATATTAATTCTTACTCTCAAATTAAGAGACTATAACTTTATGAAATTAAACTTAATAGCGGCTGTTTTAAGTATTTCTTTAGTTGCTTGTGCAAGCACTGAAGATACCACAAAAACTAGCTCAACTTCGTTAAAATCGCCTGCCACTGTTTTATCACCTACAAGCAATAGTGGTGATGTAACCAATAATAATGAAGTTATTACATTAAAAAAAATCACATTAGAAAAAATCATGTCAGATCCTGACTGGTTTGGACGTGCGCCTGAATCTTGGTATTGGGGTGATGATAGCAATACCATTTTCTATAAACAAAAACAGTTAGGTAACCCGCTAAGAGATCTTTGGGTTAAAAATTTAGGCTCAGGCTCACAAGCACAGCAAGTTAGTTTATCTGAGCTACATAAAGTTGCAGACAGCAATGCAAAAAGTAATAGCGATGGTAGTCTTGAGATTTATAGCTTTGAAGGTAATGTTTTTGTTAAAAATGTTGCGACTAAATCAGTAAAACAGATTACGTATACTTCTGCCAATGAAAGTGATGCGTTATTTTTAACTAACGGAAAAATCGCTTACCGTATCGACAATGTTTTTTATGCACATGACTTAGTCACCGGGCAGGTTGTTGAATTAGCTAACTTACAAATGGCTGAAAAACCTAAAGGTATTGAAGCACCTACAAGTTACTTAGCTAAAGAACAGCATAAACTGATTAACTACATTGCATTACAGCAACGTAATGGCGAATTAAAAGAGCAACAAAAAGACAGCTTAACAGCACAAAACACGACAGTGACACAAACCAAATATTATTTTGGTAAAGATAATCAAGTAAGCCACGCAAGCTTGTCGCCAGCGGGTGATAAATTATTTGTGAGTATTACTGAGGCTAAATCAAGCCGAGATGATTCGGATATTATGCCAAACTATGTTACTAAAGATGGCGTGATTGCCGCTGAAAAAGTACGCGCTCGTGTGGCTAATAACCGTCAGTATAAAGAAGAGCTATTTTTTATCGATTTAAAAGCAGGTAAAAAAGTGGCGTTGAACTACGAATCACTGCCTAATTTTGATACTGATGTGCTTGCAGCAGTAAAAAAAGAGAACTATGCACGTGAAGGAAAAACCTATAAAAGTAGTAAAACGGCTAGAAATATTCATTTATTACAAATGTGGTTTCCTGTTAAATGGAACGACGATGGCAGCCAAGTTGCTTTAATGTTAGAAGCTTGGGACAACAAAACTCGTTGGTTAGCTACTGTTGATTTTGAAAAAGAAGCCTTAGTTAATCAGCACGAGTTACAAGATGATGCTTGGATTAACTGGAGCTTTAACGAATTTGATTGGGTAGGAAATGACGCGCTTTACTATTTATCAGAAGAAAGTGGTTATTCTCATCTTTATTACAAAACGTTAAATAATGGTAAAACTAAACAGCTAACGTCGGGTAAATTTGAAGTAAGTGACGTTACTCTAACAAAAGACCAAAAACGCTTTATTTTTAAAGCCAATAAAAAACATCCTGGTATACATGAAATTTACCAAGTTGATTTGGCTAACAATGTTACGGCATTAACAGATCTTGGTGGTCAAAATAGCTATGCTTTAAGTCCTGACGAATCTGCATTGCTTATTGAACATTCTAGCTTAACTATGCCGCCAGAATTATATGTTCAATCATTAACGTCAAATGCACCAGCTACACAAATAACGCATACCGTTTCTGATGAATTTAAAGCTTTACCATGGGTTGCACCAAGTATTGTGGCTATACCGTCAAGCAAGCAAAAAGAGCCGATTTACTCGCGTGTTTATTTACCTAAGAATTATGACAAAACAACTGAGAAAAACCGAGCAGTAATGTTTACGCATGGTGCTGGGTACTTACAAAATTCTCACCTTGGTTGGTCTGGTTATTTCCGTGAATTCATGTTTCATTCAATGTTAGTACAGCAAGGCTACGTGGTTATTGATATGGACTACCGTGCTTCAGCAGGTTACGGCCGAGATTGGCGTACTAGTATTTATAGACATATGGGAAAAGTTGAAGTTGAAGATATGCGTGATGGTGTTAACTGGATTGTTGACAATGCTAACGTAGATGCTAAGCGTGTAGGCACTTATGGTGGGTCTTATGGCGGGTTCTTAACATTAATGTCAATGTTCACAGACCCTACGTTATTTGAATCTGGCTCAGCTATTCGTTTAGTATCAGATTGGGCTTATTATAATCATGGTTATACGTCTAATATTTTAAATACTCCTGAAGATGATGCCATTGCTTATGAGCGTAGTTCACCTATTTATTTTGCCGAAGGTTTAACTAAACCCTTATTAATTAACGCACCAATGGTTGATGATAATGTGTTTTTTGAAGACACTGTTCGTTTAGTTCAACGTTTAATTGAATTAGAAAAACAAGACTTTGAAACGGCTATTTATCCGGTTGAACCACATGGTTTTGTACAACCGAGTTCATGGTTGAATGAATACCGTCGTATTTATAAGTTGTTTGAAAATACATTATAAAGATAAATTTATAATGAAAACCAATTAGCTAAGCTAAATTAGTTAAACCAAATTGGATAAGATAAGTAGTTTATAAAGCTTTTTAGCGATCATCAGTGGTTGCTAAAAAGCTTTTTTTTAAACAAAATAATTATTTAGAAAAGAAGATAATACGTGAATTAAAAGCGTTAGGCTTTTGGCGTGAAAGGTGAGTTTATTTCACTAATCGATAGTAATGGTTTTAAAACGAAAGAAACGTAAATAAATCACCGTAAATACTAATCCACCAATCGCGCCCCATAAATGCGCATCAACAGCAACACTCGCTTCAATTAAATCACTGACCTCGGTACTAGCACCATAAATTTGTTCGTGAGCTATTTTCATAAAAACGCCGATAAAAAGTAAATAACCTGTTCTATCTTTTGCAGCAATATCCATTATCGCCCCGAACACAAATATGCCATGTAATACACCAGATAAACCAACATATTGTATTAATGACGGTGAGCCATAATAAATACCCATGCTGGTAATGAAGGCGCAGAAAGTAAATAAAGCACAATAATTTTTAATGGTGTAGAAACGCCCATGTAATGCCCGAAGCAGAACTAGTGCGGCTAAGTTGAGCAATAAATGATAACCGTTAGTGTGTAATAAATGTCCTGTGAATAATCGCCATATTTCACCTTGAGTAATTAAATTACGGTTATAAACGAATACCTGAGTAACAGAATCATTAATGAAAAACTCAGCAGCAAAAGCAACAATTGAAATAACAGCAAGAATTAATACCATTAGCACGTGCTGTTTTGAAAATGGAAAAGAACTTAATTGCATTTATGTTGATGCTTTAGGCTGAACTCATTGAAAGTTGAGTATACAATGTTAGCCTATTAATTTTAAGATTCTTGATGTTTTTCTTTTATGGCCAGAAATTTATGCACACAATGCCAACGCCCCACAAGCGCTTGTATTTGTCGTTTTATCATAGAAACACACAATAAAACGCCTTTGTTAGTATTACAACATCCGAATGAAGTTAAACAAAGTAAAGGCACTGTCGCTTTATTAAATGGTTCGCTAACATCTTGTAAAGTACTGGTAGGCGAAGACTTTACTCATCACACTGAGCTGAATGAAATATTAGCGTCGCATCAAGTTTTACTACTTTATCCTGGTGAACACTCACAAATTCTCTCTTTACCTGATAAAAAGAATGGAGGTAAGCTTACACAAACAAATAAGGCTAAGCCGCTTTTGTTACTGGTACTCGACGGCACCTGGAAAAAGTCGTACCGTATGTTTATGTTGTCTAAAAACCTACATTCATTGTCACAAGTCAGTTTACCTGATTATCTGGCGAATAATGGGCAATACTTAATTCGTAAAGTCGCCAAAAAAAATGCGTTATCGAGTTTAGAAGCAACTTGTTATGCATTAGCATTATTGGAAGGGGAAATGAAAATTACAACAGCAGACAAAAGGCTGAATACGGTAGGAGTCGATAATATCGATTGTGGTAATTATCAACCTATGCTAAATAATTTTATAAAATTCAATCACTTTCAGTTATCTTTTAGAGGGTAACAGTTTTAATATTAGTGTTAAGTACCATCGTAACTTTTCATTATTCCTGTTTTAATATAAATAATAACTGTCATTAAATGCTTTCTAAACCCCTTTTAACATTATCTACGGTGAGTTTACTGTTAATTAGTAATCTACGAATATTCAATATATTCTCCTTTCATCGAATAAAACAGGTGTTTACGAGTAACAACTCCCTTTGTTAAAGTGCTATTTTTCCCGCAATACCTCTTAAAGGATACAGTATAGATGTTATCAGGATTCCCCAGAACAGTTGTTAGCACGGTTTGTTTATCTATGGTTAGTTGTTCAACCTTAGCTGCTACTAATAAAACAGTGTTATCCACGTCGAATGATAGTAAGAATATAGCAGAGGTTATCGTTGTTACCGGTACGCGTCATCAATCAGAACTTCTCTCACTAACCGGTAATATCGATCGTATATCAAGTGATGATATTGCTTTAGTTAACGCTGTTCATCCAAGTGACATTTTAAACAGAGCAACAGGCGTTCATATACAAACTAATAATGGTATGGAAACGTTACCTTCGTTACGCTCTCCGGTGTTAAGTGGTCCAGGCGCTGCAGGCGCTTTTTTATTTCTTGAGGACGGTGTTGCTACCCGAGCAGCCGGCTTTGCTAATAATAATGCGTTGTCAGAGTTAAACTTAGCTCAGGCGAGAGAAATAGAAATAATTCGCGGTCCTGCCAGTGCAATTTATGGATCAAATGCGGTTCATGGCGTGGTGAATGTTCTAACTAAAGCTCCTAAAAATGGTGGGGATGTAACACTACTTGCTGGGCCTAACGACAGGTATCAACTGCAGGGAACAATTGGTAGCGAATCAGATAATCAAGGTGTTAGTGCTAGTGTTCAAGTTGTTGATGATGGTGGTTACCGTGATGATAGTGACTTTCGCTCTTTAAAATTGGGACTTCGTCATGATTATGTTAACGGAGATGATCATTTCAAAACGGTCATTGCTGGTTTTGTGCTTGATCAGAATACCGCTGGGTTTGTATCCTCTGGAGACAATGGCAATGAATGCTATAGCTCAATTTATTCAGATGAAACACTTTACAAAGATACTAACGCCATGCAAAAAAATTGTGATAGCGATGCCTATCGTGAATGGTCGTCAGTTCGTGTCGCAACAAGTTGGCAGAGAGAGTTAAGCGCAGACAGCAGCTTCACTATAACGCCATATTTTCGACTTAACCAAATGGAGTTTAGCCAGCATTATTTACCGTCAAAGGCTATTGAAGAAAATAGTCATTATAGTGTGGGCATGATAAATAACTATCATTGGCAGATCGATCAAGACCTTGCTGTTGTAATGGGTATTGATCTGGAATGGACAGAAGGGGAGTTAACACAAACTCAACAACAGCCTGACAGCTATAGCTTTGGTAAAGCACGTCAACAAGGCTTACATTATGACTATAATGTTGATGCCTCAATTATTGCTCCTTATATCCAAACAGATTGGCAATTAACAGAACAATTGCAACTTACCGGTAGTGTCCGCTTTGATGCAACTCAATATCGATATAATAATTTAATTGCCGATGGCACGACTAAAGCCGACGGCAGTGCATGTGTAAATAGTAATAACGAGCCTATAGCTTGTTTATTTAAACGTCCTAGTGATAATAACGATAGTTTTAATAATACTAGTACTAAATTAGGATTTAATTATCGATTAAATAACAAAATTGCATTTTTTGGTAGTTGGTCACAAGGCTTTAGAGCACCGCAAACAACCGACATGTACCGACTTCAAAACCAACAGTTGGTTGGTGAAATTGAAGCTGAACAACTTGACAGTTTAGAGCTAGGTTTACGTGGAATAAGTAATAGCCTCACTTATGAACTTGTTATTTATAGCATGAATAAAGACAATTTCTTTTTTCGTGATGACGACGGTTTAAATGTTACGGATGGTGAAACCTCACATAAAGGGCTTGAACTGAGTATTAATTATGATTTAACTGAGCAATTTAGTGTGGCCGTTAATTATAGTTATGGTCAGCATGAGTATGAGTTTGATCGAGCCAGCAGTGGCGTTATTAAAGGTAATAAAGTAGACACAGCTCCAGAACAAATGGCTAATGTTCGCTTTGCTTGGCAGCCTACAGATAGCAGTAAACTTGAACTAGAATGGTTACATATGGGGGAATATTATTTAGATCCTGCTAACGAACATAACTATGCCGGACATGACTTATTACAACTTAGAGCCTCACTAGCACTCAATCCTAATACGCGTATATTTGCGCGAATAGAAAACCTTACGGATGAGCAATATGCAAGTAGGGCTGACTTCGCCTTTGGAACATACCGTTTCTTTGGTGGTCAGCCCCGTGCATTACACATAGGTGCCGCTATTTCTTTTTAAACAGAGTGAATGGCTTAAATTAGTTTGTATTTTAATCATACCTAAGCCATTTTTTCATGGTGATGATTTATATTACTTATGTTAATGTAATGTAAATTTATTGCGCACCTATTTATTACACGCTTAGTTTTCCCCTTTTATATTGATAGAAGACAGAGCAAAGTGTTTTCTATTCTGTGAAAGCGAAAATAACGCAATAATGGATGTCGCATGGTAAATGCTAAACATTACATATTAAATATATATATTGGTTGATAAGTTTATGAATTATAAAGCAGTTAAGAGTGTACTTTTTGTTTGTATGGGCAATATTTGTCGCTCACCAAGCGCTGAAGCTGTTTTTAGGCAGAAAGCACAAGCGGAAGGTTTATCATTAAAGGTTGGTTCAGCTGGTACTGTAGGTGCTCATGTTAGAGAAAAACCTGATCATCGAGCGCAAAAAGTAGGTGTTGAACGTGGCTATTCATTTAAAGGTATTAAAGCCCGAAAAGTGACAGTACAAGACTTTGATAACTTCGATCTTATATTAGCAATGGATAATGCAAACCTAGCAGAACTTCATAAAATTGCTCCTGAGCACTTACAATATAAAGCTAAACTTTTTTTAGATTTCGCTGATAACCATGACGAAGAGGAAGTACCAGACCCTTATTACGGTGGCGCTAATGGTTTTCGTTTTGTTCTAGATTTAGTTGAAGATGCTAGTGATGGTTTACTAAAGCAGTTAAAGTAAGTGTTTTCATATCACTTTTTGATTTCACAGCTTGTGCAAAATCTTATAGCATTATGTTTAAGATATTAGCTATTAGTGAACTGAAGAAAACTAATCTGCTCAGTTGTGACTTTCTATTTATATTACACAAACCATAGCCATCATTGGCTTGAGTAAAGTTTTGTAAATTACCTGAAAACAACTGCATAGCTTTGTATAGTCACCCAAGTTAAAGAATATGAAATCATTATATTCTTGCAATATTGGGTGTTTACTATGAAAAAAACCATCATTACGCGACTTCTATCGGGGTTTGCGATATTTCTATCCGCTTTTATATTTTTACCAACTGTTAATGCTGCTGAGCAACTTACCGCGACCATTATTGGCTCAGGTTCGCCGATTTATAATGAAAGCCGTGCAAGTGCTAGTACGTTAATTTCAGCAGGTGATACCCATATTTTAGTCGATATGGGAAACGGCACACAGGCTAATTTGAATAAATTAGGTTTTGATGTCCGTAACCTTTCTGCATTAATGTTCACTCATCATCATCTTGATCATAATGAAGAATTTGTACCTATGTTCATCCGTTTGTTATTAGGGCGAGGTGATTTCAACATTGTGGGGCCGCCTAATACTGTTACGCTTACCGAGTCAAATTTAAACTTTTATGAAGAGGATATCTCATACCGCTTAGGTAAAACTAATCGAAAAATTTCAGAGCGTGTGAAAGCCTTTGAAGTGAATGATTTAACCGGTGGGGAATCCTTTAAGATTGGCGATATTCTTGTTACTACGTTGAAGGTACCACATACTATTTATACCCTTGCTTATCGTTTTGACTATCAAGATCAAGCGGTTGTTATTACGGGAGATCTTACTTATTCTGACGAGTTACCAACACTAGCCAAAAATGCCGATTTTATGATTATAGATTCAGGCGGTATGGTAATGAAAGATGGACGTCGTAATACGAATAAAGGCAATAAAGTTAATAAAAATGGTAGTCAAAGCCTTCGTGGTAAAGGGAAACAGTCAACAGAGCGTGCCCATCTTAATTTAGCCGACTCAAGTAGTATGGCAGTGCAAGCGAATGTTAAAAATTTAGTGTATACCCATTTTAATGCTACTACGGTTGATAGGGTTGCCAGTTTAAAAGAAATTCAAAAGAATTACCGTGGTAATGTAATTTTTGGTGACGACTTAATGGTTATACAAGCAGGCATTGTTTCGGTGCCAACTGCACCGTTAATATCAACTCCTAACTTGCCTAAAGTAGATAGCAGCTACGGTATTGTTGATACTGGGCAACGAATTGCTTATAGCAACAATGATGTTATTTCATTACCGGCGGATAAGGATAAGTTTTTCGGGCAAGATGCGAGTTATATCATTAATGCACCGTCTTATACTGACAATAATGACGGCACTATAACCGATAATGTTACAAGCTTAGTATGGCAAAAAGATATGGGACAGAAACTATCTTTTGAGGAAGCGTTAACAAAAGTTAATGAAGTGAAATTAGGTGGCTATAGCGACTGGCGCATACCTACAATTAAAGAGCTTTATTCGTTAATTCAATTTTCAGGCAGTGTGAAAGGCGAAAAAGCGCTTTATCCTTTTATAGACACAAGATTCTTTACTCAACCTATTGGTGATACAAGTTCGGGCGAACGTGAGATAGACGCGCAAACCTGGTCGAGTACTGAGTATGTTGCTAAAACAATGAAAAATGATGATACAGTTTTTGGTGTTAATTTTGTTGATGGCCGTATTAAAGGTTATCCAAAGTATAATCCACGTAGCAAAGCAGCTAATAAAATGTACTTTAGGTTTGTACGAGCTAATACTGATTACGGCAAAAACAGTTTTGTTGATAATAATGATGGTACGGTATCAGACACTGCAACAACACTAATGTGGCAACAAGCGGATAGTACGCAAGGACTAAACTGGCAAGAGGCACTGGAATATGCACAGCAATCGACGTTAGCTGGTTACAATGATTGGCGTTTACCTAATGCTAAAGAGCTACAAAGTATTGTTGATTATACACGTTCACCAGAAACCTCAAATTCAGCAGCGATAGACCCTATATTTAAGGCTTCATCAATTAAAAATGAAGGTGGTGAGCTAGATTATCCGTACTATTGGAGTTCAACGACTCACCTTGATGGCCCTGTACCAGAATCAGGTGCTGTTTATGTTGCTTTTGGTAAAGCTTTAGGTGAAATGCAAGGTAAAACAATGGACGTTCATGGTGCGGGGTCGCAGCGTAGTGATCCGAAAACGGGCGAGCCAATGTCTAGAGGTCCACAAGGTGATATGATTCGCGTTGAAAACTATGTACGTTTAGTTCGTGGTGGCGAAGTTAATGTTGCAACAGGGGAGTTATTAGAAGTAAAAAGTGAATATAACAATCCTATTTCATTACAAAGCAGTTCATCACTAAGCAATTCTATATCGAAAAACACAGAAAAATCGCTAAATAGTAGCAATAAATTCATTAATCGCTTTGATAAAAATAATGATGATAAGGTTGAATTGTCAGAGTTTAAGGCGGGTGAACAACGCTTTAAGCATTTTGATAAAAATAACGATGGTTTCATCAGCGCATATGAAGCACCAACCGGACCACCGAAAGGTGATCATTAAAATATTATTGATTTATTTACTAATTACGGCGGTTTCTATGCTACCTTTTACTGATAATGTTGGGGATAACAAAGATGATAACCGTGTCTATGCAGCAATTTCAGTCATCTTTTGTGGCTGTATTGCAAGGTGAATTATCCTAGTTTGCAAAGTTTAGGCTAGTACCTTAAAGCCCTCACAAATAAAATTAATAAGCATAAAGACGTTTCATCACAGGTTGAAATATAGTTATGCTTTTTACCTATTGTTAGCGTTATTAGGAGTTTTAATAAAATGTATTCAGCAGAGCTATCAATTTTATTCTTAAATTTAATTATTATTTTACTTGCGTACTTCTCTATCTATCCAAAATTAGCAGGCAACAGCTTTAATAGAATTTCTTTTTATGACATTTTTACATCAGGCTTTGCTTTGTGCGTTGTTGGATTTAATTACTGGGAAAGTGGGCATCAATTCAACTTGTTATTTTATCCAGTAAACTGGTTTTGGTTTACGCTGTTAACTTATGCAGCGATAGAAATACCGATTATGCTTTTGTACTTTAAAAAATATAACGTTAAGCTATGAATAACGCTAAAACAAAACATACAGTAATGGGTTTTTCAATAAAATAGTTGATTAGGCTTATGGGAAGTTAATGTAAATAAGGAAATGAAATGGATGTAGATGTATTTAGTAGAACAGAAACGAGTGACAAAATAATAGGCGCTTCAACTTACAACTTAGTTATTGGTTTGACGCTGATATGGGGTTTTGCCATTAACTGGTTTATGGTGCAAAATATTTCAGTTGAATCTATTAGTAATATCAATCCAATAGTTTTTTTTATTGGTTATTTTGCCTCGTGTTTTTTCGGTATTTATTTGTTTCGTAAATCTGACAGTCCATTAGTTAGCTTTATTGGTTACAATTTTGTGGTTGTTCCTTTTGGGCTAATTATTAATTTAGTCGTTAGTCAATATAACCCCGACATTGTTCTCGAAGCGATAAGAGTTACGGGCATGGTAACCTTTGTTATGATGTTGTTAGGTTCAATGTATCCTGCGTTTTTTAATAAAATAGCCGGGGGGCTTACTATTGCTCTGTTTTGTGTGATTGTAGTAGAGCTAATTGAGATATTTATATTTAATACGCATCATGGCATTTTAGATTGGATTGTTGCCGTTATTTTCTGTGGTTATATTGGTTACGATTGGGCAAGAGCAAATGCGATCCCAAAAACATGCGATAACGCGGTTGATAGTGCCGCGGCTTTATATATGGATATTATTAATTTATTTATACGTATACTAAGAATATTGGGCAGAAAATAGTATTTGAACTAATAATAAATAACGAATTGCTCAATCGAGAGAATATGGAAAATATATATATGAAATTATTAGCAAATATTTTTGTTTTTTTTGTGGCAATAAGCCATGTTGGCATTTTAGTTTTAGAAATGTTTTTTTGGAATCACCCTATTGGGCAAAAAATATTTTTGATGACGCCTGAAGTCGCAGAATCATCAGCAGTGCTTGCTATGAATCAAGGTCTTTATAATGGTTTTCTTGCCGTGGGCTTGTTTTGGGGGCTGATCATCAGTCGTTCTGATATTAAAGTGTTCTTTTTATCTTGTGTCATCGTTGCCGGTATATTTGGTGGCCTTACTGCAAAAATGAGCATTATATTTACACAAGGATTACCAGCATTAATTGCGCTAATTTTTGTGATTATCAGTTCCCGTAAAACTGTTCATTAATAGTGTGTTAGGCTCGGTGGTGCTTGCAAATAAATCATTCAAGCATCACATTTACAGTCTTTTCCATTTTAAATTAGCTTTAGTTTTATAATACCTTATTCCATTATTCACCTAAGAAGTAAGCAGATATGAAAGTACTCACTGTTTTTTTGTTCACTTTGTTTATATGCTCATGTGCAACAATTAAAACGATTAATCCTTACAATAACCATATTAATATCTCTCATTTTGGCAAGAAAAGTTATTGTAAAGATATACCAAGAATTTATAGTGGTATTTCATACAACCTTTCTCTTATGTACGGGGAACCAAGTAACAAAAAAAACATAGGTAGCTCTGTTAATAATGTTCCCTTAGTGTTTATTGATACGGTTTTCTCTGCCGTTTCAGATACAGTTGTTTTACCCTATACCATCGTTATGCAGGCTGAAAAGGGCGATATTAAGGTTAATTAATAAAAACTTCAGTTTCATTACTAAGTACACAAAGGGCGAGTAACTCATTATATGTATTGTCGATTTAAATCAATTGTTATCTTAATCTTTTTGTTTATTGTTATTGTTGGTTGTTCAGGGCAAAATAAAACAATTAAATTAACGCAAGACAGTGTCATTCTTGCTTTTGGTGATAGCCTTACTAAAGGCACGGGGGGGACAGTAAATAAGAGTTATCCAAATATTTTACAAACAACCTTAGGTATCACGGTAATCAATGAAGGTATACCTGGTGAAACAAGTAGTAAAGGTCTACAGAGGTTAGACAAAACACTTAAATTAACAACACCAAGCCTTGTTATTTTATGCCATGGTGGAAACGACATTCTTAAAGGTTTATCCAAAGAAAAACTTGAACATAATTTGGCACAGATGATTGAGTTGATTCAGTCTTATGGCGCAGAAGTCATGTTAGTTGGTGTGCCCAAACCTTCAATCAATTTATCAACGTTACCCTTATATGAAAGGTTAGCGAGCCAGTATATGTTGGTGTCTGATCTAAAAAGTTTACCTGATTTACTTAAGCAGCGAAGTATGAAGTCAGATAGTGTCCATTTAAATGACAAAGGTTATCGTCAATTAGCGTTAAACCTGGCCGCTAAAATTCAAATTATTTAATGTAAATAACTAATATCTATCAGGGAGTGCTCAATCAATGAAACTGGTATAAGTTTTTTTTGAGCAAGCATTTGTATTGTCCTTTGTAGATTTCTGGCCTGAGTATACGGCATTTACCAATCAAGGAATTGATGGTGGTTTTTATCAGTCAGACTTCACGCTAACAACAGCTAGCGGATCTGCTTTGCTAGTGTTACTAAGCGATAACCTTGAATAATTTCTACGTCTTGTTGAATCAGTGGAAGGGAAAATTACTAAACCTATGTTCTCTTTTCCTGGCGGTCTTAGATTTCAACTTACTGACCCCTATGGTAATGAATCAGCGGTATGGGCGAAAGCTAGTGCATAGTCTGAACCTTGCTTAGCTAATATTTACTTATTATCCCACTATATTGATCTTTAATAATATAGTGGGAATTATATTCTCTAATGCTTTTATATCATATTACTAGTGAGTTGCGCTTTCGCCCCAAATTTCTTGTAACCGTTTGTCTCGACCACATCCCCAACGGTAAGCATTATAACGAACAGGACTCTTTTTATAAAAATCTTGATGATAGCTTTCAGCGCCCTTAATCGGATAGAAAGTACTAGCAGTTAAAATTGGAGTTACGACCGTTTGATTAGGAAACTTTGCCACAACTGCCTTTTTTGTCTGTTCAGCTAATGTTCTTTCATGATCGTTAGCAACAAAAATGGCACTTAGGTAGCTTGAGCCTTTATCGCAAAACTGACCTTTGGCATCAAAGGGATCAATATTTACCCAAAAATGGTCCAATATGCCTTGGTAGCTTACTTTTTCTGGATCATACGTTATTTCCACTGCCTCATAATGTCCGCGATGATCGCCTTGGTAAGTGGGATTTTTTATTTTTCCCCCAGTAAAACCTGAAACAACCGAGGTAACGCCGGGTAATTTTTCAAAGTCAGATTCCATACACCAAAAACAACCGCCAGCTAAAATGGCCTTATCTGCATTCGCTATGGATGTATAAAAAAGTAACGATGTTGATAAAACTAATCCAAGTATTTTTTTCATAAAATTTCGCTCTAATTAATATTTATATAGATGTAATTAATAGACCTTAACTAGATAAAAAATATTTCAATAACAGTTAAATTTTAATGAAAAGTTAGAGTAATTTTTTATATTTGAATGAACAAAAAAGATACAAATTCAACGTGTGAAAGCAGGGCTTTTTTTGTATGAATATTAACCATTTTGTTTTTTTGTTTGCATAAAAAAAGTACTGAAATTTATAAAAATAGAGTAAAAGTTCTAATTTTTTTATGAATTTCAAAAAAAAATTATGCATCAAAAATGAATGATTAAAAAAACATGGCTGTCTCTGAAGGTTACTAATAACAAGGGTTTCAAGTTTTTTGTTATTTTATTAAGTCAAAAAAAATTTATTAAAAATTATCTAAGTTTCCTTGAGGTTCGCATGGAACACTTGGCAGTTAGATTAACAAATACTACAATACGGCCTTACTAAAATACGACAAGGATGCATTTTAGTACAAGTTATTACGCAGTTGAAAAAAATAATTTCAAGCAGTTAATTGCGTAAAAAATGTGTCTGTTTTATCGGGGTAAATTCATTCTCTATGTTAATTACTAATTCGCAAAATGACATACTAGCAATCTAATATGTACTGAACAGTAAAAACCTCATAGATAATACATACGTCATAAAATCTCTATAATCTTAAAAATAAAAGTGGTTGAATATGCAATTAGAACGCATTCGAAATAGTGAGTTACATCAAAAAATAATGTCGGCGGAAGAAGCTTGTGATTTCATTGAAGATGGAATGACAGTCGGTATGAGTGGTTTCACTCGTGCAGGAGAGGCTAAAGCTGTTCCTAAAGCATTGGCAGAAAAAGCAAAATTAAACCCTATGAAAATCAATCTAATGACAGGTGCATCATTAGGTAATGATTTAGACAAACTGTTGACGGAAGCAGGTGTTTTAGCACGTCGTATGCCATTCCAAGTAGATAACACATTACGTAAAGCGATCAATAATGGTCAAGTAATGTTTATTGATCAACATTTATCTGAAACTGTAGAGCAAATGCGTAATAAACAATTGCCTCTACCTGATGTAGCCGTTATCGAAGCTGTTGCAATTACAGAAGATGGACACATCGTCCCTACAACTTCTGTAGGAAATTCTGCAAGTTTTGCTATTTTCGCTAAAAAAATAATCGTTGAAATTAACACGTTGCATCAGCCAGAGTTAGAAGGTTTACACGATATTTATATTCCTTCTTACCGTCCAACGAGAACACCAATTCCATTAGTGAAAGTAGATGATCGTATTGGTAGTACTGCTATTCCTATTGATCCAGCAAAAATCGCTGGTATTGTTTTCACTAACCAAAGTGATTCATTCTCTACGGTTACTGACCCTGATGAAGATACGGCAAACATTGCAAAACACTTAGTTAACTTTTTTGAACAAGAAGTTGCAGAAAAACGTCTTCCTGAAAATTTAGGGCCACTACAAGCAGGTATTGGTAACATTGCGAATGCTGTAATGATGGGACTATTAGATTCTGACTTTAAAGATCTAACAATGTATTCAGAAGTTTTACAAGATTCTACATTCGATTTAATGGATGCAGGTAAACTAGACTTTGCGTCTGGTTGTTCTATTATTTTATCTGAACGTTGTAATTCACAAGTATTTAATAACTTAGAAAAATATAGAGACAAACTTGTTTTACGTCCTCAAGAGATGTCTAACCACCCTGAAATTGTGCGTCGTCTAGGCATTATTGCAATAAACACAGCATTAGAGTTTGATATTTACGGTAACGTAAACTCAACGCATGTTTGTGGTACTAAAATGATGAACGGTATTGGTGGCTCAGGTGATTTCGCTCGTAACGCAAACCTTTCTTTCTTCGTAACTAAATCAATTGCTAAAAACGGTGCAATATCAAGTGTTGTTCCTATGGTTAGCCATGTTGATCATACTGAGCATGATGTTGACATTTTAGTAACAGAGCAAGGTCTAGCTGATTTACGTGGTTTAGCTCCACGTGAAAGAGCAGTAGAAGTTATTAACAACTGTGTTCATCCTGATTATCGTGAAGCAATGTTAGATTACTTTGAGCGTTCTTGTGAGCGTGGTGGACATACCCCTCACTTACTTGAAGAAGCTTTCAGCTGGCATACTCGCCTTGAAACTACAGGTACAATGAAAAAAAGTTAATTCGTTATAATGCTAGATGTTAGCAACTAACGATATAAAATTTTTTAGTCTCATAAAAAGCTCATTTTATTTAATAAAATGAGCTTTTTTTATAAATGAAGTTTAAGTTTCTATAAATAAAAATTAATGGCGCTTAAGCATAACGGCATATATTTATACAATAGCAATAGATAAATTTGTATAACTCTGCATTAAAGAAAGTGAATTAAATAAGAGAATTATTAAACACTCATGAGATAAATCAAAGAAAACATTACTGCCATTTTAATACTAGCCATAATCCACTATGGATAAAATTTCACAGTTAACTCGTATGATCAACGTTATGGAATACCAAAATATACGGGTGTTATAAAATAAATTAAATGCTCTTATATAATATTATTTAATTATTAACATAGTGTTGTATGATAGTGAATAGTCTCCGCTCAATAAGTCCAACTAATTGTAATTATAGTATTTAAGGAAAATAATCATGAGTATTTCAATAGGGTTTAAGCAAAGAATAATGTTGGCTTCGACGCTGTTAGTGGCCGTTTCTTTGTTGGTTACTAATTGGCTTGATTATACTAATAATCGCAATAAAAGTATGGCTAGGGTTGAGCAACAGGCAAGTTCAGAAATTAATCGTATCAAAAATGATATCAATATATGGCTAACTAACAGTATGACTGTTGTCTCTAATGCGAAAGAGCAGCTTAATAGTAATGATACAGATAAAAAAATAGAAATTGCTAAACTGCTGGTGGCTTCCACACCTTTAGATGCTATTAATTTTGCAGACAGTGATGGCTTAACTATTGGTAATGCAGGTGTTATTAAGGACTATGATGCTAAGCAAGAAGCATGGTATCAAGATGCTAAATCTGCCAATCGGTTAATGATGACAGAAATATATTTTGACCAAGGTATATCTGATAAATATATGTTTAGTTTTTTAGATGTCCAAAACAATGGTGTTATTGGTGGGGACATATTTCTAGAAGCTGTAAATGCCTTTATCAATAATGTTGATTTTTATGGTGCTAATGTAAGCCTTTATGATGGTAAGGGTGGGCTTATTAGTACATCAGGAGAGGGAGCTTTTGGTGATAGAATTTCTGATAATAAAGCGTTAATAAATATTGAACAAAAAGTGTTATCCACTAGCAGTGGCACATATCGTTATGAAGATGATGGCGATAAACATTATGCTGCATACTCTGAATTAGACTTACTTGGCGGTGGTAAATGGCACATTGTTATTGATATTGATGAATCGATATCTTTCGCCTTTTTAGATGAACTATTGTTTTCTGCCATGTTAACCACATTCATCTTAATCGTATTAACAGTGATACTGTTAATTTTTACTCTATCAAAAATATATACACCAATTATAACGCTAAAACAAAGAGTTGAAGATTTAGCTAAAGGTAATGGTGATTTAACTCATCGTATAGAGGTTAAAGGAGATGACGATTTAGCAAAAATCGCTGAATCAGTTAATACGTTTATCAGCCAGTTACAATCAATGATGATTCAAATTTTAGCTTCATCAGATCATATTTCAAAAGAAATTGATCAACTTAAAAATATGTCAGATTTAAATGCTCAATCTCTAACAATACATAGTAGTGAAACCGAACAAGCAGTGACCGCAATTACTGAGATGAGTGCTTCTGCCAGTACGGTTGCAGATAATGCGAAACAAACAGCATTAAGTACCAAAAAAGCAAGTGACGAAGCTTTATCATCTAAAAACTTGGTGCTTACATCTTCACAAAGTGTAGAAACCTTAGTAAATGAAGTTGAGTCTGCAGCAGCATGTATTAATACCATGAACGATAATACACAAGAAATTGTATCGGTATTAAGTGTTATCGGCGCAATTGCTGATCAAACGAATTTATTGGCTTTAAATGCTGCAATTGAGGCAGCACGTGCAGGTGAACAAGGACGTGGTTTTGCAGTTGTAGCGGATGAAGTTCGCTCTCTTGCTGCACGAACGCAATCGAGCACTGCTGAAATCAATGATTTACTTGCTAAATTAACCAGCGATGCAGCACTGGCGGTTAAAGCAATGGATTTAACGAAAGAAAGTTGTCAATCAACTACCGACAATACATTATTGGTTGGGACAGGTTTAGATGCTATGGCGGGTTCTATTATTGAAATCAATGAATTGAGTACTCATATCGCCACGGCTTCTGAAGAACAAAGTCATGTAGCAGAAGAAATAAATAGAAATATGGCTTCAATCCAAGAAATGGTAGTCAGCTTGACCGAAAACGGTTTATTAACGGTCGCAAGTACAGATGAATTGTTAGCAGAGAATACTCAATTGGTTAATTTAGTCAGTCGTTTTAAATTGAGTTAATGAATAACTCTGATAGTGTTATAAATCTGTAAATTAAAACTTTATAGGTTCGTAAGTAATATAAATCATAGTAAGGAAAGTTAATGCCACATTTTGTAATGGACTGCTCAGAAAGCGTCCTTGAATATCACGATGAAGAATTTATTATTGAACAGATACATCTTATTGCAAACTCTACAGGTTTGTTTGATGAAGGTGATATAAAAGTCAGAATGAACCCATTTAAAAAATATTCTGTAGCGAATAAACGTGAAGATTTTATTCATGTATTTGCGCATATAATGCAAGGACGAACTACAGAGCAAAAGGCAAATTTATCGAAACAAGTAGTTAATAAATTAGTGCTTTTGTTTCCAGAGATCCCTAATATAGCAATGAACATTAGTGACTTTGAAAAGGCTACTTATTGTAATCGCGCTATGTTGTAGTGCAGCCTATTTTTAATGCTATGTTGTAGTGCAGCCTATTTTTAATCTTACAAGAATTTATAAATGTTAAGTTACTTATGGAAATCATTTTAATTCGACACGGGAAGCCAACGTCAGCCAACAATCCGATGGTGAATGCTGCTGAGTATGCTAAATGGATCAGGCGATATAATTTTTCAGACGTTGCTGATAATAGCCGGCCTAAAAGTATAAATACTAATTACATATCACAGTACACGATATCAAGTGATTTAAAACGAGCAATACACTCTACAAATATTTACGTGGGTAAAAAACCAGATGAAATTAATAGGCTTTATAGAGAAATGGATATACCTAGATACAAACTGCCATTTAGCTTAACCGCTTGGCAGTGGGTATATTTTTGTAGAGTGCTATGGATGTTTGGTTTTACAGGTTCATTTGAGACTTTTAAACAAGCCAAACAGCGCGCTAATATTGCGGCGAGCGAATTAATAAAAGCAGCTAATAAGCAAAACACGGTAGTATTGTTTGGCCATGGATTTATGAATCGTTATATTAGAAAATCACTTATTCAAGCCGGTTGGACGTTAACATCTAAAAGTAATGATTACTGGGGTGTTACTCGCCTTAAAATTTGATGAACATTATGAAATTAGCAACACCAACTGATCTGCAACTTATTGAGTTAATGTCTTGGTTTACGAGTGAAAAGGAGCTCACGGTTTGGTCTGGCCCCAATTTTAGCTATCCCTTTGATCTAAAATCGTTTAAACGTGATTTAAAGCTTAATACTTTAGCGTCATTTTCGATGTTTTCAAACGAAGGCGATTTGTTAGCATTTGGACAATATTATTTAAGGTTAGGTAAGTGTCACCTTGGCAGGTTAGTGGTTAATCCTCGCTTTCGTGGGAAAGGAATTATTGCTAGTTTGATAAGTCAGTTGAGCGTTTTAGGTAAGTCAGATTTAAATACGCAATCATGCTCACTATTTGTTTTAGCTCATAATAAAAATGCAATTAAGGCCTATACCAAGCTTGGCTTTTGTATTACCGCTTATCCAGAAAAAATAGCATTAGCAAATTGCTTATATATGGTGCAACAATAACTACAAAGTAGAAGGTTAACTTCAAGCTATTTGTTCGCACACGCCTTATAAAAACAGTATTTGTTTATCCACATCATCATACTTTTCGTTAGTTCCATTAGTCCATTAGTCCGTTAGCTCTGTTAGGGAAGCGCTTATGTAGACTTTACTATCAGATGTCATAATTTAACTTCAATGTCTTTTAATCACTAATTGTTTGTTTTTCAACCATGGTTAAATCTTATATAAATTTATAACGATAATTGACCTGTTGTACCAATCGGTATAGAATTCGGTGCAAGTTACCGATTGGTACAGTTGGTGTTTTTTAATTTTCAATAGGAGCAAAAAGTGGACGATTTAATTAAAGGTAAAGTAGCATTAGTGACTGGGGCTAACCGTGGGATTGGCAGAGCAATTGTCGACTCACTTATTACTAATGGCGCTGCTAAGGTTTATCTTGCTGTACGTAAGCCTGAGTCAGCTAAAGAAATTGAAGCACAATATGGTGATAAAGTTGTTACCTTAGCTGCAGATGTTGCTGATACAGCATCTATTCAACATTTAGCTACTCAAGCTAGCGATGTTGATATTCTAGTAAACAACGCAGGTATTATGCATATTACGTCACCATTAAGTGAAAATGCCGAAGCGTCGTTACAGGATCAATTCAATGTTAATGTTTTTGGTTTGATGCGTGTAGCCAATGCATTTTCAGATATTTTAGAGCGCAATAAAGGTGTGCTAGTGCAGTTAAACTCAATTGCTTCTGTAAAAACGTTTGGTGATATTGCGACTTACTGTGCATCTAAAGCCGCGGCATATTCGATCACCCAGGGTTTGAAAGATAAATGGTCTGATAAAGGTATTCGTGTATTGAGCGTTCATCCAGGTCCAATTGGTACTGATATGGGGAATTTAGCTGGTTTTGAAGGTGCACCTGAGGCAACAGTGGTTTCAGAGGCCATTATTACTGCGCTAAATAATGGCGATTTTCATACCTTTCCAGATCCTGTTGCAAAGCAAATTGAAGCGGCTTATCAGTCTTTCTCTGATGCGATTATTACTAGCGATATATCAGTGTAGAGCGTTGATTTAATAAGGGTATTCTTTGATTTACACTTGTATAACGCGAATCAGAGAACATTAAAAATCGATTAATGTAAATTAATCGATTTTTTATTGAGCTACTTTAAATCTTATTCTTCAAACGACAATAAAGTGCTGATAGCTAGGGGATATCTGCTATCTAGGCAATACTGACTGTTAACCTATAAGCTGAGCATTTTCTTCTTTAATCTTGCTAACTCAATGGCATTAGAGCGTACGGTGAGTTTAATATGATCAAATTCATAATCTTCTTTAGTAACACTCATAGTAGAGCGTATTTCACCAACGATGCCTTTAGCGGTATAAGGAATAACGATTTCTTCTTCAATCATTTCTTCTTGAGCAATGTTAACAATATATTGATGTAATTTGTTAACATCGGTCGGATTACGAGCTGATGTTAACATGGCCTCTGGAAATTCTTCCATCAATGCGTTTTGTTGCTTAATAGTGAGTTGATCAGACTTATTAAGTACGAGTAGTTTTTTACTTTCTTGCACACCAACTTCTGCTAAAACCTCGTGTACTACATCAAGTTGTGAGCGAAATGAAGGATCTGAAGCGTCAACAACGTATAGTAATAGTGACGCATCATGCGCTTCTGCCAACGTAGAATGAAATGAGGCAACGAGATCATGGGGTAACTTTTTAATAAAACCTACGGTATCAGAGACTAATATGCGGGGGTGGGTTACTGGAAATAAGGCACGAACAGTGGTATCAAGTGTTGCGAAGAGTTTATTTTCACCTTCAACATTACTACCAGTAATAGCGCGCATCATCGATGATTTACCCGCATTTGTATAACCGACTAACGCAACACAAAAATTTTCAGAACGTTGTGTACGTCGACCTTTCATTTCATCTTGAACGTTGACTAGCTCGCGTTTTAATTCTGCTAGTTGATCACGTACTTTACGGCGATTTAGCTCTAGCGTAGTTTCACCGGCACCTTTACCCATTTGGCGCTCTTTGTCACCACAGGATGTTTCACGTAGACGCGGTGCGACATAATTTAAACGTGCAATTTCAACTTGCAACTTAGCTGTTTTTGTACGCGCATGACGACTAAATATTTCAATAATCACGCCGGTACGATCGAATACTTCTACGCCCAATTGATTTTCGACGTTACGTAGTTGAGAAGGTGTTAAATCACAATCAAAAACAACAACGTCGGCACAGGCAAAGGGAAGGTTCTCTGATGGTATAGTAGTTAATTCATCGTCATCAAGTGAAACTTCGTTTTCTTCACTCATTTCAATAATACCTTTATTACCGGTGAGCTCAGCTATTTCAGCTAGTTTGCCTAAACCGAGTACATTAACTCTTTTTGTTGAACTTTGTTTTTGTGACTGGGTGCCAACTACTTTGAACCCCAATGTAGTTACTAAGCGCGCAAGCTCTGCAAGTGATTCTATTGCTTCATCACCTTTAAATTCTGGTGTACAAACAGAAATGAGTAAAGCGTGATTAAGTGATGCTTTTGCGGTTAATTGCATAATTTTTTGTTGTTAATGCACTGACTAGTGCAAACCTAATTTTTAATCTCAATATGTATTGATCTTACGCTGTTATCGCTTCGCTTTATAGGGGAGATAATGTTTATTTTAGTAGTCAGATATAGTTGCTATATTTAAAAGAGGTAAACGTATTTTATTATTTTACTGTGTTGAGTTATCTTCAGGGGATAAGAACAAAAAGGATAAAACCGGTAAAGTCTTATCCTTGTATTTTGATTTTTTTATTCGGTTATTCAGTGATAACTTGATAGATGGTTACCGAGCCACTGACTTCATTACCAATAATCAGTAATGGCATTCCACTAGGACTTTGTTCACTTGGTACAAACGCAATACTTTCAGGGCCTAAATCACCAGCACTTTCAATCATTGTGCAGTCCATCCCTTCATTTGGATCACAAGGGTTATCTAAATCATCATCTAATTCAAAGTCTATGTCAAAATCACGATTATTATAAAAAGATGAAAAACTCACATCAAACGGATTAGTAATGTCATAAATGAATAAGTTTCCAGAGCGTTCGCTGGCTATAAAGCCATAAGTTCTTTCACCTATTTTTCCAACAGCAATAGCTTCAGGTTCGCCACCTTTATCATCAGATCGATTATCACCTTTATTTTCGGTATGAGCACTATTAAAGTTATTACCGAGTACTGAGGCAGAAATTTTGCCAAAGTCATCACCTGAATCAAAAATAAGATTGATATTTTGGTCCCAAATTGAGAATGAACGAGCGCCATAGCTATATAATGCTTCATAAGTACCATCATTATCAGCATTGCCTAAAGCGGTAGTGACTTTTAATCGACCTAAACCATCGTCACCGCCACTGGCATCGTAAATTGATTGTAATTCGGCAGATAAACTTTTATTCAATTCTGTAGGATCAATGATATCAGCGACTCTAACTTCTTCTGAGTAAGCATCATAATCGCGAGAATCACCTTCGTTTGCTGATAATATAAAAGTTGCGCCATTCCATTGATACGCGGTGATCGTATCAGGTTGGTACATGCCAAATAAATTTGTAACATGTTGGAATGATGCGATTTCGTCTTTATTGGAAAAATCTAATTGAAACTCATCCCAATCTTTAAAACCTAACGGTTTAATTTCAATAGTATTTTCTTCTAAATTTAAAATACCAATAGCATTGTTTTCTTGTAATGATACATAAGCGGTTTTGCTATCGTCACTCACTGTTATATATTCTGGCTCTAAGCTTTGAGCAAGTGTTGTGCCTATTGGGCCAGCAAACTTTAATCCAGCTGCTTTTAATAGTGCTAATCGTTTCGCGTCGGTATTAAAGTCATTGTCATCAAGTAAATCACTACTAAAAGTGATATCACTCGTTAAGTTTATTGTGCTACTTAAATCCTCAGGTACTGAGTTATTGATATTGATTATTGAGATAGAACCTTCAGGATCAACAGAGTAATCATTTTTTGGTTCGCCTTCATTAGCAACTAATACTTTTTTTCCATCTGGGGTAAAGGTAAGCATGTCAGGTAGAGCGCCTACTTTAACGGCTTTAATAAACGAACCTACACCTTGACTATTCAATTGATAAAATAATACGGCACCTTCTTGAGTTTTGTCATTAGCTTCGACGGCAATGGCTAAGTTGTTCTCAAAAATAGCAATAGAATTTGCCGCACCTAAGGTAATGGTTTCTCTTGTGTTATTCGAAAGTAACACTTGCACTTCATCAGGAAAGTTAAAGGTAGTTGATGATAAACTAGTATCAGTAATTGGGTTGCCAACTTCTGTGGTTGGAAGGCTTACTAAATTAATTACTTCTATTTGGTTACTTGCACTATTAACCGCAAAAGCAGAGTTAGAGGCTTGATGAAATTGTACAATTTCAGCAGCACTTCTACCTGCTATTTCACTACCTCCGGCACTAAAGCGTCCAACCACTTCAACACTCACCTGCTGCGTAGCATCTTTTCCTGGAATACCTTGAGGTCCAGTAGGGCCTTGCTGACCGGGAGAACCTGCTATTCCGGCTTCGCCATTGTTTCCGTCATCACCAGTAAACTGGCAAGCAGAGAGAAGTGATATGATTGATAATGCTATTATTGATTTTTTTATAGACATGTAAATTCCACTTATGTATTTTTATTTTAAAACGCATGAGTGTAATCACATTAAATGACATTTTTATAATAAATTAATGAAGGAAATATTACAGCTGAAAAACAGGAGGTGGTTAATAAATGAGCATATTTGAATGGTGAAACCACGCAAATATGCTCAAAGAGTTAGTTGAGGTATAAGCTGATATATTTAGTTTAAGGGCTTAGTTCACTTGTAGATTGTCAACATGCTAACCAAATTACTGTCTTAGTTTTACAGCGTTAGCGAGTAAGGCTAATATATCTTCACTAACTGTTAAATCAATACAAGCATCGGTGATACTTTTACCGTAAACGAGAGGAACATCTGCTTTAACTACCTGATTTCCTGCTTCGATAAAGCTTTCAATCATAACACCAAATACACTGTCGCTGCCTTGGTGGATTTGTTCAGCTAATGAACGAGCCACATCAATTTGCTTGTTATGATCTTTATAGCTATTACCATGGCTACAATCTACCATAATACTTTGATTAAGTTGTGCTTTTGTTAGTTTTTCACAAGTATCTTTTATGTCTTCAGCACTATAGTTAGGTGTTTTACCGCCACGTAATATGACATGGGCAAACGGGTTACCATGAGTACGATAAATACACATTTGTCCACTTTTATCGGGAGAATAAAGTACATGGGGCACGCTTGCTGCTTGAATCGCATCTAATGCTATTTTTACATTGCCATCGGTGCCATTTTTAAAACCAACAGGGCAGGAAAGGGCAGAAGCTAGCTCTCGATGAACTTGGCTTTCAGTCGTTCTCGCACCAATAGCCCCCCAACTTATAAGATCAGAGATATATTGCCCGGTAACCATATCTAAAAATTCAGTCCCTGCAGGTAAGCCCATTTCATTGATATCAACTAGTAACTGGCGAGCAAGATTTAGCCCTTTTGCAACGTTAAATGATTTATCTAAGTCTGGGTCGCTAATGAGTCCTTTCCAACCTACCGTTGTGCGTGGTTTTTCAAAGTAAACACGCATCACAATCAATAATTCATTACTGTATTTATCACGTAATTTTTTTAACCGTTGTGCGTAATCAATAGCGGCTTTAGGATCATGAATCGAGCAAGGCCCAATAATAACTAATAAGCGCTTATCTTCGCCTGTGATTATTGCTTCGACTTCTTGTCGACTTTTCATAATAAAATCGGCGGTGCGCTTACTCAGTGGTATTTGCTCTGCTAATTCGGCTGGTGACACTAAGTTTTCAATTAAACTTGTGCGTAATTCATCTGTTTTTATAGTCATGGGATTAATTATTTTGTTGCATTATACGCAGCAGTTTAAAAAGTGATAAAAATCCTGCGTATAAAGTAGGGTATGTGGCTAAGATAGCTAAATTAAGGGGTAATGTGAACTATTTTAACAATTTAAATAATGGTTAATTACCTTTGTTTGTTAATATATTTGTGCGTTAGTATTTATATCTTTGCAGTCCTGTTTCATTTAGGATTTTAGCGGTAATCTCTTCTACTGAAAATTTAGTGGTATTAATAAAAGGAATCTTCTCTTTTTTATACAATTTTTCTACTTCACGTACTTCCATTTTGCATTGTCTTGCTGAGGCATATTTAGAGTTAGACATTCTACCTTCACGAATATCGACTAAGCGTTGGGCATCTATGGTTAAGCCAAAAAGTTTCTTTTTATATGGTTTTAAGAAGTCCGGTATTCTAAGTTCATCCATGTCATCATCAGTAAAAGGATAATTAGCAGCTTTAATTCCATACTGTAAAGCTAAATAAAGTGAACTTGGTGTTTTACCTGAGCGAGAAACCCCAACTAAAATAACATCAGCTTCTTCATAATTGGTGACATTTGAACCGTCATCGTTGGCCAATGCATAATTTACCGCTTCAATTCTATAATCGTAACTATTTTCTTGAATGCTATGTGTTCTATGCGCTTTAGGCTTAGCTTTCATATTTAATTTTTTTTCTAACGGTTCAACAAAATGCTCTAAAAAGTTAAATATAACACCATCACAACTATCAATTATTTCGCGGATTTCGTTATCTACAAAGGTATGAAATACCAAAGCAGGCTCTTTAGAGCGAGCAGTTGCTTTATTGATTTTCTCTTTTGTCGCGAGTGCTTTTTCCGTTGTTTCAACAAAAGAAATCGTTTGATGCTCAAAAGTTGTGGGAAATAACGAAAGTAAAGCGTGTCCGAAGACCTCTGAAGTGATAGCTGTGCCATCGGAAATATAAAAAGCTGTACGCATTTAAGGTCCTTATAATATAGTTTTGAAAGTAATACTGAAAACTTCTAAGTTTTATATCATTTTTGGTTTTAGTTTCAATAGTTGGCAGTGTAGAATGTTCCCAGTTATAAATATAGTAGTAAACTTTAATTAGCTTTTTTATCTTTTTGTCGATTCAATGGAGAATTGTTGTGCAAGAAAATGTACTTTGGTATGAAAACTTGGGAATGGGTGATGTTGACCGCGTAGGCGGAAAAAATGCATCACTTGGAGAAATGATTTCAAATTTGTCAAACGTAGGAGTGCAAGTTCCTACAGGTTTTGCGACAACATCTTTTGCCTTTAATGAATTCTTAGAACAAAGTGGTATTAATGAGAAAATATACCAACTTCTTGATACCCTTGATGTTGATGATGTTAATGAATTATCAAAATGCGGAGAAACTATTCGCCAATGGATTATTGACACACCTTTCTTACCACAAATGCAACAAGACATTGAGCAGGCTTATAATAAATTAGCTGGTGACTTCACTGACGATGCTTCTTTTGCTGTACGTTCATCAGCAACCGCTGAAGATATGCCAGATGCTTCATTTGCAGGACAACAAGAAACCTTTTTGAATGTTCGTGGTCTTGAGGCCGTTATGATAGCAATTAAGCATGTCTTTGCTTCGCTGTTTAATGACCGAGCTATCTCTTACCGCGTTCACCAAGGTTATGATCATCGTGGTGTTGCGCTATCTGCCGGTATTCAACGCATGGTACGTAGTGATATTTCAGCTTCAGGTGTTATGTTCACTATTGACACCGAATCAGGCTTTGAAGATGTTGTATTTATTACATCGAGTTTTGGTTTGGGCGAAATGGTAGTACAAGGTGCTGTTAATCCAGATGAATTTTATGTGCATAAACCAACATTAGCGAAAGGTAAGCCTGCTGTTATTCGTCGTAACATTGGTAGTAAAGCAATTAAAATGGTTTACACTGCATCTCAAGAGCATAATAAACAAGTTGAAATTGTTGATATTGATGAGAAAGATTCTAATCGTTTTTCATTAACAGACAATGAAGTGCAAAAGCTAGCTAAACAGGCTGTAATTATTGAAAAGCATTATGGTCGTGCAATGGATATTGAATGGGCTAAAGATGGTTTAGACAATAAACTTTATATTGTTCAGGCTCGCCCTGAAACTGTTAAAAGCCGTGAAAACACCAATGTAATGGAACAGTTCCAATTACAAACAAGTACTAATGTTATCTGTGAAGGTCGTTCTATCGGGCATAAAATCGGTAGTGGTGAAGCTAAAGTACTATCTTCAATTGAAGAAATGGATAAAATTTTACCTGGTGATGTACTTGTTACTGACATGACAGATCCAGATTGGGAGCCGATCATGAAGCGAGCTTCTGCCATTGTTACTAACCGTGGCGGTAGAACTTGTCATGCAGCGATAATTGCTCGTGAAATGGGTATTCCAGCGGTAGTAGGTTGTGGTAATGCAACTGATTTAATTAAAACTGGCGATGAGATTACTGTTTCTTGTGCTGAAGGTGATACCGGGTTTATTTATCAAGGTAAACTTGATTATACGGTTACCACGTCTGAAATCGATGCAATGCCAGAATTACCGCTTAAAATAATGATGAACATTGGTAACCCAGACCGAGCATTTGCTTTTGCCAAATTGCCCAATGCAGGTATTGGTTTAGCGCGCTTAGAGTTTATTATCAATAAAATGATTGGTATTCATCCAAAAGCATTATTAAATTTTGATAAGCAGTCTGCTGATTTACAAGAAGAAATTAATGACATTATTGCCGGTTACGAAAGCCCAGTTGAGTTTTACATTGCTAAGCTTACTGAAGGTATTTCAACGTTAGCATCTGCTTTCGCACCGGAAAAAGTTATTGTTCGTATGTCTGACTTTAAATCGAATGAATATGCTAATTTAGTAGGTGGCGAAGAATTCGAACCTGATGAAGAAAACCCAATGATTGGTTATCGTGGTGCTGCACGTTACATTTCAAAAGATTTCCGTGATTGTTTTGCATTAGAGTGTGAAGCAATTAAACGCGTAAGAAACGAAATGGATTTAACCAATGTAGAAGTAATGATTCCGTTTGTTCGAACTCTTGAAGAAGCAGCCGATGTTATTGATATTTTGGCAGAGCACGGTTTAAAACGTGGTGAAAATGGCTTACGTATTATTATGATGTGTGAATTACCGTCAAACGCTTTACTCGCTGACCAATTCCTCGATTATTTTGATGGTTTCTCTATTGGCTCTAACGATTTAACTCAGCTAACACTCGGTCTAGATAGAGATTCAGGGTTAATCGCTCATTTATTTGATGAACGTGATCCTGCAATAAAAATCTTATTATCAATGGCAATTAGTGCATGTAAAAAACGTGGTAAATATGTCGGTATTTGTGGTCAAGGCCCGTCAGATCATGAAGATTTTGCTGCATGGTTAGTTGATCAAGGAATCGATAGTGTTTCATTGAATCCTGACACCGTTTTACCAACATGGTTATATTTAGCCGATAAGTTAGCCAATAAATAAAAGGCAGTAAGCCACTAATGTTATTAGTGGTTTACTTTGTACTTTTATAAATAAGCGGCATTATTGTTAATGAATAAGGCATCACTAGATAACTAGTGGTGCTTTTTTTTGATAAAAATTAACTTGGCAATCCATTGTTACGTAAATTTTTCACATTACGATTAATAATATGTCTTAAGGCAATTCTGTACAGTAGTTTTTTAAAGCCCTTTAGATTACTGCCGTGGATATTATAAAAATCGTCAGGGGTGTCGAATATGCCAAAATCATCGGCAATACCTCCAGATTGAATATAAGTAGACTCAGTTGTTATTTCATTGTCGGGTTGCTGTAAATTCGAAACATTAATACCATAGCCGTTAAAATTTTTACTGTTTGGATAGGCTTGTTGTACCTGAGTTAGTAATGTTTTATCAATAATGAAACCTTCATGGTTTAACCATACACCCTTAATTTTTACCTCTACCCAGCTATGTAAAATACGTTTTGGCGCAAGTAACATTAAGTCATTAGGAATAACGCCTCGTTGCAAAGCATTATAAATGGTAAAACCATGGAATTTACAGGGAATATTTAATGCTCTCAGTAAGGCCATAAATAATGTACTTTTAGTATTACATTGACCATAACCATCATTAAGTACATCACTAGCAGGTATGGCGTCATCTCGGTTGTAACCAAACTGTATTTCATCACGGATAAAATAGTATACCGCTTGCAGTGCTTGTTCTGGTGCTAATGTTCGCCAAGCTTTGTGTTCGATAAGGGCTTGAATAGTTGGGTGCTGATAGTTAAGTAGTTCACTGTTTGCTATATAGTTCGTTGTCATATTAACCTCTAAAATTTAACTTTATATTTCATTAATTTTTAGATAAGCATAACGAAGAGAAGCTGTGAATTATTGAATAAACTAGCTATGTTATTTTATTTAAAGCAACTCAATAATTGTTTGCTGGTCATGCCAAAGGTGCTTTTAATGGTTCGACACAGATGTGCACTATCGCTAAAACCGGTAAGATAAGCTGCTTCCGTTATATTTCCCCCTGTGCTAATTGCCTGAATAGCGCATATTAGTCGACGCCATAATAAATAAGGCCGCCAGGATACACCTAACTCTTTAGTGACAAGGTGTAAAAATTGGCTCTCTGAAATTGCTAACCAATTCGCGACATCTTTTGCCCGCCATTGCTCGGGTTTCAAACAATCTCCGGTTAAACAGCTATCTAGTCGCGCAAGTAATTTTAATAAATGCTTACTTCGGCATTGATAAGGATTATTTTTTAGCGACTCAACTAAAAGTGTGTACTGACCAAGATTTGTCAGTAACGCAGTTATGCTTACCTCTTCGCTGGGGATTAACATAGGCAAAGGGGGTAATGCCTTAGTCAATATTTGCGCTGAAAGTTCACGCATTGTGTTCCCAAGTTTACTCTCAGGCTCTGCAAGTATGATCCAACCTTCAGTCATTGATAACTGATGCGCTTCGTTTGGCGGGATAATTTTTCCGGTTAATAATATCTCACCATTTAATGTGCTAGTTTTACTAGGAATACAGAGTTGCCATAAAGAGTGTTTATGAGGCTTGGTATCAATTGCTGTGCCATGAGCCATGACTAAGCCAGGTGACAAGTAGAAACAATGATGATTATTAAATGCTAAGGTCATGGTGCTATATTACGTAATAAGTTTTGTCATGTTTACTATACGGGATAATTCTAGGTATTAATGTAAACGAGTTAAGGTTACTTCGCAGGGAAATTATTAATAATGGAAAATAATTAATTTTCAACATAAATAGGCAGTTTTGACAATTTTAGACTAAAGTTAGGTTGTTATTAATATTTTACGGCCCTTAATCCATATGGATTCACCTATAGATACTACTCTTTTAAATCATCAGTTTATAGTCAATGATCCGCTTCATTATTTATTTGATGCGGTAAAGGCTATTGCTGTGCAAGGTTACGATGAAGAGAGATGTGTTATTTATTGGAATAAAGGGAGTGAGTTATTATATGGCTATACAAGTGAAGAGGCATTAGGGCAAAAACTAGAAGATTTAATTATTCCACATGACATAAGGAAACCTGTTGTTGATGAAATTACCGTTTGGTTGCAAAAAGGCACTGAAATTCCTGCTTCTGAAATAACGCTACGTCACAAAAATGGTAAGGATGTCCCTGTATTTTCAAGTCATGTGATATTTACTAATAAATACAAGAATAAACAATTGTATTGTATCGATGTAGATTTAGCCGATGTAAAAGCCGCACAGGCACTTGTCATTTATAAAGAGCGCATGCTGAAAGCCGCGTTTGAAACAATTCCCGATTTATTTTTTTTAATGGATGAAGAAGGTGTTATTAATTATTACCATACCAGTAATAAGAAGAATTTATATAAACTACCGAAAGACTTTATTGGTAAACCAATGGGTGATTGTTTACCCACTGATATTGCTGATAAATTCATTAAACACATTAAAAAAGTGGTTAAACAAAATACAGTCGAGTGTTTTGAATACAAATTAACTATGCCTCAGGGCCTTGTTTATTTTGAAGCAAGAATAAGCCATTTACATGAATATAAACAAGTAGTGGTTATTATTCGTGATATTACAGAGCAGCACAAATCGGCAGAAATTATCAAACATCATGCCTATTATGATGCGTTAACCTTATTACCAAATCGTTTTCTTGCATTAGATCGATTATCCCAGTTGTTAAGAGAAGCTGAGAGAAATAATGAAAAAATAGCCATATTTTTCATTGATTTAGATGATTTTAAAAAAGTAAACGATACCTTGGGTCATGAAATAGGTGATAAATTATTGATTGAGTCTGCAAATAGGTTAAATAAGGTTGTACGTAAGGAAGATACGGTTGGCCGGTTAGGTGGTGATGAGTTTATTGTCTTATTGAAAGATGTAAACGATAACCTTAATGTGTTAACCGTTGTCGAAAATCTATTGAAATGTTTTAGAGAGTCTTTTAGTTTAGATGGTCGAGATTTAACTCTGACACTAAGTTTGGGGATTGCATTATACCCTGATAATGGAACAACTTCTTCTGAGTTGCTACGTAATGCTGATATAGCTATGTATCAAGCCAAATCGTTAGGACGAAATACTTACTCATTTTTTACCAAAAAAATGAACAAAAGCATGCTACGTCGGTTAGAAATTGAAGAGCAAATGCATGGTGCATTAGAGCGAAATGAGTTTGAAGTACATTACCAACCCAAAATTGATATAAAACATAATAGTTTAGTTGGTGCAGAAGCATTATTGCGATGGCATAACCCATCTCTAGGTAATATTACCCCAGATGAATTTATTCCTATTGCTGAACATACAGGGCTAATTGTACCAATTGGCAGTTTTGTGATTAAACAGGCGTTAAACTTTCTTCATCGGTGGCAGAATATTCAACAAAATCCATATACCATGGCAATCAACATCTCACCACGTCAATTTCGAGATACAGAGTTACTTACTTTTGTTGAAAATACGCTTACCACTGAGAATGTTAGTGCTAAAAGCATTGAGTTTGAAATTACAGAAGGCGTATTAATGAATGGGCAATCTTATATTCAGGAAGCATTAATTGGATTAAATAAATTGGGCATAAAGCTTTCTATGGATGATTTTGGCACTGGATATTCGTCATTAAGTTACTTACGACGTTATCCTTTTGATGTTTTAAAAATAGATAGAAGTTTTGTTAAGGGTATTACCATCGACAAAGCCGATCTGGATCTGGTAAAAGCAATAATATCTATGGCGCACAGCTTAGGTATATTAGTTGTAGCTGAGGGCGTAGAAACGAAAGAGCAAGTCATTATACTGCATGAATTAAATTGTGATTATTTACAAGGGTATTATTATAACAAGCCAATGACTGAGCCAAATTTAATTGCGTACTCAAAAAAACTATTATGCTTTTAATGAAATTACTTTAGCTAAGTTAATTATTAGCAATATCTAACTAAACATTTTTGTAAATAATATGTTCAAATAAACCGTATCAAGGATTAATCTAAAGCTAATTTATGTAATAAGTCTTAAGTTGAAATTACGGCGAAGCTGGCTTGGCTTAAGGTTTTTAAATCCTTTGGTGCAAGTGCTATTTCTAAACCTCGTTTACCACCACTAACATACATTAACTCAAGCGTTTCAGCACTGATATCGATGACTGTAGGTAAACGTTTTTTTTGGCCTAACGGACTTACACCACCTAGTACATAGCCAGTTGTCGCTTCTACTCGTTTAGCGTCAGCCATTTTTACTTTTTTTACTTTTAATACTTTAGCAATTGCCTTTAAATTTAACTTTAAATTTACGGGGACTATTGCAACAGCAAGTTGATCGGTATCACAACAAACAACCAAGGTTTTAAATACTTGTTGCGCATTAAGGGATAATTTTTCTACGGCTTCCAGACCAAAGGAAGTGGCATTAACGTCATGATCATATTGCAGTACGTCAAAGGGGATTTTTTTTTGCTTTAGTTGTTGAGTTGCTGGTGTCATTTTTTCTCAATCTATAGGGTCTGTTGACCTTTCATGTTTAAATTTTGTTCGAATTAAATGCTTTTTGATCGCGGCGCAAGGAATGTAGCATAGTTGTTCTATGTAAATTCCTTGCAACAATGAGCAAGAAGCATTTAAACGAATCCGTAGGACAGCGTTTATTAGCCATTTCTACTTCGTTATCGCTTATTAGAGTAGAACAGCTACACAACAGAAGCTCTGCCTTGTATAAAAGGCTAATAAACTGCTGCAAAAATAATCAGCAAAGATCAACAGACCCTAATTTTATTGTTAATCATTAATGGTTTATTGTCGCCTTTCAGGTAGAATTATCAACTATTATTTTCCTCATCATTAATTTTCCTTTTTATGCGCATTATTCACACATCTGATTGGCATTTAGGTCAATTTTTTTATGGTAAAAGCAGGGCTAATGAACACCAACAGTTTTTAGATTGGCTATTAACTCAAGTTGAAGACAGGGCTGTTGATGCTATTATTGTTGCCGGTGACATTTTCGATACCGCAACACCGCCTAGTTATGCAAGGCAAATGTATTTTAACTTTATAAGTAAGCTACAGCGATTTAATTGCCAACTTGTTGTATTAGCGGGTAATCATGACTCTGTCAGCATGTTAGCAGAATCAAAAGAGCTATTAAGCGCATTATCAACAAATGTTATCGCTAACGTCACAGATACTTCAATTTCTGCTAATTTAGCTGATCAAGTTTTTGCCATAAAAAATAAACAAGGCATCGCACAAGCCGTTATTTGTGCTATCCCATTTATCAGACCACGTGATGTAATAAAGAGTCAAGCAGGGCAGTCAGCCACAGATAAATCTAAGCAGTTGCAACAAGCTATTGTTGAACACTATCAGCGTTTATTTGAACAAGCTCAGCTGCTCGTTGCTCAACATGAAAAAAGCGCTAACGGCATTAAGTTACCTATTATTGCGACCGGACATTTAACCGCACTAGGTGTAACCACCTCAGACTCAGTACGAGATATTTATATTGGCACATTAGAAGCTTTTCCCAGTAATGCATTTCCTGCTGCCGATTATATTGCGTTAGGGCATATTCATCGCGCTCAAAAAGTAGGTAAAACAGAGCATATTCGCTATTGTGGATCGCCAATAGCGCTTAGTTTTGATGAAGCTAAACAAAAGAAACGTGTATTACTTGTGGATTTTGATGAAAATAATCTATCGACGGTAACTGATTTAATTATTCCAACGTTTCAACCGCTAGCGATGTTAAAAACGACACTCGACACCCTCAATCAAGATCTTGAAACACTTGTATCAACATTAATTAGTGACGACAACGACCGCAAACTTTGGCTAGATATTGAATTAGCAAATACCGGGCTGTTAAGTGATTTACAGCCTAAAATTACCACGTTAGTCAAAGACTTTCCTGTGGAAGTGTTACTTGTTAGAAGGCAGAAGCAAGTAAGGCAACGTATATTGTTAGAAAAACAACAAGATCACAGTACATTAAATGAATTAACGTTAGACGAGGTTTTTGACTCGCGTTTACAGCAAGAAGCTTGGCTCGATGATGACACTATTGACACAGAGTCAACTGATACAGAGTTAACTAACGTAAAATTAACACGTAAAGAGCAGTTACAAACCTTGTTTAAGCAAACCGTTGCGCAAGTATTAAGTGAAGGTGAATCATGAAAATATTGCGATTACGATTTGAGAACATTAATGCGCTTAAGAATGCTTGGCAATTAGATTTTACACAAGAGCCATTTGACTCTAATGGACTTTTTGCTATTACCGGTGCTACTGGTGCAGGTAAAACAACTATTCTCGATGCTATATGTTTAGCTTTATATCATGAAACCCCACGTATTAAAGTGTCAGCGGGTCAAAATCAATTAATGACACGTTTTACCGCTAATTGTATGGCTGAAGTAGAGTTCGGAGTAAAAGGTCAGGGATACCGTGCTTTTTGGAGTCAAAAACGTGCAAGGAATAAAGCGGATGGAAACTTATTAGCGCCTGTTGCTCAGTTGTCTTTAATTGATGGGACAATTATTGCTGAAAAATTAAAAGATGTTAAAGATAATATCGCCAAGATCACTGGTTTAGATTTTTCAAGATTTAGAAAGTCGATGATGTTATCACAAGGGGAGTTTGCTGCCTTTTTAAACGCCGCGCCTAATGATAGAGCGCAATTGTTAGAGCAACTAACCGGCACACAAATTTATGGAGATATTTCAAAACAAGTTTTTACTAATCATAAAGCGGCTGAAAAATCATTACAATTAATGCAGGCTACATCTCAAGGAGTCACATTATTATCAACGCAGGAATTAAGTGATTTACAAGCACAAGAGCTTGAAATAGAAAAACAAAGCAATGAAATTATAGATGAACAGTCAGTTTATTCGTCATTAAAAAATGTAGTATTAATAAATCAAGCACATCAAAAAAAGTCCATTCAGATAAATGATTTAACAATACAAATCAAAAGTGTACAAGAACAAGTCGGTTTAGGAAGAGCTGCTCTTGATGAGTGTTTGCAAGCACAAGAAAAAGAGGAAGTTAATCATAAGCTTATTGAAAGTAAACTGATTGAAAAAATATTGCCGTTAGACAATGAAATAGCCAATATAAACACGCAATTATCACAAGTTTTAGAGCAAGAAAGCAAACAAACGCAAGAGTTAAGTCAGTTAACATTAAACCAACAACAAACCCAAAGTAACAAAAAGCAATTACGTGCAGCTATTGATGAATTACAAAGCTATACCAGTGAACATCAACCCCTTCTTCAAGTAAAAGAAAAACTGCCTTTATGGTCAAATCAAGTTAGTCAGCTGACTCAAATACAAGTTCATATTGATAATAAAACACAAGACTTAATCGCAATACAAAATAAGCATCAACAACTTGTTAACGAACAGAATAAACAACAAACGTTATTAAGTGATAGCACATTAAAAAATAGGCAATTACAGAGCCAACAAGTAGATCTTGATAAGAATAAACAACAATTAGTGACTCAAAACATAGCTGTATTAGATACGGCTGAATTAGCAGGAGAGTCACTAACTTCTGATAGTTTAAATGCTAAAATCAACCAGTGGCAACAGCAACAAAACTCTTATAGCCAAGCTTTTCAGTTGGCTAACCGTTATCAGATGCTTTTTCAGGAAAAAGCACAACTTAGCAATCAAAAGCAATTAGCAATGCCCAAATTGGCTGAGTTGAAATCACAATTAATTGATTTACGGAAACAATTTACTCAGTTAAAACAGCAAAAAACTGATGTTGAAACCTTAATTGCTCAACAACAAACCATTATGGCATTAAGCGAACATCGGGATAAATTACAGCCTGAACAGCCTTGTCCATTGTGTGGCTCTAATGAACATCCGGCAATAACTGAATATCAAGCGATTAGTGTTGATACGCAACAAATGCGTTTACAGTCTATTAATGGTGAACTCAACCAGTTAGAAGAGCAAGGCAAATCACTAGCGCAGCAAGAAACTCAGCTTAATGTTGAGCTGAAAACCAAGGACGATCGTGGTCAAATGATTAAAGCAGAAGAAGCTGAGTTACTCGCTGCTTTTACTCGTTTGAATTTACCTCCTTTATTGTTAACTAATAATCAGCTTGAGTTATCAGATATCACATTAATTGAACAAGCATTAACAAAAATAAATAATGAACTGGAGCTTTTGCAACAATTTCAACGAAACTTTAATCATTACGTACAACAACAAATCAATATTGAGCAGCAACAATCTCAAGTCAGTCAAATATTGTTACAAGGACAACATCAAGCAGCACTTATTGCAGAAAAAATTAACCATAATAACCATGACAACAACGAACAAAATAAAGCGATAGAACAATTACAATCTGATCAAAGCTTTATGTACAAAAATTTATTTGCTGATATTCAATCAATGCAATTGCATCAATTTTCATCACATTTACATGATCGCTTAAATAAAGAGAGCAATGAAGGTTTGAGTGACAATACAGCCGAGCAATTAAATGATGTTATAGATGCAAATTCAAATGAAAATACTAATCTACATCTTTGCCTTAATTCGGGGATTTGGTTAGAAGAGCTAAAACAACAAGTCATGTTATTTGAACAAAAAATTGCAGAGCAAGAGACGCTTTCTAAGCAGTTATCTTCAGTTGAACAAGCAGATATATTAATCTCTGAACAAGTGCACCAAGCGGAAAGCCGTTTAATTCGTTTCAAACAACAGTCAACAGAATTTAAACAGCAATTAATGAGCAAAAAAGAGTTACGCGTAACTGAATTTTTTGCGTTGGGCTATATTGATGAGCAATCACAATCGTCTGAATTTATTAGAAATAAAATATCAGAAGAAGAAAAAATAACAAAAAATAGATTAATAACACTAAATAAAGAACAACAAGCCATTGAAGCTCGTTTACAACAGCTTTTAGGTCAAAAAGAAAGCGTAAATCAGCAATTATTAGAGCATGGCAACGCTAAAGTCGAGGCAGAAAAATTACTGGTTGCTAGCACGAAAAACAGTCAGATGAATGTAGATAAATTATTACTGTTATCCTTATCAGAAATTGAAGTTGAACTGGTAAACCTTAATGAAAAATTAAAACAACAGCAGTTGCATTTAGGGCAAATTCAACAAGCCATTAATCACGATAAAGAAAATAAAATTAAGCAACAACGTTTACTGGCTCAAATTGAAACTGAGCAAATTGCAGTAGATGAACTCGGCTATTTAAATGGTTTAATTGGCTCTGCTGATGGCGCTAAATTTAGAAAGTTTGCTCAGGGTCTTACGCTCAATCATCTGGTTTACTTAGCAAATGAACAATTGAATAAACTTGACGGTCGGTACCAGTTACAGTGTCAGCAAAGTGACACCTTAAGTTTAGAAGTATTGGATACCTGGCAAGGTGATAGTCTTCGTGACACTAAAACGCTATCGGGTGGTGAAAGCTTTTTAGTTAGTTTAGCGTTAGCGTTAGCCTTGTCAGATTTGGTTAGTAATAAAACCAGTATTGATTCTTTATTCTTAGATGAAGGTTTTGGCACATTAGATAATGATACGTTAGAAATAGCGTTGGTTGCGTTAGATAACCTTAATGCAAGCGGTAAAATGATTGGCATTATTAGTCATGTTGAAGCATTGAAAGATAGAATTGATGTACAAATTAAGGTTGAAAAACAAAGTGGTTTAGGTATTAGTTCACTTGATAAACGTTTTTCATTTACACCTGACATAACGGGTTAACAACCTGGCTTGAATTAACAAAATTAATATATGTTAAAGCCAGTTAAAGCTAGCGTTGCTTAGTAAATTGTCTCTATTATATATACCTTAAAGGAACATCAGTCTTGTCTATTTCAGATTTGTTTACATCAGAATACACTTGGATTTATTTCACGTTACTTGCTGCTACTATGCAAGCAATCCGAACTGCTGGTCAAAAACAATTATCCGGTAAACTAAACTCTATGGCTACCACGGCAGTGCGTTATGTTTACGCGCTACCATTTGCTTGGGCATATGTCTGGTGGATGTTAGATTTTAGAGAGGTTTCAGTACCAACGCTCAATAATGATTTTCTATTTTATGCTTTAATTGCCTGTGTAAGCCAGATCATTGGTACTGCTTGTTTAGTTGCTGCTTTTCGATACAAAAACTTTGCTGTTGCAACAAGTCTTGCCAAAACGGAAGCGATACAAGTGGCTATGGTTGGCGCATTATTATTTGCTGCGCCATTAAGTCTCATGGGGTGGTTTAGTGTTATTGTTGGTGTTATTGGGGTTTTATTTGTCTCGAAGGTTAAATTTAGACCACGTGATTTCTTAACGGGCTCTGATGCTAAAATGGGCTTGTTTTATGGACTTGCGGCAGGGTTAGGATTAGCCATTACAACATTACTAATTCGAGAGTCTAGTTTAGCTCTTAATATTGATTTATTGGTGAGTGCAGCAATTACCTTGGTATTTATGATCACGGTTCAATCAATTATTTCTGTTATTTATGTTTATTTACAAGATAAAACACAGCTAAAGTTAATGTTAGCTCATTGGCGTTTATGCTTATTTGTCGGTATAACAAGTGTACTTGGTTCTATTGGTTGGTTTACCGGGGCAAGTCTGCAAAATGCAGCTTATGTCAAAGCATTAGGTCAAGTAGAGTTTTTTATCACACTGGCATTAACTTACCGTTTATTTAAAGAGAAAATCACTACAATTGAATATATAGGGATGTTGTTGATCATTGTTAGTGTTGTTATTTTACTGCTATGGGCTTAAATTGAGATAAAATACTGACTCTTAATTTATAGTGTTTAATGCTAAAATAAGTGCCAATACTTCGTATGAACGTTTAATTAACATTTATCCTGTACTTATCTAGTATAATACGAAGCCGAAATAGCACCAAATTCATTAAAAAATTAATTTATAAACCGTTAAAGAGAATTACATGAAAATTACAGATAAAACCGTTGTTCAGTTCCATTATGTTCTAAAAAATGAAGCAGGAGAAGAAATAGAATCTTCTCATGGTAGTGATCCTCTTGCCTACCTACACGGAGCAAATAATACTTTAGCGGGCTTAGAAAAAGCGTTAACTGACAAAGAAGCTGGCGATAAATTCAGCGTAACTTTACAACCTGAAGAAGCTTATGGCGAACGTCAAGAAGACTTGATTCAACGTGTACCAGTAAAACATTTACAAGGTTTACCGAGCAAAAATGCTAAATGGAAAGCAGGCATGATTGCAGTTGTTCATACTGAGCAAGGTCAACGTCAAGTGACGGTATTAAAAGCAGGGAAGTTTATGATCACTGTAGACATTAACCCACCATTAGCTGGAAAGGTCATAACATTTGATATAGACGTTGTTGATGTTCGCGCGGCAACCGATGAAGAAGTACAACATGGCCATGCACACGGTGTAGGTGGTCATCACCATTAGAACACACCTGCCAACTTTGTCTTCTTGACGAAAACTATATAGCTGCTAAGGTATTGGTAGCTATATTTTTATGCTTTTATAATTTTTTTAGTTTAACTATTTTTCAGTTTAATTATTTAAGCAACCAACTTAGAGTAATACCAGTCATGACTACAACTACCACCACAGCACAAACTACTCGCGTTCTTAACACCTTAAAACACACCTTACTTTCACTATCGCTTATTTCTTCTTTTAATTTATTAGCACAAACTCAAGTCATCCATGCGGGTACTTTATTACCCGTTGCCGGTAAAGGTACGTTATCTAAACAAACCCTGGTGATTACCGATGGCAAAATTACTGAGATTAAAAAAGGCTTCGTTAACCCCAATGATATCAATAAAGACGCTCAGTTAATTGATTTATCATCAAGTTTTGTTATGGCGGGTTTAATGGATATGCACGTGCATTTACAAGGAGAATTAGGACCTAAAAATGACAGTCAATCTCTACGTATGTCTGATTCCGATGCCTTAATGCAAAGTATTTCTAATGCTAAAAAAACCTTAATGGCAGGCTTTACTACGGTTAGAGATTTAGGCGCAAGTGCAGAGCAAATTTTTGCACTACGTGATGGAATTGCTAAAGGTTGGGTTGATGGTCCTAGAATCGTTGCCTCAGGATCATCTGTTTCAGTCACCGGTGGACATGGTGACGTCGACGGATTAAGTCCTGATATTCTCGCTATGCGAACCAGTAAAACTATTTGTGACGGGCCTTTCGACTGTCGAAGAGCAACACGTCACGCTATTAAATATGGCGCAGATGTGATTAAAATCACCTCAACGGGAGGGGTCTTGTCAGATACCAATACAGGTACTGGCCAACAAATGTCAGATGATGAATTAAAAGAAGTGGTTAACGCAGCACATGCACTTGGCAGAAAAGTAGCCAGTCATGCACATGCAGCAGAAGGTATAAACGCCGCACTTCGCGCCGGTGTCGACAGTATTGAACATGGTAGCTATGCAAATAAAGAAACCGTCAAGCTTTTTAAGAAATCTGGCGCTTATTTAGTACCAACCTTATTAGCGGGTAATACGGTTGTTGAAATGGCTAAACACAGTAACTTTATGTCTGAAGCAATTAAGTTAAAAGCGATTCGCGTTGGCTCTGATATGACAGAGACCTTTAAAAAAGCATATAAAGCGGGTGTTAAAATCGCGTATGGAACAGACAGCGGTGTTTCTCATCATGGCGATAACGGTAAAGAAGGCGTGCTAATGGCACAAGCGGGGATGAAAAACAGTGACGTATTAAAATCCGCTACCGTTAATGCCGCCGAATTAATTGGTATGTCTGCAAGTTTAGGGACATTAGCGCCAGGAAAAATAGCCGATATCATTGCGTTTGATGATAATCCGCTAAAAGATATTAAAGCATTGTTAGATGTCGATTTTGTAATGAAAGGTGGAAAAGTCATTAAAAACTAATTTTTAATGAAGGTTGTTATTTTTAGTCTTTTAAATTAGCTGCTACTTTGCTACATAGTTGCGTCATTCCGTAAGTCGCTTTATACGGAATATCTATCGTTTTTCTCATCATGCTATGACTTGTGCCTTAAAGTCACGCTGAAATAAAAAGTTAAGCGGTTGCAAAGTTTTATACGTATTTTTCAATACTGATAATAGCCTGACTGTAATCACTTAGTGCATACTCAGCGCAGTTATCCTCGTCACGCCAGTCAACACCAATCACCATTGGATCGTTAGATAAATCTTCTACCCAAAATTCTAACCAATCAGCAACTGTAATGGGTGCAACTACATAATCAGCCCATTCATCAGCAATATGTACGCTTGCTAATTCAGTTGTTGACCATAAAGGCATTACGTCATGCTCTTCAAAATTTACAGAATCAAGAATAACCCACTCTTGTGATTTAGGTTCTTGTAATCCGTAAAATGTTTGAGTGGTTTCAACGTGTTTAATAAATTGGTTTAGCGGCTCTGATAATGACATAGTTTAAGTATCTTTAAATCAAAAAAGGGATGTTAACATAGGCTGTGTTAAACCCTTAACTAATTTTCAAATACAAAGAAGCCAGCTATATTAGCTGGCTTTGATTTAACAACTGCTTTTAATTCAAGCTTTTTGATTTAAGTGATTAACCAGTAATTAATCAGTAATTAATCAGTAATTAATCAGGACATTCGTTTATAAAGTATCTCAAAATAAAAAATAACACAGATTAAATAGAACTTTGAGCGACTGTCTTCGTTAAAATTTGTTGTAAATTTTATCGACAGTTGAATAGATGTGAACTTCAGCAATGCGACTTAATTAGGCCACCCATAATAACGTGTTATTAGATCACTGGCTTTCAAGTGGATCCTAATCGTATTTAGGTGTTGGAAAACGAGCACGCCGTACAATGAATCGAAATTCTTAGAAGCCCTAAAACTAAGAGGCTCACCGCTTTTAAAGTTTGCAATAAATTGCTGATTTTACTAGCGGTCCACCTCAGGGCGTGTTGTTATATTTATTGTGCCGTTACACTAACTTTAGTTGGTGAAGACTTAGCTAAATCTAAGACACCGTAGTAATTTAATCCGTCAATTTTTTTGCCAATAATGAAATAGTTTATTTCATTAGTCATTGTAGGATCACCAATTACGTCATTAACACTTTTTACATCTGAAAATTGAATAGCCATTAGAGCCATCATAAATTCTATTTGTTGCGTAGGCTTTAAACGTTTTGAGACTTTAGAAATGCCATATTGGGTTGATTCAATTGTTGAACCGTCAAATACAAAATCCTTTTTTGTGCTAGCGCAAGCGCTAAGAATCAAAATTATGACAACTATCAGTAAATTTTTCATCGAATATCCTTATAAATATAACGAGATTGTAGAATTACTCGTTTTGACTGAATTAGTTATTCTACAGCCTCAACGCCCATTTAAGGGGTTGGTAATAGTTTGCTAAAATGTGTAGCGAAGCGAAACTGAGCAAACTGTTAGCAGTCCCGCTTGAAGTTCTTATTATATTGCACTTTATTCAGGGTTAACAACATTGGCATAAACTTTATTTTGAATTGGTCGTTTAACTAAGTAAATAGCTCCGTTATTCTTCATTTCTTTAATTTTACTAAAGGAAATATAATCCGGTATTAAGGTAAAGTAATCACTGTTATGTAGTTCACCATACTCGATGCTATTTACTACAGCATATTGCAAAGTTTTATTAGGCCACCCAAAGTTTTATTAGGCCACCCATAATAACGTGGATGAAATTCAATCCATAAACTAAGCTTAATTTACCTTGATTAAGTTTGGTG
>NZ_JAUOPP010000016.1:0-105511 GCF_030547765.1 Colwellia sp. 6_MG-2023 | reverse complement strand
CGTTATTTATTTAATAATTAGAACAACTAGTTATTGAAATAAATGCCTTGTATTTGGCAATTTTTTCTACGTATAAACTTGTTCACTTAATTAATGAAACTGGTATTAGTTAACCTGAATGTGATTTAAAATATTTTTAATCAGTCAAAACAAGAAAGCTGTACTCTGTTGATCAGAGTACAGCTTTTTATGTAGGTTTACTTGTTAATAATTAATTAAAATAATAGGAATAGTTTAACTAACTTGTACATTAAATAAATATTTGAGTTTAAAACTAATTATTTACTCGTAGTACTTATTAACGTTATAAGGTTAATTTTAAAATATTTTAGGTTGATGCCTGATATAGGTCTGTTTGTGGTACAACAAACTTTTTATTGAATTTGGCCGATAATACACCTTTGCGACGAGCCAGTGAAACTTCGAGTTTCTTCGCTACTTTAGCAATTGCAGCATACAACTGTTTATCTGATGCATTTACGGTAACTTGCTCACCTTCATACAAAGTGGTTACTTCAAGTTTTTGTTGATGCGGCTCAACAGTAATGGTTGATTCTAATGTCATGATTGACGGATAATGCTTAGAGATTTTCGCGAATTTATTCTCGATAGATTGCTTAATACCTTCTGTAATTTCAACATGGTGTCCAGAAATTTTAATATTCATAATCTTACCTCTTGGTCATCTTAATCGTAAACTAATCATTCTTTACATCTTCATAATCCTCCTCTCGTCATAAAAATGCAATAGTAATATGGTAGATAAATGCAATTAAATGTAACTAAAAATTATACATCTTTTATCACACTTTTGATTACATTTAAGGCATGAAAAATGCTTGGTATTATGCGTTGAAAACGCAAAAAATAGAGAGTAAAAAAAACGGCAAGTAACTTAAGTACTTGCCGTTTTATAAAATGAAAATAATGTTACGTAATTTTAAATAGAAGCTATTTAAAGTGCCTATCAAAGAAATTCATAATAGTATTATTCAAATGAACTTTTACTTTTTTACCTTTCATGCTGTGTTTGCTACCAGGGTATGTCATTAGTTCAAATTGTTTATTTTCGTCTTGTAATGTCTTAATCAATTTTGTGGTATTGGTAAACAACACATTATCATCAGCCATCCCATGATAAATCAATAATGGATTTTTTAATTCAGGAGCGTAAGGGAAAACACTCGATTTATCATAACCCTCGTTATTAACACTTGGATGGTTTAAATAACGTTCAGTGTAGTGAGTGTCATATAATAACCAGTCAGTTACTGGCGCGCCACTAACACCGGCTTTGAAGTAATCACCGGCTTTGAAAAGAGCCATTAATGCCATATACCCACCATATGAATGGCCATAAATACCAATGCGCTCTTTATCGACAAAAGGTAATTCATGTAAGTATTTAACACCTGTTATTTGATCTTGTATTTCTACTTGCCCCAATTTTTCATAAATAGGAAATTCAAAAGCAGTACCTCGAAAATTAGAGCCTCTATTATCTAGTTGGAAGACAATATAGCCTTGTTGTAACATGTATTGAGTAAAGTCTGCTCCTTCCCATGCGTTTTTAACTTTCTGGACGTGAGGACCACCGTAAACATTAACAATAACAGGATATTTTTTACCTGGAGCCATATCATTAGGTGTATATAATTTATAATAGAGTGTTGCTGTACCATCGTCGCTAGTGAGTGTGCCAAAATTAGGTTGAATTAAATCATCATAATATGGGTTACTAGGATGCGTAGCATCTATTTTGTTTTCCGCTAGCCAAGTTATGTGCTTGCCATTAGCGTCATGTAAACTCACTTGGGTAGGTGTATATATGTTAGAGAAACTATCGATATAACTTGCGTTATCTTTACTAAAACTGATGTTATGGAAACCATTACGTTGACTTAAGCGCGCGACATGCTCAGGAGAGTTCCCATGTAATGGTACGCTGTATAAGTGACGTTCAAGTGGAGTGTCTGCACGACCAGTAAAATAAATCAGCCCATTAGTTTCATCAATTTGGTTAATTTCATCTACTACCCAGTTTCCTTTAGTTAGTTGATTTATTAACTCTCCTTCATTAGTAAAGTGATATAAATGTTTAAAACCATCTCGTTCTGAAGCCCAAATAAACGATTTATTATCATTTAAAAATTTAAGGTCATTATGTAGGTTTATCCAATGATCTGAATGTTCTGTAATTAATGTTTTTTGATCACGTGTTTTTAGGTTATAGGTTTTTAACTTTAAGGTTTTTTGATCACGACTCTGCCATTGATAAGATAAAACTTTGCTGTCAGGTAGCCATTTTACACGTGGAATATAAATATCATTTTTATTTCCTTTCGATGTACCACCCTCGGCTTCATCTAATTTAACAAAACGAATTTTTTTCCCTTTTATATCGGTTACCGCTAATTGTATTGTGACATTATTGGTGCCAGTGGCAGGGTAGCGTTGTTCAATTAACTTGATTTCTTCTGCGTATATTTCATTGCGTATTACCGTTTGTACTGGTGTTTCATCTACACGTAAAAAAGCAATGTGCTTTTCATCTGGAGACCACCAATAACCAGTCATTCGATCCATTTCTTCTTGAGCAACAAACTCACTCATGCCATTTTTTATTGTACCTTTACCATCTTTGGTTAATTGTGTTTCTTTACCGGTATTAATGTTTAGTATGAATACGTTTTGATCACGAATGAAGGATGCGTAGTTACCTTTTGGAGAGAATTTTACATCTGTTTCAAATGCGTCTGTTTGGGTTAGGCGTTTCGCTGTTTTGCTTGCTAAATGGTAGTAGTAAATATCACCATTAAGTGGAAATAATAGCGCATTACCATCATTTGAAAAGGTATATTCTATAATACCAAAGCCATAAACCCGTTGACGTTCACGACGGGCTTTTTCTTCATCAGATAATATTTCCGGACCAGTAAATAACACCTGAGAGTCGACAAGTAAGTTATTTTTTTTGCTTTTAAGATTGTATTCCCATAAATCATAACGATTTAAATCGTCACTTTTCCCTTGTAAATAGGTCACTCGTGAGCCGTCTGGGGAAAACTTTAACGACTTAGGTGTTTGTCCATTTAAATCTGGAGAGCTATAAATACGTTCAATAGTTAATGGCATTGTTGTTTTATCTACTTGAGTAGTGTCTTGTTCTGCTGAATGTACTGTATTTGAAAAAATAAGTACTGATGTAAGCAGAGTACAAGAAGTAAAGAAAGAGCTGACTAATTTTTTGTTCATGTATAAACCAATTTATATTTGTAAATGTTATAAGAAAAGGTGATTTACTATCATTTATATCACCTCTAATGCTTCGCTTAATTTTTTGACACCAATGACTTCCATACCTTTTATCGCTTGTTTAGGCATATTATTAAAAGGAACTATGGCTCGTTTAAAGCCATGTTTTGCTGCTTCATTTATGCGTTCTTGACCGCTTGGTACCGGCCGTATTTCTCCAGATAAACCTACTTCACCAAAAATGACTAAGTCTTGTGGTAGGGCGTTATCTTTAAAGCTAGAAACTAATGCAAGAATTAACGCTAAATCGATACTGGTTTCTGTCACTTTTATACCGCCAACAACATTGACGAACACATCTTGATCGTTAAGCTGAAGACCACCATGACGGTGTAAAATAGCCAGTAACATTGATAATCTATTTTGATCTGCACCAACGGCAACACGGCGTGGGTTTCCTAAAGCAGAATGATCAACCAAGGCTTGAATTTCTACCAATAAAGGACGAGTTCCTTCCCATAACACCATCACAACACTGCCGGCCGTTTGTTCTTCGGTGCGACTAAGAAAAATAGCAGAAGGGTTTTTAACTTCTTTTAACCCTTCGCCGGTCATGGCAAATACACCTAATTCATTAACAGCACCAAAACGGTTTTTATTACCACGAAGTGTTCTATAGCGAGAATCAGTACTACCTTCCAGCATAATCGAGCAATCAATACAATGTTCTAGTACTTTAGGGCCAGCTAGAGAGCCGTCTTTAGTAACATGGCCAACTAATAATATAGCAACATGGTATTGTTTAGCAAAACGTGTCAAATAAGCGGCGCTTTCTCTGACTTGTGAAACACTACCAGGTGCAGATTGTATTTCACTCATGTGCATTACTTGAATAGAGTCAATTACAATAATCTTAGGTTGCTCTTTTATGGCAATTTGACAAATATTTTCAACGCTTGTTTCTGAAAGCATCTGTAATTTATCTGTAGGTAAACTTAAGCGTTTAGCACGCATTGCAACTTGCTGTAATGACTCTTCACCTGTGATATACAAAGCCGGCATATTAGACGCTAAAGTACACATAGTTTGTAGTAATAAAGTACTTTTCCCTGCGCCCGGTTCCCCACCAATCAAAATAGCGCTTCCAGGTACAATACCGCCACCAAGAACGCGATCAAATTCAGCAAAGCCAGATGAAAATCGAGGTAGATCTGTCAAATCAATAGCGTCAAGAGTTTGGACTTTTGCTTGTTCATTGTGCGCAGCACCTGCAAACCCAGCAAAGTTTCCACCACGAGCAGGTAGTTTTGCTTGTCTAAATTCTGAAATAGTATTCCAAGCTTTACAGTCATTACATTGACCTAGCCATCGAGAATATTCAGAGCCACAATCTGTGCAGACATAGGCGGCTTTAGCTTTAGCCATACATTCCCTCTTTGTTGTTTATTAGTTATAGGCACAAAAATTGCTTAGTTATTGCTATATCTGTATTGTTGCAGAGAGCTGCAAGATGATGTATTAAATACTATAGCTGAATTTAAGTCGTTCAAATTATAATGCTATTTGAGCTTGCATTATACTTTATTCAAGAAATTCTTTATTAAACAATAAGAGTAAACATAATATTATTCTATGAGCAAAGACTTTTCAAAATACCAAAAGATAATTCATAACTTTCGCGGTGAAGTAAATAAGCCAAGTTTTGATATCAAGTTTACTCAACAGACTAAACAGATGACTAAGACGGAAAAATTCTTATTAAAAATGGAATTGAAACGCTTAGCGAGCACTTGTACTCGGTCTATTGATTTACGTGGTTTAGTTAACGGAGATTGTAAGTTATTTCAATATTGTGGGCAAAGCCACTTTTTAGATGACATTGCTATTAATGTATTTCAAGAAAATGTAGATAAATATCAAGGTTATACTTTCGGCGTTTATGAAGCAGTAAAAAATACAGAAAATAATTTCCGTGTTATTTATCAGAAAGAACAACAGCATATAGATCAGCTAAAATCAAAAGAAGCACAGGTAGAACTTCCTAAAAAAACAATCGAGAAACTTCAATACCCTGTTAAGTACGTTCCTTGTAGTCAACGATATAATCGAATGGAAGAACGAATGAATTTTGTTGTGCCTTTTGCAATAGCGTTGGACGATAATCAGAAAAAGTCAGTGAATAGTATTGATATCAGCGTGACAGGATTAAAGTTTCGATTGAATAGTAAGTTACCTCTTTATATAGACCAAAAAATTACAATCGTTTTCAAAGATATTGAAAGTGACTTTCAATTTTCTCGCGGAGACAGTTTAGAATATCAAATAAAAAATATTTACAGTGATGAAAATACCCAACTTGTTGGTTGCCAACGTATAGATGATTTTGAAAATGATGACTTTAAAACCTTTTTACTTGATTATATTCAAGTTAATAAACGTAGATATAAAATTAATTTAGAAAATACTATTGCGGCATTACAATCTAGAAGCTTTGAACAATATGTTTTACCCAAAATTAATGAGTTACCTATATATTTTCAACTAAACGGCAATCAAATTATTCCTCGTTATGTATTAACAACAAACAATAATCAACCTACCTTTCAATACTGGCAAGATGAAGAGCACCACTCTAATTTACATTCACTCGTTAATGAAGCGCGCTTGCCTCGTTTGTTAAAAAGATATAAGCAAGGTAAGTCGCTGTTGGTTTACAGCTTTATTCATCAACATCAAGGTAAAGACTATTTTTATACTGTAGATGAAGAGCAATTATCTCAAGAAAATGACTTTTTCCCTGAGTTTTTTACTTTTGCAGCTAAAAGAGCTTCTTTTTCAGTGACCAAATTAACTTACTTTACTATTGATAAGTCAACGATACACTCTCCTTTTATTTTATCAAATAGCCAAGATCCAGATGAACAATATATAAACCCACCCCCTTCAAAAGAAGTGATTAATTGTATTGATTCATTGTCCTTTGGTGTTGTTGCTAGTGATATTACGCATCAAACCTCTATTGTTGAGTATCAAGGTTTTTCAAATAAAGGAATAGATGTAAATAAATTGAAAAAGTTTGGACATAAGCGTTTAAAAAATAAATTGGTTGTTCAGCAGTTAGGCATCAGCTATAAGAATTTGCGACAAGAGCCTAGGTTTATTTATAAAACGCCGGTTATATTGGAAAATAATAAACAAGAATGGCAAGCGAACTCTATCGACTTCTCTGTTTCAGGTGTTAAGTTGGTACTAAGTGAAGGTGTAGGGGTTCGTGCTGGTGATGTTATTAGCATGACATTTCCAAGCCTACAAAAGATAACTTCATCCCATGAATTGAAAAAATTACCTTATGAGGTTATAAAAGTTAATCAGAAAAAAACAGTGCTTAATTGCAAAGTTTATATTAGATCACACCAGCATGTAGGTCGCACATTTTTTAAATTATTAATTGAGAAAAATAAAGAGAAGCTAACCACTGATGAAGGAAGTTCATTGTTGCCGGGTTTAGCTGAATCACTGCGTACACACTATTCTCAATGCATTGAAGTTCCTACATTAATTGTACAAACAAGTGGTAGCCGTTACAAAGTAGAAGTGCTGGTTACCAATAATCAGGATAATGATTTTTTAGAGCGATTACGTATACTTAGTGATAGAAAAGGCTATTACAATTTCTATCCTATATTAACCAAGCTATATAAGGATAACTTTCTTGATTCTTGCCTGAAGAAGCTGGTAATAAATGCTGAGCCTATTACTGATGTTCTTTATATTTCTATTGCTAATAATGTTGATCAAATTGATAAAGGGGTGAGTATAAAGTTTGAGCGAGAGTTGAATACGTCAGCGTTGAGGAAAAACTTTATCAAGCAAGCAACCCAAAAAGGCAGTTTCTTCAGTTTTCAATTAAAAATATCACGTACTAACACACCTAATTTAGAATATTTAAACGCTGAGCTTAGCTATATTAGCACTTATGCTATACACCGTAGTAAACAAATAGAGCAAGATATTTTGAGTGTTGTTGCATCTATTCAATGTATCGATATTACGCATGAAGTTTTGTACAGCCATCGATTATAGTTAATACCTCGAATTTTAATGACTGTAGAGTGCAGTTATCGGCTCTATTATTTATAATAGAGCCGTCTAGTTAGGCTAACCAATGTAATAAACAATCTAACCCTTGTTGGTTAATGCTACTATCAGCTTGTGCTAATACAATGGGTTTAGCGTGAAATGCAACGCCTAAGTTAGCAGCAGCCATCATCACAAGATCATTAGCGCCATCACCCATAGCAACGGTTTGAGCATGAGGAATTTGATATTTATCTGCTAATAAATTTAATGAATCTGCCTTTACTTGCGCATCGACAACACTACCTAAGACTTTTCCGGTGAGTTTACCGTCAACAATCTCTAATACATTAGCAAAAGTTGCATCAAGAGCTAACATATCCTTAAGGTGATCAGCAAAATAAGTGAAGCCCCCAGATGCGACTGCGATACGCCAATTATGTTTTTTAAGCTCGCTAATTAATGTTTCTAATCCCGCCATTAATGGAATGTTTTTTGCTACATCGGCAAGAATTTTCTCAGGTGCATTAGCTAATGTTGCAACACGTTGATGTAAGCTTTGAGAGAAATCTAATTGACCTTGCATAGCTAATTCTGTTACCGCAGATACTTCTTCACCAACACCCGCTAATTTCGCTATTTCATCAATACATTCAATTTCAATGGTGGTTGAATCCATATCCATGACTAATAAGCCTGGTGTATTAAGCTTTGGAGCATTTAGAATTAATGCCGCCTCTATTTTATTTGCTAAGGCAAAGTCAGCAATGGCTTGGCGAGATTTAATGAAATCAGTACAAGTCACATTAAAACGATAACTTGTCTGGTTATTGCGGGTGTTTATTGCAATTAAGCTATCAATAGTAAAATAGCCATTACCTTGCAATAATAGTAAATTTTGTAATGTTAAATCAGAAAACACCACTAATTCAGGTTTTGATGAGTCAATATTATGACCTTCATTTAATGCTAAGCGCTCATCATTTAAAGTAAAATCAAGAGGTAATTTACTTTTAATTTCACTCTGTGCAAAGTGATTTTCAAGCGATAATGATGATATTTCAGTAGAAAAGGATACAGTAGTAGAAAAAGACACGTTAACTCTCTATTATAGGTGCATGTATTTCGATACCATGCATTTTTATGATGAATAAATTAGAACAGCCTTTATACCCTAAACTATCGTCAATTTATAATAAAATTCTGCAATTAGTTAGTGCTATTTTGCTTATAGTCTTGCTGCTGGTATTTTTAGTGGATAATACAGAAAAAAATAATCAAATTATTGAGCAGCATTTTGAACAAGTTGCCGATAAACTTTTAGGGCAAGCTATTGCCGGCATTTCAGTAATTTTAATGAATAATAGTAATTCTATCTCCAAAATAGAACGTAATGCTCAAGTACAGTCCTATGTAAATAATCTTGCTGATGCTGATTATATTAAACATGTACATTTTTATGATAACACTGGACAGTTACTGTTGAAGTCCGAGTCGAGTGGTGAAGTTAGCAGTACGATTAAATATCTTTATGGTATTGATGAAGTGATGCCGTCACTTGATAAAAGTAAACTATATGTTCCCGTTATTAAAGAAATTAGAAATACAGAGCTTCAGGGCTATTTACGACTGACGATAGAAAAGTCTTATTTAACGTCAGCGTTAATGCATAACAACTATGAAAGTCATACATCGTTCAGGTTATTACTTATTGTCGCAGGCGTTATCGGTTTTCTCCTGACACGAGGTTTAAATCGATTTAGTAGACAAGGCTATAGAGCACCTAAAACCTACTAATTAAAGAATAACTCTTCAACATTATGCTCTATCTGTGCAGCAATCATTGTTGCTGGCTCGTCTCTTATCACTGATAAAGCCTGAAATACTGCAAGTACATTTAGCGGAGAGTTATTGCTGCCTTGAGTTCCAAAAGGGGGCATAGACGGAGCATCAGTTTCTAATAATAAGCTGGATAAAGGTAGACGCTTTACTGCATCAATTGTTTTTTTAGCTCTAGGGTAGGTGATAGTACCGCCAATACCTAGCTTAAACCCTAAATTCACATAGTCTTTAGCTTGTTGATAACTTCCTGAAAATGCATGTATAACCCCTGCGTTTGCCAGTTTATATTGTTTTAGTAACGCTAGTATTAGTGGGTGTGATTGGCAGTGATGAATAATAACGGGTAAATTATTTTCTTTTGCAATGCCTAATTGCATTTCAAAAAACGCTTCTTGTAATTGAATGTTTTTATTATATTCATCTTCATTCCTTGTACTTGTTTTTGCTTTGCCAATATCAATACCGCACTCTCCAATCGCAACAATTTTATTCTGATGAGAGCTATGGTTATCGATGATCGCTTGCTTGAGTTTAAGCTCCTGTGAAGCAACATCATAATTTTTTGGCAAGTTAATATCTTGTTGTATAACAAACCAAGGATGAAAGCCTAAACTGCATGTTATATTTATTGGTGTGATTTTTTCTGTTAACGATATGACTCTTTGCCAGTGGCTTGGCTTAACAGCAGGAACAATAATACGGTGAATGTTATTTGTGTCACATTGCTGTAGAAGTTGAGAGAGGTTAGCGTCAAAGGCAGAGAAATCAAGATGGCAATGACTATCGGTAAACTCCATCATCGCCTCTTTATTTGATAAAAAACTAACGAACAATGGTTGGTGACTGCTCGTTAATTATTTCTTCTAGTTGAAATTTTTTAAGTAAATCGTATGTAAGTCAGCAGCGCTTTTGTTTTAACAACATGGTTAGCACTGCTGGCTCGTTATTACTTAGCCGATAAATGCTCTTGCATTGCGGAACATGCGAACCCAAGGTGAATCTTCACCCCAGCTATCAGGATGCCATGAATTAGCAACCGTTCTAAATACACGTTCAGGATGAGGCATCATAATGGTTACACGACCATCAGTCGTTGTTAATGAGGTAATACCGTCTACTGAGCCGTTAGGGTTAGCAGGGTAAGTTTCAGTAACATCACCGTAGTTATTGACAAAACGCATTGATACTGTGCCTGAATTATTTGCAGCATCAATTGCTTCATCAGATTTAAACTCAGCATGACCTTCACCGTGTGAAACAGCGATTGGCATACGAGAACCTGCCATACCTTTAAATAATACAGAAGGACTTTCTTGAATTTCAACTAATGAGAAACGTGCTTCAAAGCGCTCAGATTTGTTTTGCACAAAATGAGGCCAGTGCTCAGCGCCAGGGATGATTTCTTTTAAATTAGATAACATCTGACAACCGTTACACACACCTAAACTAAAGGTATCTTCACGTTCAAAGAAAGCCTTAAACATAGCACGTGCATTGGTATTAAATAGAATTGATTTTGCCCAACCTTCACCAGCACCTAATACGTCACCGTATGAGAAACCACCGCAAGCAACTAAACCATTAAAATCGGCTAAATCAGTTCTGCCAGATAATATGTCTGACATATGCACATCAATAGCTACAAAACCGGCTCTATCAAAGGATGCCGCCATTTCTACATGGGAGTTAACACCTTGCTCACGTAAAATAGCAATGCGTGGGTTGGTGAGCACACTATTAGTAGAATTAGCAGCATCTTTAGCAATCAAATCGGCCACAATATCTTCATTAATATCAAATGTAAGCTTTGTGTTTAAGCCTGGATCTTCAGTATCAAATTTAACATCATGTTCTTGTTGAGCACATTCAGGATTATCACGCAGCGATTGCATTTTATAAGTTGTTTGTGCCCAAGTAGTGCGGTAATAAGTACGAGAATTCTCCAGTACTACTTCACCGTCACGGCTAAAGCGAATAATGTCTTCGTCATTAAGCGTACCTACTACAGTACTGCAAGCTAAAATACCGTGCTCAGTTAAAACAGAATTAACTGTTTCAATGTCACTGTCAAGTACTTGAATTACACCACCTAACTCTTCATTGAATAAGGTTGCTAAATCATCGTTAGCACCATTTGATAACTTACTGATATCAATATCAACACCAGTATGGCCTGCAAATGCCATTTCACTAATCGTTGTAAATAAGCCACCATCTGAAATATCGTGATAAGCAATGACTTTTTCAGCGCGAACTAAGGTTTGCATCGCGTTGAAGAAGCCTTTTAATATTTCTGGATTATCAACATCTGGTGTTTCACTACCAAGTTGTTTGTAAACTTGTGCTAAACATGAACCACCCAAGCGTTTTTTGCCTTGAGATAAGTCAATAGCGATAAGACGTGTTGCACCTTTATCAGAGCGAAGCTCTGGAGTGACTGTTTTACGTATATCTTCAACAGCACCAAAAGCTGTAATAATAAGTGAAAGTGGAGATGTTACTGATTTTTGTACACCATCATCTTCCCATTGAGTCTTCATCGACATTGAGTCTTTGCCCACAGGGATAGTTAAGCCAAGCGCAGGGCATAACTCCTCACCAATGGCTTTAACCGCTTCATAAAGACCAGCATCTTCGCCAGGGTGACCGGCAGGTGACATCCAGTTTGCAGAAAGTTTGATACGGTTTAATCTATCACCGTCAGAGCCAGCGATATCAGTACCTGCAATATTGGTTAGTGATTCAGCTACAGCTAAGCGAGCAGAAGCACCAAAGTTTAATAAGGCAACCGGCGTACGTTCGCCTAACGACATCGCTTCACCGTGGTAAGAATCAAGCGCTGATGCGGTAACACCACAATCGGCAACAGGAACTTGCCAAGGACCAACCATTTGATCACGATTAACCATACCGGTTACAGATCTATCACCAATGGTTATAAGAAACGTTTTTTCAGCAACGGTAGGAAGACTTAAGATTCTATCTGCAGCATCAGTTAATGTAACTTTACTTAAATCTAGGCAATCTCCAACGGCTTTTGCTGACTTAACATCTTTGATAATCTTAGGTGTTTTACCTAACAGAACATCAAGTGGTAAATCAATTGGTGTATTTAGTTGTTCATCATCAGCGAAATGTGAATCAGTAACCGTTAAGTGTTCTTCTTCTGTAGCACGACCAACAACTGCATATGGTGCACGTTCACGTTCACATATTTTTTTAAACGTTGCTAAATTTTTATCTGAAACAGCAATAACGTAACGCTCTTGAGATTCGTTACACCAAATTTCATGTGGTGCCATGCTGCGTTCATCATTTGGCACATTACGCAGTTCAAATACACCACCACGTCCGCCATCAGATACTAATTCAGGAAAGGCATTAGATAAACCACCTGCGCCAACATCATGAATGAAGGCGATTGGATTGTTTTCACCAAGTTGCCAACACTTATCGATTACTTCCTGACAACGACGTTCCATTTCAGGGTTTTCACGTTGAACAGAGGCAAAATCTAGATTTTCAGCGGATTGACCTGAAGCCATTGATGATGCTGCACCGCCACCTAAACCAATGTTCATTGCCGGACCACCTAAAGCGATCAAGTTTGCACCTACAACGATTTCACGCTTTTGTACGTGCTCATCACGAATATTACCTAAACCACCAGCAAGCATAATAGGCTTATGGTAACCACGTACTTCAACGCCGTTGAATGAATTAACTTCTTCTTCGTAAGTACGGAAGTAACCTAAAATAGCAGGACGACCAAATTCATTGTTAAATGCTGCGCCACCCAATGGACCTTCCATCATAATGTCGAATGCATTAACAATACGGCTTGGTTTGCCAAAATCGGTTTCCCAAGGTTGGACAAACTCAGGAATACGTAAATTAGATACAGAAAAACCAACTAAACCTGCTTTAGGTTTAGAGCCTACACCTGTTGCCCCTTCATCACGAATTTCACCACCACTACCTGTTGCTGCACCTGGATAAGGTGAAATAGCAGTAGGGTGGTTATGGGTTTCAACCTTCATCAATACCTGAATATCTTCCTGGTGATAACCGTAAACATTTGTTTCAGCATTAGGGAAGAAACGTCCACCTTTATTACCAACCATTACAGCAGCATTATCACTATAAGCACTAAGCACGTAATCGCTGTTTAGTTCGTGTGTATTACGAATCATTTTAAATAATGATTTCTCTTGCTTAACGCCATCAATAGTCCAATCAGCGTTAAATATTTTATGGCGACAATGTTCTGAGTTTGCTTGCGCAAACATATATAGTTCAATATCGTGCGGGTTGCGGCCTAATTTAGTGAAGTTTTCAAATAAATAATTAACTTCATCTTCAGCAAGTGCTAAGCCTAATTCAACGTTAGCGTTAACTAAAGCTGCCTTACCACCGTTTTCAATATCAATGGCTGTAAGCTTGCCTGGTTCGCTGCTAGCAAATAATAAGCTTGCTTGCTCAAAGTCATTGAAAATACTTTCCATCATGCGGTCATGCAATAATGCATTTAATTGTACTTCTTGAGCTGAAGTTAATGTTTTACCATCCTCTATTGATACGTAGTAAGCAATACCACGCTCCAAACGAACGATGTTAGTAAGACCACAGTTATGTGCAATATCAGTAGATTTAGATGACCAAGGAGAGATAGTGCCTGGACGAGGAGTCACCAATAAAAACAAACCATTAGGTTGATGTTCTTCAATGGTAGGACCATAAGTAAGTAATTGCTGTAATACATTCTCATCGTTTGAACTTAATTCTTCTTTAAGTTGAGCAAAATGAGCAAATTCAGCATAAATATCATTTACCGGTAGCTGTAATTCTTCACATTGAGTTAATAACTTTTTAACTCTGAATTCCGAAAGTGCAGGAGCGCCACGAAGGTTTTTAATTAACGTCGTCTTAGGCATCGTCATAGGGTAATCACCAAGTTTTTATAGGTTTTTTGATTAGACTAACTATCGAGCTTAGCCTAAGCGAAAATTTCGCGCGTATTATAGTTTAAAACTCAACTTTTAGTAAGCGTTAAAAGCTTCTGTTTGTATGAAAATTTAACTTTTAAAAAAAGAGCTTGGCTAACAAGGAAATACACGACACAATTACACTATGAAATTTATAAATTGTCACTCAAAAAAGTCATTAATAATACAAAAGGTATTTATTACTTTTCTATTACTTGGGACGCTTGTTTCTTGTAGTGAAAAAAATCAAAAAGTAACCTTTGAACGTATTATTGAGCGTGGTTATATCACGATTGGTACTTTATATGGTGCCAATAGTTTTTATGCGCAAGGTAATGATATTCAAGGTAATGGCATGGAGATGGATGCCTACGCAGGATTTGAATATGAATTGGCAAAACAGTATGCTGATTATTTAAATGTCTCGTTAAAAATTGTACCAAGTTACTCTTTGGATGAACTCTTTGCTAAGCTAAATTCTGGAGAAGTTGATCTGCTGGCTGCTGGCTTAGCAGTAACAGAAAAGCGTTTGCTTGATTTTGATTTTGCCCCGAGCTATACAAATGTCAGTCAAAAATTGGTCTTTAAACAAGGTAATGTAAGACCTAGAGAAGTAAGCGATTTGACAGGAACTTTAATGGTGACAGCTAGCTCTAGCCATGTAGAAAGTTTAAATAAACTTAAACAAATTCATCCTGATCTTAAATGGATTGAAACAAGTGATTTTGACGGTGAAGAGTTATTGGCTAAATTACTTAATGATGAAATAGATTATACCATTGTTGACAGTAATACGCTGGCGTCAAGCCGTCGCTATTATCCTGAAATTAGTATCGGTTTTACTATTCAAGAAACAGAGCCTTTAGCATGGATGGTAAATAAAACTACTGACGACGCTATTTTAGCAAGTTTAGTCGAGTTTTTTGGTCAAGTTCATCACAATGGTTCTTTGTTGGCGCTAGATGATAAATACTATGGACATATTGAGCAGTTCAATTACGTAGAAACACGCACTTTTATTAAGGCTGTGAAAACTAGATTACCTGAATATCAAAATATTTTTCAAAAATATAGTCAAGATATCGATTGGCGATTACTGGCAGCAATTAGTTATCAAGAATCGCATTGGAAGCCACATGCTCGTTCACATACCGGTGTAAGAGGTATGATGATGTTAACGTTAGCTACGGCTAAACAAATGGGGATCAAAAGTCGTTTAGATCCAGAACAAAGTATTCGTGGTGGAAGTAAATATTTCAAGCGCATGATAGCTAAAATGCCTGATCGAATTCCAAATCCAGATCGTATTTGGTTTGCGTTAGCGTCTTATAATGTTGGTTTTGGCCATTTAAATGATGCACGTATTATTACACAGCAACAAGGCGGTGATCCTGATCGCTGGGTAGAAGTAAAAGCTCGCTTACCATTATTACAACAAAAGAAATATTATAAAAATACAAAGTATGGTTACGCTCGAGGAACTGAGCCGGTGCATTATGTTGATAATATTCGCCGTTACTACGATACGCTAACTTGGCTAGATGACAAGTCAAAAGAAGCTATTGAGAAAGCCATTGAAGAAGTTGAAGCAATGGACGCCGCAGAAAAAAGTTTAGAAGAAGAAGCAGCTGAATAAATGTGTTGTTTCGATGGTATTATTTTTTTTAATTTAATCCTTTGCCTTATTCTTTGCTGATATTAGCTGATTCCATATTTAGATACATGCGAAATCCAGCAATAGCGACTACTTAGAACAATTTAATTAACTTGTATTTTGTCATATTCGTGTCATATTTATCGACAATAATGTGTGCGAATTAATTTTAACTACTAATACAAGAGAGAATAAAATGAAAAATAGAAGACAAGCAACTGCAAGAAAGAAACATTTAAAAGTACAACATCATAAAGTAAACTCACGACGTCAATTTTTCTTCAATCAAGTTGTGAATCAAGAGTCAGCACAACAAACAAAAGAAAATTAATTCTTTTGTTTTTACTATGGTAAGTAATAAATTATTTAAACTCTGATGTAAGCTTTAATGCTTTCTTAGCTAATTTCTTTTCACTACGTCTGCGTTTAAAAAAGCCTGATAATAATTCACTACATTGCTCAACCATAATCCCACCATCTACCTCTATTTGATGGTTTAGTTGCGATGTTCCTACCAGATTGAAAATACTTCCAGCAGCGCCTGTTTTTAAGTCGGGGCTTGCATACACTAAACGCTGAATTCTACTATGTACCAATAAACCTGCACACATAGGACAAGGTTCAAGCGTTACATACAAAGTGCAGTTCAATAGTCGATAATTATTAAGGTATTTTCCTGCTTGGCGGATTGCGATCATCTCAGCATGAGCAGAGGGATCATTACGTAATATAGATTGATTAAAGCCTTCACCGATAATATCTCCTTGATAGACAACGACGGCACCAACAGGAATTTCATTATGTTGCTCTGCTTGTTGGGCGAGTTCATATGCTCGTTGCATAAAAGTTAGATCATTGTCAGTGGTCATTAAAGAAAAAGCTCCAGTAAATCATTTAAATATCTATGTCCAAGCGCTGTTACCTGCCATGTTTCTTGATTAGGGGGAGTATCAAGGCATTCCATTAATAGTTTAGTTTGTGCCTGTTGTAATATTGGTAATATAGTGGTTGAAGCTAACCCCGTTCGTTGTTGATAATGGCTGAGTGTAAAAGGGGAAGATAATCTTAATTGGTTCATCATATACTCAAATGGTAACTCTTCATGAGAGACAGTAGTTAAGTGATCTAGTGGATCTCGAGTTGAATCTAGGTACCCTTTAGGATGCTTTACTTTTACTGTTCGTTGAATAATGTTTGACTCAACATTGGTAATTTTACCGTGAGCACCACAACCTATCCCAAGGTAATCACCAAAGCGCCAGTAATTTAGATTATGTTGGCATTGCTTGCTGTTTTTATTGTCTTTTTCCGTCGGCTTTAAACTAAAAGCTGATATTTCGTATTGCTTATAACCAGCCTCAGTTAGTAATTTGAAGCCTTCGTCTTGAATATTCCATAAGGTTTCATCTTGCGGTAGTTTTGGTGGTTTAGAATAAAAAGCTGTATTAGGCTCAATAGTTAATTGATACCAAGAAAGGTGATCGGGCTTAAGGTTAATCGCCGTTTTTAAATCGTCTAGAGCATTTTCGATACTTTGATTAGGTAAGCCGTGCATTAAATCTAAATTAAAGCTTTGAACACCAGAATTTGTAGCAAGTTGTGCAGCTTGCTTTGCTTGGTCAACATTATGAATTCTACCAAGTTTGACTAATTTTTCTGATTCAAAACTTTGTACGCCAATAGACAAGCGAGTAACCCCTGCCTTGGCAAAGCCAATAAATTTATCTGCTTCTACAGTACCTGGGTTTGCTTCTAGTGTAACTTCTATCAATTCTTCTGGTGCAGCGCTTTGTAATGCACCATTAATAAATCGTGAAAATACTTGTTGCAGTAAACTTTCAATCGATTGCGCTGAAAATAAACTAGGTGTTCCGCCACCAATAAAAATAGAATGTAGTGGTCTTTTTTGTAAATTAAATCGCTCAATATCTGCATCTAAATCAGCGATCAAAGCCTGTACATAATCTTGTTCAGGTATTTTTGATTTAAGTGCATGGGAATTAAAATCACAATAAGGACACTTTTCAACACACCATGGTATGTGAATATATAAAGAAAGCGGTGGTGTTGTTAACAAGTTAGTACTCACTATTAATTTCTATGTTACAAGCCAAATAAATTGTTTTTATAATTACTTGGCTAATTTTTTTATCAGTTGTGCTAAAGCTTGACCACGATGACTTAGCTTATTTTTCACATCACGGGGTAATTGTGCTGAGGACAATTGTAAGTCTTCTTGCCAAAAAATAGGATCATAACCAAAACCTTGCTCGCCTTTTTTTTCGTGGCTAATACTACCTTGCCAAATACCATGACAAATAATGGGGGTAGGGTCATTTTCATGTTTCATATATACCAATACACAATGGAAGCGTGCTTTGCGTTGTTCAGTAGGCGTATCTTTTAATGCATTAAGAAGCTTGCTCATATTGTCATTGTCAGTGACGTGATCACCAACAATATCACTCGCATAACGGGCAGAATAAACACCAGGAGCGCCATTTAACGCATCAACTTCTAAACCTGAATCATCAGCAATAGCAGGTAATCCTGTTATTTTAGCTGCATGGCGCGCTTTGATAATGGCATTTTCAACGAAAGTTGTACCTGTTTCTGCAATGTCTGGCACATTAAAATTACTTTGCGGTACTATTTCTATTTGATATTTACTAAGCAGGCTAGCTAACTCTTTAACTTTACCTTGGTTGCCAGTGGCTAAAACTATTGTAGGCATAAATGACAGGACTATATAAATGAATAATTGTCGGCAATAATACGGGAAAAAAGAGAGCGGTACTAGGTTATATTCTCAAGGTTATGACCCTAAGCCCTTTATACCTTCTCTTTTGGTATAGATTTAATCAACATAAAATTTTTGGGAAAACGTTAATGTCTGCTGTTCTTTACCGTCATTAATTTCCAAGGTGAAATGCAATGTTTCTTCATCGTTATAGCTAACTTGCGCTAAATAATAGATAGCATCACCTTCTTTTACTTCTTCAAACGCTAAGTTTTTAAATTGGCCCAAATTATTTTTTGCTTGGCCAATAATACTAACCGTTTTAGCTGGGTGACCTGCCTTTGTATTATCAAGTACTGAAATATTAACTAATCCATTATAGCGACTACGCGTTATACCGTAAGCTTTAGCTATTTCAGGCGTAAAAAAGGTTGAACCGATTGCCATGTAATGAACGTTCATTGAGCCTAATGGTTTCATGTTTTCGGCGTTAGCACTCGATATAACTAATAAGCTTATCGTGAACGCCAATAATAATTTAACGATTAGATTATTCATATTATTTCCTGATTTGTTGGTTTAAAAATAGCCGGCTCTAAATAGATAGTAATAAAACAGACTTTTTATTTTTTATATTAATTCAAATGGGCGGTGCTAGTTATCTCACCTCAAGTTTATATTTAAGATGTTTATGAGTATAATATCCACGCCTCTCTGAACCTCTATTTTGCGTTATAAAGCTCCCCAGTAGGGTAAAGATCCTGACAGGAGAATATTGATAACATTCATCGCTAAAAAGGCAACAATCATAGATAAATCTAAACCACCTAAATTAGGAATAATACGTCTAATAGGGTTTAAAAATGGTTCAGTGAGTTGATGGAATACTGCTAGGGTAGGGTTATAACCTTGAACAACCCAACTCATTACCGCCATAATAATCATTATCATAAACAATAAAAAGCCCGCTTGTTTTAACAGCACTAACAAACCGATATAAAAAGCTAATAAACCTAAGCTTTGACCTGTTATGGCTGCTAAGGTAAAAAACTTTAAAGTGGCGACAGCATATGCAATTAATATTGTTGCTAAATCTATCCCACCTAATCCAGGTACAATACGGCGTACCGGCACAACCAAAGGATTACTCACTTTTACAACGAACTGACTTAAAGGATTATAAAAATCAGCTTTTACCCATTGCAGCCAAACTCTCATGATCAAAATTATTAATAAGGCATCAAAAGCGAATCTTAATAAGTATGTAATTGCTTCCATATTTTCTCCTAAGTAGCAATATAATCTCTTAGTATACTGCTATTGTATTTATTGTAATCTACACTCTATTTGTTACTTGAAATGTTAGTTGCCTTTTGCCATTTCTTCAGCTCGGGCTATTGCGGCATTCATTGCATTACCGACCATTTCTTCAATACCATCTGCTCTAAACTGCTCAAGAGCAGCAAAGGTCGTGCCGCCTTTTGAAGTGACATTTTCTCGTAGTGTACTAATTGCTGCACTGCTATGCTCTACCATTTGTGCTGCACCAAGTGCAGTTTGTTGTACTAACATTCTGCTTTCTTCTGCGCTAAAGCCTAGCATTTGTGCGTGTTTTTCCATTGCTTCCATAAACAAGAAAAAATAAGCGGGTGCAGAGCCTGCCACAGCAATAACATCATTTATTTTATCCTCAGTTGGGAGCCAGATCACTTTACCAACAGCAGACATCAACTTATCACTTGCAGCTTTTTGTTCTTTACTGACTTCATTTGAAGCAAACATGCCACTCATGCCTAAACCTAATTGTGATGGTGTGTTTGGCATAACGCGAACAAGGGCGGCATTACAATGAAGTGCCTGTTGAATTTGAGCAACTGTTGTACCCGCAGCTACAGAAATAAACAATTTATTTGATATATCTAATGCACTACTAAGTTGCTCACAAACATCACAAATAAAATGTGGTTTTACACTTAATACGATAATATCAGCAAAAGTTGCCGCTTCGATATTATCACTGGTATGTTGTACGCCAAACTCGTTAGCTAGCTGTACTCTTTTCTCAGGAGACGGATTGGCAACCATAATGTTTTTTGCTGCAACACCTGAGCTTATTAGCCCTACAATGATTGCACGGGCCATATTACCTGCGCCAATAAATGCTATTTTATTCATGAAAATTATCTACCTTTTTGTGCGAATACGTTTTGTTAGGTTACTTGTGTCAGAGTACTTTTTTAGGGTACTTTCTTCAGAGGAAGTACTGACTTATATTTAACTTCTCTCTCCAAAAATGGCCGTACCAATTCTGACCATAGTGGAACCATGTGTAATAGCCAACGTTAAATCGTTCGACATTCCCATGGATAGCGTATCTACAGTAGGATATTGGGCCTGTAATTTGTTAAACAAGTGCTGCATTTTTACATAACTTGTTTCTCCAGCATTTTTCTCTGGAATGGCCATTAATCCTCGTAAGGTGAGTTTATCACAATTATTAACGACTTCAGCCAAAGAAAATACTTCATCTATCATAATGCCAGATTTCGATGCCTCTTCACTAATATTGACTTGTAAACAAATGTTTAGCGCGTTATCTTTGCAAGGAACTTGCTGATTTAAATCATTTAAATGTTCATTTAAGCGTAATGCTATTTTGGCTCTATCTACACTGTGAACCCAGTTGAAGTTTTGAGCGATAAGCTTGGTTTTATTCGATTGAATAGGGCCAATAAAATGCCAGCAAATATTAGATAAATGTGACAGTTTAGTGATTTTCTCTACTGCCTCTTGTAAATAGTTTTCACCAAAATCACGCTGTCCAGCTAAGTAAGCTTGTTCTATTGCTGCTATAGGTTTAGTTTTACTTACGGCAAGCAAAGTTATAGGATTTTGTCTACTATCGGAATATGACAGATTTTCTTGCTTAGAGGTAATATCCGCGTGATGATGAAAATTAACACGAGAACTTGCATGGTAAGCCTGATCTATTTTTGATTTTATTTTTTGGATATTTTCGTTAATTTTATTCATTATGTTAGTTAGTAGCATTTGACTGATATATTTTTATTGATAATAACAGTTTGTGAGATTGGTATAAAATACTAACGATCGCTATTTTGGACTGTGATACTTTTACCATCTATATTTTGATAAATAATACCACCGAGGTTTTTTATGGATATTACTGAACTACTTGCCTTTAGTGTGCAACATGAAGCATCAGATTTACACTTATCGACCGGGTCACCGCCTTTGATTCGTGTTGATGGTGATGTTCGTAAACTTAATATACCCGCTTTTGACGCTAAAGATGTTAACGCATTAGTCTACGACATTATGAATGATCGTCAACGTAAAGAATATGAAGAAAAGTTAGAAGTGGATTTCTCCTTTGAAGTGCCTAATTTGGCTCGTTTTAGGGTTAATGCTTTTAATCAAAATAGGGGGCCTGCAGCGGTATTTCGTACTATCCCGAGTACAATATTATCTCTTGATGATTTAGGTTGCCCTGATATTTTTAGGGATATCTCTGATACGCCGCGTGGTTTAGTTTTGGTTACAGGTCCTACAGGCTCAGGTAAATCGACAACGTTAGCGGCAATGGTTGATTATATTAATGATTCGAAAAATGATCATATTTTAACTATCGAAGATCCAATAGAATTTGTACATGAAAATAAAATGTGTTTGATTAATCAGCGTGAAGTACATCGTGATACATTAAGTTTTGAGGCAGCATTACGTTCAGCTTTACGTGAAGATCCAGATGTTATTCTTGTCGGTGAAATGCGTGATTTAGAAACTATTCGTCTTGCCATGACTGCCGCTGAAACAGGGCACTTGGTTTTTGGTACCCTTCATACAACGTCTGCTCCTAAAACGATTGATCGTATTATTGATGTTTTTCCGGCAGCGGAAAAAGCGATGGTACGCTCCATGTTATCAGAGTCTCTTAGAGCCGTTATTTCTCAAACGTTAATTAAAAAAGTGGGCGGTGGTCGTGTCGCCGCTCATGAGATTATGATTGGTACGCCAGCTATTCGTAATTTAATTCGTGAAGATAAAATTGCACAAATGTATTCATCAATTCAAACGGGTATGTCGAATGGTATGCAAACCATGGATCAGTGCTTACAAAATTTAGTTAGTAGAGGCATTATTACTAAAGGCTCGGCTATGGAAAAAGCCGTTGATAAAAATCAGTTCAGAAGCTTTTAAATTATGTGTAATTAATAAGATAGGAATAATTAATGGCTTTTCATCAGTTATTAGAAAAAATGGTTGCTGCACAAGCTTCCGATATGTTCGTTACCGCAAAGTTACCTGTTAGTGCAAAAATTAATGGTGAGTTACAGCCTATTGATGATCAGGTTTTAACTGCAAAAGATGCATTAGCTTTAGTGCATAACGCGATGAATGAAAAACAGATTCGTCAATTTGATGAAGAAAAAGAATGTAATTTTGCCATTTCAATTGATGGAATAGGACGTTTTCGTATTTCTGCTTTTTGGCAGCGTGATATGGCAGGTATGGTTGTTCGTCGTATCGTTACCGAAATACCTGATGCCGATGAACTTGGATTACCGTCTGTGCTGAAAGATGTTGTGATGTCAAAACGTGGCTTAGTGCTTTTTGTTGGTGGTACAGGTACTGGTAAATCAACGTCAATGGCATCATTAATTGGTTATCGAAATCGTAATGCACGTGGGCATATTCTTACTATTGAAGATCCAGTGGAATTTGTTCATGAACATGGTAAAAGTATGATAACTCAGCGTGAAGTCGGCTTGGATACCGAATCATTTGATGCTGCTTTGAAAAGCTCTTTACGACAAGCGCCTGATGTTATTCTGATTGGTGAGATTCGTAGTAAAGAAATCATGGAACACGCATTAAGTTTTGCAGAAACAGGTCATTTATGTATTGCTACTTTACATGCTAACAATGCAAACCAAGCAATCGATCGTATTATGCATTTAGTACCCGCTGATCAGCATGGTAAATTATTATTTGATTTAGCATTGAATCTTAGGGGGATTATTGCTCAGCAATTGGTGCCAACTCAAGATGGTAATGGCCGGGTTGCTGCGATTGAAATTTTATTAAACTCGCCTTATGTATCAGAGCTTATTAAAAAAGGGGATGTTGGTAGCCTCAAAGATGTCATGAAAAAATCAAATGAACAAGGTATGCAAACCTTTGACCAAGCATTATTTAATTTATATGACGAAGGCTTAATTACTTATGCTGATGCGCTTCATCATGCTGATTCTCCAAATGATTTACGTTTAATGATTAAACTACGAAGTAACGATCAAAGTGGTACCGGAGGGCTCGCAGGTGTAACACTTGATGGGCTTGACGACTATACTGACTAACCGCTTTACTATATTTTAGTTGCTAATTTTTAATAGTTTTAAATTATTAAATGTTAGCTGCTAATTTCTCTTTATATCTCAATGCTAATACTTTTAATAAATCTCGCCAAGTAATAATTCCTATTGGTTCATTCTGGTTATTGACTACTGGTAAGCAGGACACATTATTATCATATAAAAGTAAGACTGCTTCGTTTAGTGATTGTTGTGCTTGAATGGTAATTAAATTGCGAGCCATTATTAAATGCAGCTTTTTTTGCATTAAAGCGGTATCTCTGAAGGTTTCATGGCTCGTGCCAACCGTTGGGCTTAGATGTTTATATAAATCTCTATCTGTAATTACACCGGCTAATAAACCATTCTCGTCAGTAATAATAGCGTGATGTACGTTGTTATTTTCAAAAAGATCCTTGGCCTTACTTAATGGAGAGTCCATAGAAAGGGTAAGTAAACTGCGGTTCATTAACTTTTCAATTTTCATATGTTTATTCTACTTTTAATGATTCCATAATGGTGAGTATAGCAATAGATAATTTTCCATGAAAACTATCGCCTTATATAAAATTGTATGCTTAGATGGTTTAATAAAATAAAAATGTTAATTATCTATTTTTTAACAAGTATAGCAACAGCTGTTATCGCTATACTATGTATTCTAAAACGCAGCATTTCCGAATCATAGAGGCAATTAATAATGGCGAAAAATTTATATAGTGCATTAGACGATCAACAAGAAATTAGTCAAATTGATAATGTGTTATTAATGCAAAAAAAAGCCTTTGTAAATGACCCTTACCTTTCTGCACAAGCACGTATAGATGATTTAGTTAAATTAAAATCAGCTATTCTTAGCTCTCAAGAGGCTTTACTTCAAGCCCTGTCAAAGGATTTTGGCTGCCGTAGTATTGACGATAGTAAAATGGCTGATTTAATGCCTACAATTATGGGTATTAATTATGCTATTAAACATATTAAAAAATGGATGAAACCATCAAAACGTCATGTGGGGTTACTTTTTCAACCTGCGAAAGCTTTTGTTATGTATCAGCCGTTAGGGGTTGTTGGCATTATTACACCGTGGAACTATCCATTATTTTTATCGCTTGGCCCTTTGACCACCGCACTTGCTGCTGGGAATAGAGCGATGATTAAAATGTCTGAATTTACACCTGCTACAAATGATGTAGTAAAAGAAATGCTGTTGAGTATATTCTCAAACGATAAAGTGGCTGTAATTAATGGTGGCTCTGATGTTGCCTCTCACTTTTCTGAACAACCTTTTGATCATTTGATTTTTACTGGGTCAACCCGTGTTGGTAAAGTTGTTATGGCAGCAGCAGCTAAAAATTTAACGCCAGTTACTTTAGAGTTAGGCGGTAAATCACCAACAATTATTGATGATGAAATTGAGATTAACGATGCTGTCTCCCGTTTTATTTTAGCTAAAACGCTTAACGCAGGACAAACCTGTGTCGCACCTGATTATATTCTTTGCCCTGAGCGACGAGTTGATGAATTAAAGCATGCGATAAGCAAACAATTTATAAAAATGTACCCTAGTGTGGCTGATAATAACGATTATGGTGCAATAATTAATGATATGCAGTTACAGCGATTGAACCAATGGCTAGAAGATGCACGAGCTAAAGGAGCTATTTTAACGCCATTAGGTAATGACAATCTGCAAGATTGTTTGTCGGCAGGTAAAATTCCATTAACGTTAGTTAATAATGTAAATGACGAAATGCTGTTAATGCAGGAAGAAATTTTTGGGCCTATTTTACCCATCGTTAGTTATAAGGATATAGATGATGCGATTGCTTATGTAAATGCTAGGCCTCGTCCACTGGCTTTATATTTATGTAGTCATAATACTGATATTCAGCAAATGGTACTTGAAAAAACACATGCTGGCGGTGTTTGTTTAAATGATGCAGCAATGCATGTGGCTCAAGATGATATGCCATTTGGTGGCATAGGCCCCTCAGGTATGGGCCATTATCATGGCCATGAAGGTTTTTTAACTTTTTCCAAAGCAAAATCAGTCTTTAAAAAAGGTAAAATAAATACGGCATCTACTGCATTTCCTCCCTATAATAAATTAGTTCATAAACTTATTTATAAACTATTTTTAAAATAATACTCTCCTTTTATTAATGAGAAGGTAAAACGCTCTACATTATTTTATAATAAACTATCAGTTTTACCCCTGTAATAAAAATGTCACATAAGTGTCATATACTCTGCGAAGCTAAAATAAATTAAGCGTATATAGGTCGATTTCACTGTATTATGTCAACTTGATTAAGTTATTCTCCACTCAAATTTAATCAAATTGGTAGTGTAGGAAAGTTTAACTTAGTTAAATAAATACGGTATGATCAACATTAATTGATTTACAACGAAAATAATAACTGGAAAATATCATGGCCAGCAATTCAATATTGGGTGTTTTTGCAAAGTCCCCAATTAAACCATTAGTAAAACATATCAAATTGGTTGTTAAATGTAGCAATCAACTTATTCCATTTTTTAACGCTTGTAGCGAACAAAACTGGAGTGAAGCAGCCAAGGTTCGTCGCAAGTTATCTAAATTAGAGCAAGATGCTGACGTATTGAAACGACAATTACGATTAGAGCTGCCAGGTGGTTTATTTATGCCGGTAGATCGAGCTGATTTGCTTGAGCTACTTAGTCAGCAAGATAAAATAGCGAATAAAGCTAAAGATATTTCGGGGCGTATTCTCGGTAGAAAGTTAGAGATTCCTGAAAGTTTGCACACACAATTTGATGCTTATTTAGCACGCTGTATTGAAGCAACTGAAAAAGCAGCTGAAGCGATTAGTGAATTAGATGATTTATTAGAAACTGGCTTTCGTGGACGCGAAGTAGAGTTAGTTGAAAAAATGATAAATCAACTAGACGAAATTGAAAAAGATACTGACAACATGCAAATCGTGTTGCGTAAAGATTTACTTGCTTTAGAAAGTGAGTTAAATCCCGTTGATGTAATATTTTTATATCAAATTTTTGATTGGGTTGGTGATTTAGCTGATCTTGCTGAACGTGTAGGCGCACGTTTAGAAATTCTTTTAGCTAGAAAATAGGGTTTAACCGATGGAAATTATACAAAATTCAGGCTCTATTTTAGTCATGATCGCCGCTATTGTTGGTTTGTTTATGGCGTGGGGTATCGGTGCTAACGACGTAGCAAATGCGATGGGTACCTCAGTTGGCTCAAAAGCGTTAACTATTAAGCAAGCAATTATTATTGCTATGGTCTTTGAATTTGCCGGTGCTTATTTAGCGGGTGGCGAAGTTACCTCAACGATTCGTAAAGGGATTATTGACGCTAGCTTTTTTATAGATTCACCTGAATTACTCGTCTTTGGGATGATTTCAGCGCTATTTGCTGCGGCAACTTGGTTACTTATTGCATCTGCTTTAGGTTGGCCTGTATCTACAACACATTCTATTGTTGGCGCTATTGTAGGTTTTGCTGCTATGGGCGTGAGTGTTGATGCTGTTACTTGGTCTAAAGTGCTTGGTATTGTAGGCAGTTGGGTAATAACCCCATTAATCTCTGGTGTTATCGCATTTATTATCTTTAACAGTGCTCAAAAGCTGATTTTCGATACAGATAAACCGTTGGTACAAGCTAAGCGTTGGGTACCAATGTATATGTTTTTTGCTGGTTTTGTTCTTGCGCTAGTGACAATTACCAAAGGTTTAAAACACTTAAATTTACATATAGATACGGGTGATGCCTTTATTTATGCTGGTATTACTTCTGTTGTTGTCGCTTTAATTGGTAAATATTTCATTAGTCGAATTAAGTTTGATGAATCTGCAGAGCTTAAAACACATTACGCCAATGTAGAGAAAGTATTTGCTGTATTAATGATTGTTACAGCTTGTTGTATGGCCTTTGCTCATGGTTCGAATGATGTTGCTAACGCTATTGGTCCATTAGCTGCGGTTGTTAGTATTGTTGATAATGACGGTGCAATTTCAGCTAAATCAGCAATAGCTTGGTGGATATTACCATTGGGTGGTTTTGGTATTGTTGCTGGCCTAGCTATCTTTGGTCATAAAGTTATTGCAACTATTGGTCAAGGCATTACGCATTTAACACCAAGTCGTGGCTTTGCTGCTGAATTAGCTGCAGCATGTACTGTCGTTATCGCTTCAGGAGCAGGTTTACCTATTTCGACTACTCAAACTTTAGTAGGTGCGGTATTAGGTGTTGGAATGGCACGTGGTATTGCAGCAATTAATTTAGGTGTAGTACGTAATATTGTTATTTCTTGGGTAATTACATTGCCTGTAGGCGCAGCATTATCCATTATATTCTTCTGGATGATGAAAGGGATATTTGCTTAATATCTTGAGTTAATCGATAGCTCAATAATAGTAATAAAAAAGCCGCATTTATTGATGCGGCTTTTTTTGTGGTTTGTAGATGATAATCTAATATAATACCAAATGGGGAAAAGTCAGATTATGTTTACTAGCTACGTTCAGTAACTTCAAGTAAATGATATCCAAATTGAGTTTTTACAGGACCTTGAACTTCATTAAGTGGAGCAGAAAAGACCACTTTGTCAAACTCAGGAACCATTTGTCCTGGACCAAAAGTTCCTAAGCTGCCACCTTGTGCTTTAGATGGGCAATTTGAGTGCTCTTGTGCTACTTCTGCAAAATCCTTTCCATTTTCAATATCGGCTTTTAATGCTAAACATTGTTCTTCGGTATCAACCAATAAATGACGTGCTGCTGCTTGAGACATGCTTTTTCCTATTTATAACTATAGTGAGAATTAATTTCACTAACAATAACGTATCTAGTCATAGATTTAAAGCGGGTGTATCGATTTATTCTTGTGTCAAATTAGAGCGGCTGACACCTGCTTTATTTAATTAGAGAGCTTGCTGTGTGCAGAAAAAATAGAGCAAGGAAAGTTAATACATTAAAGCAATAATGGATTAATATAATTTAGCGCAATATCATCTCACTGCATTTCGTTAAGTATAAGAGGAGAGTAATTTATTGATTATTGAAATTGGTATAATATAAAGCCAAGGCTTAAATCATATAATCGTTGTCTATGGAAAATAATATCTTCAATAATAAGTTGCCTAATCTTAAACATTTAAATTACTTACTGGCACTTGATAAACACAAACACTTTAATAAAGCTGCTCAAGCTTCATTTGTGAGTCAATCAACCCTAAGCAGTGCTATTTTAAAGTTAGAAGAGCAACTTTCATGTCAATTATTAGAGCGCGATCATAAGAGCTTTGTGTTTACTAGCCATGGTAAGCAAGTCGTTTTACTTGCAAAGCAATTATTATTAAATGCTAATGAATTTGTTACTTTTGCTAAGCAACAAGAAAGCCAAAACGAAGGGAGCATCCGAATAGGTTGTATACCGACGATAGCCCCTTTCTTATTGACAGATTTAGTTTTGTTGTGTCAACAGCAATTGCCAAAACTTGAGCTTTATTTGTGTGAAGATACGACTGATAACTTAATGGTACAGCTAGAGCAAGGAGAGATTGATTGTGCTATTTTAGCTTTTCCTATGCCCAAGCATAACTTTTCAATGCGAATATTAGGTAGAGATAAATTCTATATTGCAGGTGAAAAAAATCTGGTGGCTAGTATGTTAAATTCTCGAAATTACGATAGTTTGCCCCAAAAGAGTATATTTTTACTAAAAAAAGAACATTGTTTAACAGAGCATACCGTTGCCGCCTGTCAACTAGCTGATTACAGTCGCATTAACAGTTTTTCAGCGTCAAGCTTAGCAACTTTGGTTCAGATGACGGTTTTTCATCATGGCATAACATTTCTCCCTCAAATGGCGGTAGAAAAAGGCGTTGGGAAATTAGAAGGATTAACTATAAAACCAATAGAAGATGATGTTTATCGAGAAATAGGCATGATATGGCGAAAAGCAAGTATGAGAGAACAGTCTTTCTTGGCTTTAGGCGAGTTAATATCTGACTTACTTAATAAGTGAGTAGCAATATCATGTAATACTCATTATCTATTTAGTTTTGAATGGTAGTAGCTTGAGTATTGTGTAGATAAGTAAGTCAGAAGGTGTTTATTTTAAGTAGACTATTCTTAAGTCGACAGTTTTAAGTCAATTATTTGAAAGATGAAATAAATTGTTGTAGCTTTTCATTAAAAATCATAGTCATTTCAAAGAACTCGTTGTTCTTATATTTACTATTGTTTGATGATAAAGCTATATTCTCGTTAACCGTTCGAGTCGATAATGAAGGTTTTAATACCATAGACTCTGACGTTGATGAAGATTGAATATAGAGCGTATTGACTTGTATTAAATTGCTTTTGGCAAATGTTGACCATGAAATTATTGTGATTGAAACAATCAATAATAGTGAAAATAATGTTTTCATATAGTTCTCCCGCCAATTTAGAAATTTAAAGATACATTATAACTATATTTTTTTACAAAGGTAAATACTATATTAATAAGGTAAGCGGTATATTTAGTAGGATAAAGTGTTTTAATCGCTAAGATCAGAATATTTATGCTACTTCGTTCCTATTAATTCGTGTCGTATTGTTGATATCGATAATAGCCAGAGTTTTACTTCTGGCTATTATTACTTAACGCATTAACAAATTAACTACTTCATACTTGCCTTCTTATCTAGCCTAAACTGGTGTAATAATGGCTCAGTGTAACCGCTTGGTTGTTCAGCACCTTGGAAAACGAGTGCTGAAGCTGCTTTAAAAGCAATACTATTTGTAAAGTCAGTACTCATTGACTGATAGCTTGGATCCCCTGCATTTTGACTATCAACAATCTTTGCCATTTTTTCTAAGCTTGCTTGTACTTGTTCTGGCGTGCAAATTTTGTGGTAAAGCCAGTTAGCTATATGTTGACTAGAGATACGTAACGTTGCTCTGTCTTCCATTAAACCAACATCATTAATATCTGGTACTTTAGAGCAGCCAATACCTTGGTCTATCCAACGCACTACATAACCTAATATGCCTTGGGCATTATTATCTAGCTCTTCAGTAATCTCATCAATGCTCCAGTTAGTATCTTGTGCTAATGGAATTGTTAAAATGTCATCTAAATTAGCACTTTCACGTTGCATTAAATCTTTTTGTAGCGAGAATACATCTATACGGTGGTAATGTAGTGCATGTAATGTAGCTGCTGTTGGTGAAGGCACCCAAGCAGTATTTGCACCAGCTTCTACATGGTTAATCTTAGTGGCGACCATATTAGCCATTTGATCAGGTATTGGCCACATACCTTTACCTATTTGAGCTTTTTGGCTAAAACCACAGGCTAACCCAACATCTACATTATTATTCTCATAAGCGCCTATCCAGGGTGTTAATTTTATATCGGCTTTACGTGCCATAGGACCTGCAGCCATAGATGTGTGAATTTCATCACCTGTTCTATCTAAAAATCCAGTGTTGATAAATACCACTCGTTCTTTAGCTGCATGGATACAGTTTTTTAAATTGACACTTGTACGTCTTTCTTCATCCATAATACCCATTTTTATGGTATTTGGCGGTAATAATAGCGCTTTTTCTACACGAGAAAATAATGTATTGGCAAATTGTACTTCTTCAGGACCGTGCATCTTAGGCTTAACTATGTAAATAGAGCCTTCATTACTATTACTTAATGAGCCATTACCTTTAATGTCATGTAAAGCGATTAATGACGTAATCATAGCATCTAAGATACCTTCAGGTACTTCATTACCTTGTGCATCTATAATGGCGTTATTTGTCATTAAATGCCCAACATTACGTACAAACATTAAGCTACGCCCTTTAAGTGTGATTGTATCACCCGATAGCGATTGATATTGTCTATCGCTATTCATTTTTCGTGTAAATGATTGACCACCTTTAGTAATGTTTTCCGTTAAATTGCCCTTCATTAAACCAAGCCAATTTCGATAAGCAATGACTTTATCTTCGCCATCTACTGCTGCAACTGAGTCTTCACAATCCATAATTGTTGTTAAGGCTGACTCAATAATCACGTCGCTTAATGTTGAAGGATCTGCTTTACCGATTTCACTGTTAGCATCAAAAACTAACTCAAGGTGTAAGTTATTATGCTTAAATACTAAGGTACTTGGCTTACTGATACTGCCAGTAAAGCCAATAAATGCATCATTATTTTGTAATGAGCTTTGTTGACCATTACTTAAGCTAACCATTAATTGTTGTTCATTTAAGTGGTAAGCAACGACATCTTTATGGCTGCCATCAATTAGCGGAATTGCTTGATCTAAGAAATCTTTAGCGTAACTAATTACTTTAGCGCCGCGAACAGGGTTATATGCCCCCGCTTTTTCTGCGCCATTATCGTTACTAATTACATCGGTACCATATAAAGCATCATATAAGCTGCCCCAACGTGCATTTACTGCATTTAAAGCAAAACGAGCATTCATTATTGGTACAACAAGTTGTGGCCCTGCAATTGTAGCAAGCTCAGCATCAACATTTTCTGTAGTGATAGAAAAATCTTCAACAACAGGAGCTAAATAACCAATGTCAGTTAAAAACTGTTTGTAATTTACAAAGTTAAATTTTTCGCCAACGTTATCTTGATGCCAACGGTCAATTTTTTCTTGTAATGCTTCACGCTTAACCAGTAATTTTTTATTGTCACCAGACAAGTCATTAATAATTTGAGCAAAATCTTGCCAAAACTGTGTTGAAGATACTCCTGTATCTGGTAAAGCTTCATGTTCAATAAAATCAAATAATTCTTGATTTATTGTTAAGCCTGATAATTTTACGTTTTGAGTCATGTTTTCCTCGCTTATTCTGGTGACATTTAATCTGTTTAGGTGGTGTTAGTAACATTGAGTTTAATCACTCTATCCTATTGTTAATAGCATGGACTAGCAAACACAGTGTTATTATAACTATTATTCATTTTGTGAATGTATTTTTATTTATTTTTCAAATCTATTTATAGTGATTTTTACATTTAAAAAAGTGGTAACAATAAAGGAACCATTATCGGTATTATTAAGGCGGTTAATAATGCAGATATGATTAATGCTACTGAGCTATATGCACCTTGATTAAGGTTGTTTTTTGAGAGAATAATACTGCCAATAACATGACTACCAGTACCAATAGCCAGCCCTATAGCAATATCGCTTCGTATGTTAATAAATTTTAGCCAAATAGGACCTAAAATAGCACCTGAGAAACCTGCGATCATAATAGCAAAAGCGGTGATAGAGCTATCACCTTGCAAGCGCTCTGTTAAGGTTATCCCTATGGGAGTAGTTACTGATTTTAATGATAGCGCAATAGCAATTTCAGTGTGATGAATTAATAACATAGTTAAGGAAAAGCTAATAATCATCACAATACATATACCTAATGCAAGTATTGCAATGAGCTCTTTCCAATAGCGTTTTATATGCTGAAGTTGCTGATATAAAGGGAAGCCTAAAGCAACAGTAGCCGGCTCTAATAAGGCGTTTAATACTTGTGTAGATTCGCGATAACTTGGGTAATCAATATTATTAACTAGTAAGTAGGGTATGATGAAAACAGTAGAGAATAGCATTGGGTTTAACCAAATTAACTGCCATTTTTGCTGAGCCCAAGAAACACTTTGATATAGCGCTAAAGTCATTAAGGTGAGCATTAACGAATCGACTAGATTTATGTTTTCAAATAACATATCAATAATCCTCTGCATCTACAGCTGGTTTTGATCTTTTTGTTAAATATTTTTCAGCTAAAATGCCAACAAAGGTTATTAATATAAATGTAGTGACAAGAATAATTGCGACTATCGAATAACCATGTCGTTGAAATAGTTCAAAATGATTAATTACTCCTACCGCTGCAGGAATAAAGCAAATCCCCATATGCTTTATTCCCCATTGGTTTGCTTGTTGAACTTTATCTGGGTTAAACCAACCTAACTGTAATAATAAGCAATACATTATCATGCCGTATAAACTTGCTGGTAAACCGCCGATAACACTGTAAAGCATTCTGCCAGATATTAAGCAAATGCTAATAGCCATTATGGTATAAATAATATTTTTCATTCTAACTCAATTAACTAGAAAGTTTTTATAGGTTTATTTCAACATTGTTAACTCAGAGCTGGTTACCTCAGTAAGCTTTGAGTTAACAAATAGATTTACTCTACATTTGCACTAACCTAGCAGCTTCTATTACCAAGTGTCTGAACCAGATATGGCTTGCATCATGATGAAGTAAAGGGCTCCATATCATTTTCAATTCCATATCAGGGATTTCAAATGGTGGTTTAACAATAATATAATTAGCATCGCTTTTATGTAACATAGCGGCTTTTGTTGGTAAGGTAGCAATTAAGTTATCTTCAAAAGCAAGTTGCATGGCAACATGGTAGTTTCGAGTGAATACTTTTATGTCACGTTTCTTTCCTAACCTTGCTAATGATTCATCAACCCAGCCAAGTTTTTGTACGTCGTTTGGATTCATTCCAACCCCAACACCAAAACCAGTTTTTGATACCCAAACATGTTTTGCTGCTAAGTAGGAATTCAAATTGAATTTAGTAACAATAGGATTCTCAGCACTTACTAAGCAAGAAAAGGAATCACGCCATATCGACTTTTGATGAAAAGACTGAGGTAGTTCATCGAAACGGTTTATTGCCATATCAATTTTACCGGCTTCAACATCATGAAAGGTAACATCACTAGGTGTCATAATATCAATAGTGACATTAGGTGCTACTTTATTAAGAAGCTTTAGTAATTTAGGTAATAGAGTAGAGGCTGCATAGTCACTGGCCATGATACGAAATACACGGGTACTATGCTGCTCATTAAACTCTTCTTCGCCTTGTAACGTTTTTTCTAATTCAAGTAATATCTTTCTAATCGCTGGCGCTAGCGCTCTTGCTCTTTCAGTTGGAGACATTCCATCAGAAGTACGTACTAGTATAGGATCATTGAATAGCGTTCTTAACCTTTTTAAGCCGTTACTCATTGCAGGTTGAGTAATATTAAGTTGACCGGCAGCGCGAGTTACATTCTTTTCTCTAAGTAGTACGTCTAAATAAATTAGTAAGTTTAAATCAATTTTAGAAATATTCATCAGTTTGATAGCTCTCTCGTGATTCATAATTTAAATGAATATAAGCTAATTTTTAGTCTTGTTCAATAATAAATCGTGATTATTTCATATAAAAGTCATAAAACGTAATATTCAATAAGCTTTAACTCATTGTATTTTATTGGTTTGATTTTATTGATGTAGAATTTGAATGTTGTATTTTTTGTGTGAATGGTGGTAATAGTAATTATATATTTCATAAATAGTGGATGGTTGGTTATTATTTTTGTTGTCCGGTGTGGTTGCTTTCATAGCAAGTTACACTAACCTAATTTTAGTTATATAACTTAGATTCATGTAAATAAGACCATTGGAGAATATTATGTCTAATTATCAAAGTGCAATTGAAGCAGTTAAAGCAATAAAAGAAAAAGCAGGTTCATCTTGGGATCCTATTAATCCTGAATCAGTAGCTCGTATGAGAACACAAAACAGATTTAAAACTGGTTTAGAGATTGCTCAGTATACTGCAGATATCATGCGTGCTGATATGGCTGCATTTGATGCAGACAAGACTAAATACACACAATCATTAGGTTGCTGGCATGGTTTTGTTGGTCAACAAAAAATGATTTCTATCAAGAAACATTTTGATGGCAAAACAGATCGTCGTTATTTATACCTTTCTGGTTGGATGGTTGCTGCACTTCGTAGTGAATTTGGTCCGCTTCCAGATCAATCTATGCATGAAAAAACGTCAGTAGCTTCTTTAGTTGAAGAGCTTTATACATTCTTACGTCAAGCTGATGCTCGTGAATTAGGTGGTCTTTTCCGTGAGTTAGATGCAGCAACATCAGAAAGTGAAAAAGCAGCTATTCAAGACAAAATTGATAACCATGTAACACATGTTGTACCAATTGTTGCTGATATTGATGCTGGTTTTGGTAATGCGGAAGCGACTTATTTAATGGCTAAGCAAATGATTGAAGCTGGCGCTTGTGCACTTCAAATTGAGAACCAAGTAGCGGATGAAAAGCAATGTGGTCACCAAGATGGTAAAGTTACTGTACCTCATGCTGACTTCCACGCGAAAATTCGTGCCTTACGTCATGCTTTCTTAGAGCTAGGTATCGATAACGGTATAATCGTTGCTCGTACTGACTCAGAAGGTGCGGGTCTTACTAAAGAAATTGCTGTTGTTAAAGAGCCAGGTGATTCAGGTGATATTTATAACTCTTTCTTAGATGTTGAAGAAATCGATGTAGCTGATATGGCTGAAGGTGATGTTTGCTTTAACCGTGATGGTAAATTAGTTCGACCTAAGCGTTTACCTTCTGGTTTATATCAATTCCGTCCTGGTACAGGCCATGAACGTTGTGTATTCGATTGTATTGGTGCACTTAATGCAGGTGCTGATTTACTTTGGATTGAAACGGCAGTACCTACTGTACACGAAATTGCGGGAATGATGGATGACGTTCGTAAAGTTCATCCAGATGCGAAACTTGTATATAATAACTCGCCATCTTTTAACTGGACGCTTAACTTCCGTCAACAGACTTACGATACAATGGTTGAAGAAGGTAAAGACGTTTCTGCTTATGATCGTGCTAACTTAATGAGTGCGGAATATGATAATACTGAACTATCAGCTATCGCTGATGAACGTACTCGTACTTTCCAAGCTGATACAGCACGTGAAGCGAATGTTTTCCATCACTTAATCACGTTACCTACTTACCATACAACGGCATTATCTGTAGATAACTTAGCCAAAGAGTACTTCGGTGAGCAAGGTATGCTAGGTTATGTTAAAAACGTTCAACGTGAAGAGATTCGCCAAGGTATTGCCTGTGTTAAACATCAAAACATGTCTGGTTCTGATATGGGTGATGACCATAAAGAATACTTTGCTGGTGAGAATGCACTTAAAGCCGGTGGTGCGAAAAATACATCTAACCAATTTAACTAATCACTAATATGTTAATTCTAAAAAAGCGATCTTCGGGTCGTTTTTTTGTGCCTGTAATTTAGGTACTGCCATGATAGCAGGCGTAATACTAGGATATTGTCTGGTGATTGCTGATAATACCAGTTTCATTAATTAAGTAAACAATTTTACAGGTAGAAAAAATGGCCAAATACAAAGTATTTATTTCAATAACTAGTTGTTACAATTACTAAAAACACCTATTAGTTGTTTATAGTTAAATTGATTAACTTATTCATACGTATTTATGAAAAGGATAGAGTGGGAGAGGGGATATGAGAATTTTAACGAGTTAGTATTATATAGTTACTATTGTTTGATTCTGTAAACAATAGTAACTATAGAAATGAAGTGTTAACTTACTAAAACCATATAGTGGTTAGAAGTTGTAAATTAACGTCATTGATGTTTCAGTGTTTGTTTTTTCAAACTCAGGTTGAACTTCACTGTCATAATCAACGCGAATAGCAAATTTCAATTGTAGTGCATCAATTAGCTGAGCAGTAATAGAGCTTTCAGATTTATAAACACTATTTTCACCCGATTCTGTTGCTTGTCTAGCAACAAAATATTGCTTAAATTGAACATGTTCATTGAATTTATGTGTGTAAAGCGCTTGTGCTTGAATAATAAAGTTAGTGTTGCTCTCTGAGGCTTGTGTATCTGTTGCACGAGTTACATCATATTTTATACCTGGACCAATATCAGCAAAAAATGATGAGGTTTTGTTTTCAAACCAATGACGACCCCAACCAGCAGAAAAAGAGCCTTGTGACTCATAACCACTAAATTTATCTTGTTGATATGCAAGGTTTCCGTAAAGGTAGTTTTTACCTTCTTCACCAATGGTGTAATTAGTTTGACCTAAAACATCCCATTTATTATCAGTAGTTTCAAATTCTTCATTACCTTCATCATCTTCTGTTTCAATTTTTTTAGCTAGAATATTGAAGGCAAGTGTAGAGCGCCATTTATCTTGCTCGTAACCAAGGTTAAAAGCGGCTTTAACATCAGCGCTTTTAGTATTACCTGTTTTATATAAAAAACCTAATTCAGCTGATGCTGTATAAGGTGATTTTGCTTCAGCTGCATCTTCTGCCGCTGCTGTGTATGACAGTAGTGGTAATATACATAGGGTTGAAAGTGCTAATTTATGATTCATTGCTGTTTCCTTTTCAAAGTTGAGTCATTCTTGCGGATATAAAAACCGCTTTTAATTATGTGTTAATTTGTTTGATTTTTTATAATATTAAAAACTATAGACGAGTGTGGCAGCTGTTTGAGTATCAAAATTCTTTTGCTCTTCATCTACCTTGGTGTTGTAGCCTAAGGTAACTGTGAATTTTAATTGCAGCGTAGAAATTAGTTTTGTTGTGATTATTGTCTCTGACTTATAAATACTGTTTTCATCGGTATCAAGTGCTTGTTTAGCACTTAAATATTCTTTAAATTCAATATGATCGCCAATTTTTCTTATATATAACGCTTGAAGTTGAACGATAAAAGTATCTGCCGTTAATTGCTCATCGGTATCAGTTTCTTTGTATAAATCGCGTTTATAGCCAGGGCCTATATCTCCCCAAAGAGAAGCCTCGTTACTTCTATACCAGTGACGTCCCCAGCCAGTTGATATCGAGCTTTGATAATCAAAGCTACTGAATTCATTCTCTTCATACCAAATGTTGCCATAGACATAATTTTGTTCTTTATTATCTAAGTTATAGTTTGTTTGTGAAGATACAGTCCATTTGTGATCGGTCGTTTCAAAGTGTGTATCACCATCATCATAGACAACATCTGCCTTTTTTAATAATAAGTCGATATTTAATAAACTTAACCAGGCGCTTTTTTCAAAACGAAAATCTAAGCCTGTTTTTACATCACCACTATTAGTATTTCCCGTTTTGTAGAGGAAGCCAAGTTCAATTGAGCCAGTAAAAATTGGCGGCGTTCTAATGTTGGTAGTGGTATCAGGAGTTTCTAGACTAAATAAAATGTCAGCTGCTGTTGCACTTGATGTGTCAGGATTTGTTTTTTGAAAATTACTTCCTTGTGCATAAGTACTAACAGATAAATACAAAAATGATATCACAATGAGTAAACGAGGCATGTTAAGATCTTTTTTAGTTTGAAATATTATATCTAAGTCGTATGAAGCATCTTAGAACCAATTAAAAGTAGATTTATAAGCAAACATGTAGACGGGTATAACTGCGGCTAGAGCTAAATCAAAACTTTAAAAGAGTTCATTATAAAGCAGTTTTGATTATTTTAAAGTAGGATTTGATGTTTAATAGCAATTTGATTGAGTTTATTGTTAATAGGTTAGTCAATTAACGCTCTTGTCATCAGGTAAGTGATTTTTATAATAAGCATGATGTTTATGATTAACTATTTGAATAAATTAATTTTGTAGGTAAAAAAGGGCCAAAACCCTTTAAATAAATGATTTATTAGCCTAGAACCTCATTATTATAAATTCTAGGCTAATTTGTCTTACTTGATTATTGCGTTTAACTTACCAGCTTGGTATAAATCAAACATGCTATCAAGGCTGATAGGTTTTATTTTACTTGCATTACCGGCTGTATTAAATGCTTCATAACGAGCAACACAGATATCAGACATTGCTTTGGTTGTTTCGGCTAAAAATTTACGTGGATCAAATTCACTTGGGTTATGTGCTAAAAAGCGTCGAGTTGCGCCCGTTGAGGCTAATCGTAAATCAGTATCTATATTAACTTTACGTACGCCGTTTTTAATACCTTCTTGAATTTGTTCAACAGGTACGCCATAAGTTTCCGGAATATTACCGCCATATTCATTAATTATAGCTAACCATTCTTGTGGTACAGAAGATGAGCCATGCATTACTAAATGTGTATTAGGAATACGGGTATGAATAGCTTTGATGCGATCAATTGCTAGAATGTCACCTGTGGGGGGGCGAGTAAATTTGTATGCACCATGTGATGTACCGCAGGCGATAGCTAAAGCATCGACTTGCGTTTTTTGCACAAAATCAGCCGCTTCTTCAGGATCTGTTAACATTTGTTCAAGGGTTAACTTACCTACTGCACCAATGCCATCTTCTTCACCAGCTTCACCGGTTTCTAATGAACCTAAACAACCTAGTTCACCTTCAACAGAGACACCACAAGCATGTGCCATTTCAACAGTTCTACGTGTTACATCAATATTATATTCATAACTGCTTGGTGTTTTACCGTCATCCATTAAAGAGCCATCCATCATTACGGATGAAAAACCTAATTGAATAGAACGTTGGCAAACACTCGGCGATGTTCCATGATCTTGATGCATTACTACTGGAATATGAGGAAACTCTTCAATAGCAGCTAAAATTAAGTGTCGTAAAAAGGGGGCTCCAGCATATTTGCGTGCGCCTGCTGATCCTTGAAGAATTACAGGGCTATCCGTTTTGTCTGCTGCAATCATGATTGCGCGCACTTGCTCTAAATTATTTACATTAAACGCAGGAATGCCATAGTTGAATTCAGCTGCATGATCTAGCATTTGACGCATTGAAATTAAAGCCATTGATTACTCCTAATATTAGCCAATTAAATTTTTGAATGTGAAGGTGTTTTTTTTCTGTTTATGAATCATTATTTTTATAACAAACAGTGTTTATCAATAAATTATAACAGTATTTATACTGTTCAGGCAGTAAAAGTTGTTGTTTTGATGGTTTGACTGAAAATACGGGGTTGATGCTAGAAATTTACTAGAAAAGTAGTTGAAAAATAAGTGATATTAGCTGATTGTTATTAATATGTATGAAAGTTAACCATACCGTTAGATAGGGTTAACTTACTTGGACTTATGAAGAGTTATATTAGGTTTTTGAAGCGTTATAAATACTTTCTATGGCGGTATTTAATATTGCTGTAAATTCTTCTTCTGATTGCTTAGCACTAAGGCCTTGCGTTAACGCACGAGAAAAGCTTGCGATCATTTTAGGATTAGCGGCAACTTTCTTATTGGCTTGTTCTCGATCATAACCACCTGATAATGCAACTACTTTAATGGTGTTTTTATGGTTAATACAGCTATCATAAAAATTGTCGGTGTTAGGTAATGTTAATTTGAGCATGACTTTTTTATCGTCAGGTAACTTATCTAGTTGGTTAAGTAATGCTGATTTAAGTAACGCTTCGGCTGATGATTTTTCAGGGCTGTTAATATCAATTTCAGGCTCTATTATTGGAGTTAGCCCTTTTGCTAATATTTGTTTTGCAATCTCAAACTGTTGGGCAACAACATCATTAATGCCTTGTTGGTTAGCTAATTTAATAACAGAGCGCATTTTTGTTCCAAACACCCCTTGAGAAACCGCTTTATCCAGTAATGAATCTAGCTCTGGCATGGCTTTCATTAACTGCACATCATTTTTCTCTTCACAAAGTCCTTTATCTACTTTTAGAAAAGGAACAACTTGTTTTTCTTCCCACAAGTATTGCGCTGAAGGTTTACCTGAAAACTCTCTATCTAACGTATTTTCGAATAATATAGCGCCCAAAATACGTGTGCCGGTAAAAGCAGGGTTAGTGACGATACGAGTGCGCATTTTATGCACTAAGTCATACATTTGTTCATCATTAGAGAATTCATTTTCCTCTATGCCGTATAAAGCTAAAGCTTTTGGTGTACTACCGCCACTTTGATCAAGCGCGGCGATAAATCCATGTTCTGTGATAACCTTTGTAAGCATTGATGCCATACTTGAAGCATTTAAAGCCATATAATTCTCCTTCAGGTTTGAGCTTCATTTTGCTTTAAGCTCTGTTAGTTGGGGTGCGTTAACTTACTCATTTTTTGTATAGACTGTTGAGTATAGTTGATTGTATTCATTCTTTAAAAATTAGGCTTAATTGTTAAAGAATGAATACAAGTAGCAAACTTCACTGTAAATAAACTGTGTGGAAGTTCGCTACTTGAAAATGTCTATTGCTCTTTAGCTCTTTGTTCTAGAATTTCTACAGCTGGTAATTTTTTGCCTTCTAAAAACTCTAAAAAGGCACCTCCACCAGTAGAAATATAAGAAACTCTATCTTTAATATTATATTTATCTACAGCGGCTAATGTGTCACCGCCACCTGCAATTGAAAAAGCAAAGCTATCAGCTATCGCGTTAGAAATAACTTCTGTACCTTTAGCAAATGCATCAATTTCAAATACGCCAACAGGACCATTCCATAAAATAGTACCAGCTGTTTTTATTATTTCAGCAACTTTAGCTGAAGTTGCTGGGCCGTAATCGATAATATCATCTTGTGCATCAACGTCTGATGATGATTTTATTTCTGTTACTGAATCATGCTTCCAATCGCTAAAACCATCACGAGTAACGGTTACATCATCAGCAAATACAATTTCTGTTTGCTTACAAAGGCGTTGAGCCTCAGGAATTAAGTCAGGTTCATATAGTGATTTACCTACTTCTTTGCCCGCAGCAGCAACAAATGTATTTGAAATACCGCCACCAACAACTATTGTGTCGGCGATTTTTGATAACGCATCTAAGACAGTTAATTTAGTTGATACTTTTGAACCACCTACAATCGCAACCAATGGGCGAGCAGGGTTGTCAATAGCTTTAGCTAAGGCAGCTAATTCATTAACTAATAATGGACCTCCACAAGCAATAGGAGCATATTTAGCAACACCATGAGTACTTGCTTGCGCGCGATGTGCTGTACCAAAAGCATCCATTACAAATACATCACAAAGGTTTGCTAATTGTTTAGCGAGAACGTCATCATTTTCTTTTTCGCCTTTATTAAAACGAACATTTTCAAAAATAACAAGTTCTCCTGATGCTACATCAACGCCTGATAAATAATCTTTTACCAAGCGCACAGGGTAGTTAATAGCACCAGCTAAATAATCAGCAACAGGTTTAAGTGAGTATTTATCTTCAAACTCTCCTTCAGTAGGTCGGCCAAGGTGTGACATAACCATCACTTTAGCGCCTGCCTCTAAGGCCTGAATTATTGTTGGTAATGCGGCTTGTAAACGAGCATCAGAGGTAATTACTCCATCTTGAACCGGCACGTTCAAATCTTCACGTATTAAAACGCGTTTATCTGTAAGTTCCACATCTGCCATTTTGATAATTGTCATTTCTACTCCAAATAAATAATAATCTTGTTAACTAACACAAGTTAGTCGTTCTCTAATAAGTCTGTTGTTTTCAATGAAAATTCTGCAAGTAAATCGTGAATGAATCGATTTAATTCTCCTGCCATTAGTGAAAAGTCTGCGTCAAGCTTAGCAACAATATCATCGCTGTCGATATCGTCATTTTGTTCTTGAATCACGTCAAAAAACTTTATACGTTTAATAGATAAATCATCACAAAGTATAAATGATAATGATTCATCCCATTCAAGAGCCACTTTTACCATATATTTATCAGCATCTAAGTGAGACTTTATTTCGTCGCTGTCTAAATCTTGATTTTTTACTCTGATGACAGCACCATCGTCACCTAGTGCATTAAATTCAGCTTCCATACCTAATTGAAACTTAGGGCCTAAATCTTTTTTTACCAACCAATCTGTCATTGTTTCGTCAGCTTGGACGTCCGGCTCTAATGTAGTGACAGGTAGTGTGCCTAATACTTTACGGAGTAAGGCAAGTAAATCTTCTGCTTTACCGCGAGCACTTGCATTAATAACGATAATGTTATCTTTAGGGCTAATGTAGGCGTGAGTATCTGAAATACGAGAAAAAGCGCGAGGTAATAATTCGAAAACAATATCTTCTTTAAATTGTTCTTTTTCTTTTTTTGTTGCCCCGCGACCTTGCTCCTGCTCAAGCAAAGCGACTTTTTCTTCTATCATATCTTTGATCACAGGGGCAGGTAATATCTTTTCTTCTTTTCGTGCACATATTAAAAAATTTCCATTCGCGCTATGTACACTGGTATCACCATGTTTTCCTAAGGCATTCACCCAGCCAAAGTGTGATACTTCTGTTGAGCCACAAGGAGTGAAAAGGTGTTCACTCAGGTGTTTTTCTAAATCTTCCTCTGAATGTTCAAATGGACGAGTAAAGGCGAAAAAATATAGGTTCTTAAACCACATAAAAGGATCCTAGCTTGGGTGCTCACCTAATGTATACGGAGTGAGGCTGATTTTTAAAAAAGCCATATTACCTGAAAAAAAGCAGTGGATCATTAGCATTCAATAAAACTTATGTCTAAGCAAGTTTAAAAATTATATTTTCACTGGCAGCTAAGTGAGGTAAGTGTCGGTTAGGTACGCATATCTGGTATTTCTATATGGTAACTCAGGCCTTTATTTATTTCACTATGCGCGGTAATTGTGCCATTTAAGGTATCTGTTACTAAGTTTTTAATAATATGAGTTCCTAATCCTGTTCCGCCTTTATTCGATTTTGTTGTATAAAATGCATCAAATAATTTTTCCTTGGTTTCTTCGCTAAGTCCATGCCCATTATCTTTATAGTCAATTAGTAATTTATGATGATAATACTTCACATCAATAGTTATTTGTCCGCGGTTGATTTGCTCAAAACCATGAATGATAGAGTTAATTATTAAGTTGATTAGTATTTGGGCAATAGCGCCAGGATGGCTACATATGTCAATATTCTCATCACAATCTACTTTAATGGAATGATTCGTTTTCTTCAATTTAGGGTGTATAGATTGGATAATTTCATCAATATAATTAGAAACATTTATTAAACGAATTTTGTCTCTCGTTTGATCGGTAGCTATATGTTTAAAGCTTGTGACTAATTCAGAGGCTCTATGAAGGTTGTTATTTAATAGTTTGGTACTATTTAAAGCATTTTGGATAAAGCTTTCGATACTTTTTCTTGATATTTTGTTTTCATCTAGGCTCTGTTGTAAATGAGATATTTGCTCAGATAAGTAACTTGAAGAGGTAATACTAATACCAATAGGTGTGATTACTTCATGAGATATTTCGGCGGAAAGCTCACCAAGTGATGCCATTTTCTCCGCTTCTAATAATCTTTCTTTAGCTTTATTTAATTCTTTAATTGAATGAATTAAATCTTTATTCGTGGTTGTTAGTGTTTTTTCTGTTTTGCTGTGACGTAGATTTTCTTCTTGTAAGGTTTTCTTTTGCTCTCGTAACTCTTTTTGCTGCACTTCCATTTTTAGCATAGTGCTGCTTAATGAAGATGTTTTTCTGGCAACTTCTTGTTCAAGTAAAAGATTGTTTTCGTCAATTTGTTCTTTAGCTTTATCTGTTTCTAATTGGGATTGTGCTAACTTCTCTTTGAACTCTACTAGTTCATTGATTAAATTGTTGTAGGCATCCTCAAGCACATTTAATTCATTTTTTTCATAATTCATAGAATGAAGTTTAGAGGCTTCAGGATCATCTAAGTCTATCTGGCTAATTTGTCGTGTTAACTCTTTCAGCGGCGTGGTTAATAGCTTATTAAAGGCCAAGGTGAATAGAAATACTAGAAATGCCGTTTTAACAATAGCATTACCAATAAGAAAATAGAGGCCAACTTCAATTCGGCTAAATATTACAGCGTTGCTAGATAATAAGGTAACACGGCCTACAGAGGTTGTTCGGCCGGAAAATTCGAACACAAGAGGAAATGAGTGACCAAATAAGCCTTCGGTAACCGAACTTATGCCTTCAGAGGCATCATCTAATGCCATATTACGAATACTGGATTTTTCAGGAGAAATAACTTCGCCTAACTGGGTAATTATATTGTTTGATTCATCAGTAACTGTAATCCCTTTAATCATAGGAATGGCAACAAGCCCTTCTGAAATATCAATGACTTGTTGATTGTTTAATTCCCAAACGGCTCGGGTCAAGCTACCACTAATGGTTTTCTCTAAGGTAAGCAGCTCACTATTGATATGATTTTTAGTGTTAAAATACTCGGCAATAATTTGAATGCCTGTAACACCCACTGTTAATATAAAGTAAAAGGAGAGCACTCTGGTTAGCAATTTTCGAGATAGGCTCTTAACTTTCATATAATTTTATTTCATTTGTTAGATTGTCATATTAATGACTTTAACGACTTTTATTGAAAGGATAAAGTTTTTTACATAAATATTATGAATTTGGTTGAAGTTACCGAGGTTATCTAAATTAGGTTAGTGAATTATCTTGTCATATTTTTGTAATATAAAGTGATTGTGGCCTTATAATGTCATATTATGTAATAAAAATGATAGATATATAGCCTAAAAAGACAGGAATCTTTTTTAGGCTGAAAAGGCATATAGATGAAATTAATAAGAAGTACCCTTGGCTTAATGTTGTGTTCAGTTGGTATCAGCTCGGCTTATGCCGCTAATGTTGATATTTATGGTCGAGCAAATGTCTCAGTACAATCTTCTGATGATGGTGAAGGCCGCTATAGCGAACTTAAAAGTAATGCTTCTCGTATAGGTTTTAAAGGTAGTCATGATTTGAATGACGACCTAGAAGTTGTCTATCAAGCTGAGTTTCAGATAGATATTGATGGTGATGCCGATGATACTTTTACTGCACGTAATCAGTTTATCGGTTTAAAAGGCTCTTTTGGTGAAGTGTTACTTGGTAAAAACGATTCTATATTGAAACAATCTCAAGGTAAAACTGATTTATTTAGTGACTTAAATGGTGATATTAAAACACTTTGGGCGGGTGAAAATCGTTTGAGTGATACTGTTACTTATAAGTCCCCTAAATTTAATGGTTTCCAATTAGGTGTAACCTATATGTTGGAGGATTCAGTAGATAGTGAAGACGCACTATCTATCGGGGCTTTTTATGGTGATAAAAACCTGAAAAAATCTCAGCTATATGCAGCAATCGCTTATGACGCTGAGGTTAAAGGTTTTGATACGTTCAGAGCGACGGTACAAACTAAAATTTCAGATGTTATTGTAGGGTTGGTAATTCAAAATCAAGAGGATATTGATACCGGTGCTGAAATGGATGGCGTGATGATTTCAGCTAAATATACTATTGGTGCTTCAACGCTTAAAGGTCAATATCAGATGGCTGATTATAAAGGGAGTGAGAAGAATTCTGGCCTAACTGCTGGCATTGATTATAAGCTAGCAAGTAATACGAAACTTTATGCTTTTTATACAAGGTTTGAGCTGAAAACTGAAAATCAGGATGCTGATTATTTAGGTGTGGGTATTCAATATGACTTTTAATGTCAACTTTATATAAGATTAGCGTTGTATTTTAGAGGGCGTGTGTAAGTTATCAGGGGGATATTCTTTTAGGGAGTCATGACCGTTTGATAAGATATTAACATTATGCATGAACAGTCATTAACGGATGGATATTTACAGTAGTTTTTCATAAAAAAGTCGCATTGCGGCTTTTTTTGTTTTTTAAGTGAGTATTTAAGTAGATAAAACGTACTAAGTGGTTACTTAAGGTAAGTAATTAAGTATTTCACTTAGTTTATTGTCACAAAAGTGTCATTTTTGTTGTGCATAATAGCAACATTGAAAATTACGTGACGTAAATATATTTTAAGGTATATGTATGAGTGGTTACATTTTAGTTGTTGAAGATGAAACTCCAATCAGGGAAATGATCACCTTTGTTTTAGAACAAAATGGTTTTAACTCGGTCGAAGCTGTTGATATAAAAGAAGCGAAAGAAAAAATTGTTGAGCCATACCCTGATCTAATTTTACTTGATTGGATGTTACCTGGCGGAAGTGGTGTCAAGTTAGCTAAAGAATTAAAACAAGGAGAATATAGTCGTAATATTCCTATTATCATGCTGACCGCTCGTGCTGATGAAGATGATAAAGTGAAAGGCCTTGATGCAGGTGTTGATGACTATGTTACTAAACCTTTTTCACCTAAAGAATTGATTGCCCGTATTAAAGCCGTAATTAGACGTGTGTCTCCGACATTACTAGCTGAAAAAGTAGAGTTTCATGGTTTAAAGTTAGATCCTGTATCTCATCATGTCACTATCAATGAAGATGCCTTAGATTTGGGACCAACAGAGTTTCGATTATTGCATTTCTTTATGACTCATACAGAACGTGTTTATTCACGCGAACAACTGCTGGATAATGTCTGGGGAACCAATGTTTATGTTGAAGATAGAACCGTTGATGTTCATATCCGACGTTTAAGAAAAGCTATTTCAGGCGCGGGCCATGAAGATTTTATTCAAACTGTCCGTGGTGCAGGTTACCGCTTTTCGGGTAAAACAGTCCAAAAGTCTAAAAACTAAATATTGTTGTCAAACAATATGATTAATAACCAACATAGCAAGTATAAATAATGCAAACTCATTTAAATATTGAAGATAAGTCAGACTTTCGTTTTCACTCAGGAATAGAGGCTTTACCTGATGCAGCGCTTATCTTATCTAACGATTTATTAATTGTTTCGGGTAATAAAAAGGCACAGCGTTTACTGGGTGTTAATTTTCCTGATGACATCGGTAAGCATATTGAGCAGTTACTTATTGATCCTGTATTGTCAGAATATTTATCCCAAGATAATTTTGAATCACCTTGTTTAATTACTTCACCTATTAATGATGAACTACAACTTGAAATATCAGTAATGTCTTTTGGTGGGGAACGTGTTTTTTTAATGTCTCGTGCTATTGCTAAATATCACCGTATGAAAAAAATGCGACGCGAGTTTGTGGCTAATGTGTCTCATGAACTTAAAACGCCACTCACGGTTGTTCGTGGTTACGTTGAAATGATTCAGGAAACTGAATATGCGTTAGACTCCCATTGGCAAAAAGTATTTTGTACCATTGAGGGGCAGGTATCTCGAATGGAGCGCTTGGTTGAACAATTACTGAGCTTGTCTAAAGTAGAAAATAATCGTGATGATGATGCGATGAAGCCTGTTGATATGCCAAGCCTTATCGAAAATCTTGTTGAAGATGCAAAGTGGCTAAATCAAATAAAACAGCATGAAATTCGTACTAATATTACCCATGGTATCGGTATTTATGGTATTGAAACTGAATTGAAAAGTGCGTGTACCAATTTAATTTCTAATGCCATTGCTTATACTCAACCTCACGGCACTATTGAAATTAGTTGGCAAAAAAATGGCGATAAAATGATATTTAGCGTCAAAGATAATGGCGATGGTATTAAATCTGAACAATTAAATCGATTAACAGAACGTTTTTATCGTATTGATAAGTCTCGCTCTCGCGATACCGGAGGCTCAGGACTAGGGTTAGCAATAGTTAAACATGTATTACTTCACCATAAAGCTGAATTAGTGATTACCAGCAAATGGGGAGAGGGCAGCGAGTTCTCTATTTATTTTGATGAAAGTTCAACCCATTAGTTAGTTTAAATTTAAAGAGTAACAACTGCTTTTTAAAATACACCTTGTATATCCTGCTCAGGCGACTGAAGTCGCCCCTACAAACGCCCCTACAAAAACGTCCTACGAAGGAATTGATTATCATCACCGTAGGGGCGAATTTATTCGCCTAATAATGGGATATAACATAATACAGCGTTATTGATGTGTATTGTGAACAGGCGACTGAAGTCGCCCCTACAAACGCCCATACAAAACACGCTCTACAAACGCCCATACATTATTTTAATAACCAATCAGGAATTATATCTTGAGCAATAACTTCTTCATAACTTAAACGCGATTTAATCACTGCGAATTGTTTATCATTAACCATGATTTCAGGTGCGTTGAGGCGAGTGTTATAGGTTGAAGACATAACAGTACCATAGGCGCCACAGCTTAAAATACCAATGAGATCACCTGCTTTTGCAGTCGGTAACTCTCTATTTTTCGAGAAGGTGTCGCCAGTCTCACAAACCGGACCAACAATATCGTAATGGGAGGTTTCTGTTATAGCATTACTAATTGGTTTTATTTGATGATAAGCATCATACATACTTGGTCTAACAAGGTCATTCATACCCGCATCTAAAATTAAAAACTGGCGTTCTTCCCCTTTTTTAACATAAACAACACTTGATACAAGTACACCGGCATTACCAACAATTGATCTGCCGGGTTCAATAATAATTTTACAGCCTAAATGACCAAGGCAATGTTTAACGATAGTCGCATAAGCATTTTTGTCAGGTTCAACCTCATCTTCACTATAATCTATGCCTAAACCGCCACCAATATCAATAATAGAGATTTTATGTCCATCAGCTTTTAACACAGTAACAAATTCTGCAACCTTATTGAACGCTTCTTCGAAAGGTACTAGATCTATTAATTGAGAGCCAATATGCACATCGACACCCTGAACGATGATATTTGGTAATGAAGCAGCATAGCGATAAACCTCTCTCGCTTTAGCTATTGGAATACCAAACTTGTTTTCTGATTTTCCGGTGGTTATTTTTTCATGTGTTTTAGCACAAACATTAGGGTTTACTCTAAGTGAAATCGCAGGAGACTTATTTTTTCTAGCGGCTATTTGACTAATTAATAATAACTCAGGCTCAGACTCAACGTTAAACTGAAAAATATCATTATCTAGGGCCAAGGATATTTCAGCTTCAGTTTTAGCTACACCTGAAAAGACAATTTTATTAGCAGGTATACCGGCACTTAATGCTCTTCTTATTTCACCTTCGGAAACCACATCAGCTCCAGCACCTAAGTCGGACAGTGTTTTTAATATTGCTTGATTAGAATTTGCTTTTACCGCATAACATATCATTGTATCTAAATCGCTGAAGGCGGCTTCGTATTCTAAGTAAGCAGCCTTAATGGCAGAATAAGAATAACAATAAAAAGGTGTAGGAATGTCCTTAGCTATGGACTCTACCGACACATTTTCTATATGCATTTGATTGTCGATGTACGAAATGTGAGGTTTTATTTTCATAAATAATTCATTATTGATTTTAATATGAGAATAATATATTTCTTTTTAGGTTGGTAAGCAAGGGATACTATTATTCATTATTTTCTTCTAGTAATGAAAAGACAAAATCAACCATGTCAGTTTGTACTGATAGGTGATCTTCACCAAAACCATTATTGACTCTTTCTGCTTCCACATTGATATAACGATAGCCTTTCATTTCAGCATACACAGATAACGAACCATCGTCTTCTGATGGATCGTAAGCGACTTGTGGGTTTTGCAATACGGCATTCCATCCATGTTCTTTTGCTGCTTCAAAGTCTTTTCTATCGGTCATGAAATATAAGTCATCTTCATCATAGGAGCCATGAGATACATCAATTAAATAGTTAGCCCCGCTAGAAAATTTTTTTTGATAACGAATAATAGAGACATCACCAACACCATTTTTACCGTCATTTTCATAACCATTAGTGTTGTTATGCATAGCAACTAATGCCGTTGGTTTTTGGTTTCCGTTTAGCGCTTTGAGTACAAATTTGCTGAGATTATCCGCCAATTGCTCGGTTTTATTAACCAAGTTTTTTTGTTCAGCAATAGTTGGATTTAACTTTTTTATACTTTCTATACGTCCATGTGACGTAAAGATACGGTTGGGATCTATTTTTACTTTTGTGCCGTCAATATTTAAAGTAATAAGGCGTTTACCATCTTGCCTTAAAATAATAAACACCCCACCTTTATCAACAACTTGCTTAGCAACATATTGATTGGCAACAAACTCTGTTTCGTGTGGAGCAAAAAAGACCCAGTCTTTAGTTAAATGGGGATCACCAACAACTTCTAAATAAATATCAGATTGCTGGGGGAAAACTAGCGCTTGAGATAATACGAATAGTAAATTATGCATAAGTTATCTAGCTAACTGCTGTTTCAGTTAATATTAATCGCTTGTTGGTTGCATCAAGTTTTGCCATAGCGCCAACAGGTATTGTCGATATATCATCAATATGCCCGATCATTAGGCCTTTTAATACTGGAATATTTAAATCGCCTAAACGCTCTTTAATTACTTCTTCGATACTTAATGAGTTTCCTGTTGCGGTGCAATCGGTACATTTACCAAAAACAATACCAGCGAGCTTATCTAATCGACCAGAGATTTTTAAGTGCGTTAACATACCATCAACGCGATAGGGCGCTTCCTCGACATCTTCTAAAAATAAAATTTTATCGGTGTAATCTGGTTCAAAAGGAGTACCTATTAATTTCACCATCAAAGAAAGATTTCCGCCAATAAGTTGCCCATGTGCGACCCCTTTATTGATTAATGTTAGCCTATTGTCTTTTTCCGCTTGGCCTTCTTTTGCTTCAAAAAGAGGTGGTGTTCCAAGGTCTATATTCGCTTTGGGAGTAAATAATACATCTTTAAAACTTTTTAAGGTGTATTCAGTGAAATTTTGTTTGGCAATAGGTCCATGAAAAGTCACTAAACCGGTACGAGCATGAATTGCATTTAATAGTGCTGTTATATCACTGTATCCGATAAGTGCTTTGGGATTTTTTGCGATAAGATCATAATCTAAATAGGGCAAGATTTGAGGAGATCCGTAGCCACCTCGTAGACAAAAAATACCATCAACATTTTTGTCTTTGAACATGTTATTAACATCCCAAGCACGATTTTTATCACTACCTGCAAGATATCCTTTACGCTCAAAAATATATTTGCCCTGTTTTACTTTGAAACCAAAAGATTTAAGTACATCAATGGCGAAATGAATTTCCTCATCTTCCCATGTGTTACTGCTAGGAGTAATTAAACCTATGGTATCTCCTGCTTTTAAACGCTTAGGTTTTATTTGAGAGTGAGCATTAGCGCTAGTGTTTGATGTTGTCTTAGCGTTGCTAATATTAGGTAGCAAACTGGTAGCAATAGCAGAGCCTATTATTGCTCTTATAAAGTTTCGTCTTTGAGTCATGATTATTCCTACTTTTTTAACTTAATAATAAAATAGTATCACATAGAAAATAAATTATTACAGGATTTTTATTTTTTTTGAATTTTATATTGCTGGAAATTTAAAAAGAAGTGATTCTATTTATTTTAACTACTACAGTATTTTATTTAACTTTCTGTTTTTATACGTTTTAATTATGTGTTTTTATAGTATTAATAATTTAATTTTATAAAAAAATAAACTTATATGTGACTTTTTTATTGTTTTAACCGTTGTGGGTTTATCAGAGGATAAATTATTACTCTGAGATTTTTGTCCTACATAGACTTGATTTTATTAAAAAATTTCAAGTGGTTTATGAGTCGTTATTAAACGTTATTCATTGATGATTAATATAATAAAAAAGGAAGTTATGAAAAATTCATATTATTTAGTTTTTTTTATTGCACTTTTTAGCGCCAATATTTTTGCTGCTGATGTGCTTGTATCAACACTAGAAGATACTCCAGATCCCGCGCCTCGTGGTGGGGAAATCAATTATGCTGTTAAGGTGAGTAACAATGCCAGTGATACAGCAAATGATGTAACCTTGGTTTTTCCTTTACCAGCAACGACCACTTTTGTATCAGTTGATAATGGTAGCTGTGTTCATGATTTAGCTACACCCGGTACAGTAAATTGTGCTTTTGGTGATTTGGCAGGCTTGGCTGATATCGATGTAAATATCGTTATTAAGACGAGTGCTAGTACAGGAGCAGATATAGCGGTTACCGCAACAGCGGGAACTTCGTCTAGTGATATTAATTCTGGAAATAATAGCTCAACTCAAAATACCACTATTGATAATGGTGCAGATCTCAGTTTAACAATGAGTGATAGCGCTGACCCTGTTATTGCTGGCGGTGAATTTTATTACACATTAATTGTTAATAATGCCGGACCTAATGATGCTGAAGATATTAAAGTGATTAATACTTTACCTAACGGCGTTAGTTATGTTTCATACAGCGGCTCGGGATGGAGTTGTGGTAGTGCAAGTCAGTTAGTCACATGTACCCGAAACTCTTTGATTAATGGTACCAATGCTCCTGCGATTATTATTAATACCAAGGTTGAAGGAGCTATTACAGGTACTATTACTAACAGCGCTACTGTCTCAACTGAATCATTAACGACTAAAGACCCTATTGATAATAACAATACGACAACAGAAAACACTGTCATTAATCCCGGTACTGATCTCAGTATTACTAAAACAGTCGCATCGCCAATTATTGGCGGTGAAACCGTTACATTTACTTTATCTCCTCGCAATAATGGTCCATTTGATGCCAGTAATATAACGGTTGTTGATACCTTACCGAGTGATTTTACGTTTATAAGTGCTATCGGCACCGGTTGGAGTTGTTCTGGCACCGCTGGTACTGCTAACCCGGTAACATGTACTCGAACTTCTTATGCTGTCGGTACAACTGATAATATTATTATTACAACTAATGTCCCTCCCACAGGAGTAAATGTTGTTAATAGCGTCGTGATTGATGCTGATAATGATGATCCTATTGCAAGTAATAATACTGACTCAGTCACGTTTGATGTTGTTGCTGATGGCGCTGATTTAGAAATTTTTAAAACTAAAGGACCAAATCCTGTTGCGCTAGGCTCTAACATGACCAGTACTCTGCGAGTCAAAAATAATGGGCCTAGAACCACTACAGGTATCGTGACAATCGTTGACACTTTAGATGTGAATGAAAGCTATGTTTCTTCTTCTGGAACAAACTGGACTTGTGCTGTTACAGGATCTGGCCCTGAAGTAGTTACCTGTGAATATAGTAATCAATTATCAAATGGAAATTTTTCAACTTATTTATCTATAGTAACAACCGCAAATGCTGCAGGTACGTTAACTAACAATGCTTGTGCTACAGATGAAGATAATGGTGCAACATTAGGCCAAGATGACCCTGTTGATCATAATCACTGTACTGGTGCAGGAGTAGAAAGTACGACTTTAATTGCTGACTTAGGTATTACTAAAAGTGTTAGCACAACCAGCGGTACAAATGATGTACTAGAAACAACGGAAAGCCAAGCAACTTATACATTAACAGTAACTAACTATGGTCCGAATACACTGAGTGGAACGGATAATGATGCCGTAGTAGTGACGGATGATATCCCTGGTTATTTATCTAATATTATTAGTGCTTCGCCTAATGAAACACCAATAGTAGTGACTGATAATTCAAGTAAATTCGATTGTACCGTCATTAATGGCACAGTGCGTTGTGAATTGAAAAATGGTTCTACTATGGCCATGAATGATGTTTCAATTTTTACCATTACGGTTGATCGACCTTTAGCTGATGGCCTTTTGACGAATACTGCAGAAGTGGATTCCGCTGTATTAGGTGATAATAACCCAAATAACAATAGTGCCAGTATCAATTTAACGGTAGATCCTATTGCTGATGTTGAGATGACAGCCTTAACTATTAACCCCAACCCAGCAAAAGCGGGGACAGATGTTACCAAGGTACTTACTTTTAGAAATAATGGCCCATCACAAGCCGAAGGCGTTGTGGTAACTCATACTTTTGATCCTGATGCTGGTTTTACTTACGATCTAATTTCAGCGGTTTCTACACAGGGTAGCTGTGATCCGCTTAGTGGTAATGTGCTCACGTGTACTATCGGTACTTTAAATCGTAATGAAACTCATACTATTACACTAAATGTACGACCAAGTTGGGAAAATACTAACTCAGATTGGACATTAGGTAATGCTTCTGAAATTAAGACGACAACAGTAGAGAGCGATCTGACTAATAATGATAAAAGTAATAATTTAATCATTAAATCAGCAGAGTTAGATTTACTCATCAATACCACGGATGTCGAAGACCCTATAAGCTGGACTCCAACTCCTGCCGCATTCCCAGCAACGACTGATAACGTTATTCGTTATAAAATGGAAATTACCAATCGTGGTCCTTCTGTCGCTACTAGTGTCTATTTTGACGCCATATTAACACCTGAAGCTGGTAAACAATTTACTTTTTTATGTGATGATGCAGGTAATAGTAGCTGTATTGGCGCTACTGCAATTTGTGATAATGTAGGAAGCTCGGTAACGGGTGCTACTACCATGACAATGCACTGTGAATTACCCGCAACTACTCAGTTAGAGGCTAATGATACATACACGCGTTATTTATTCTTTAAGGCTGATACTCAACCTAAGCCCACAGGCGATACCGTCACTATTACTCCAACAGTAGGCTCTAATGAAACCGATACTAATTTAGGTAATAATACAGAAGATGAAAGTACCTCGTTACGGATTCAACTCGATTTAACGGTTAATATTACCCCATCTAAAACCTCGGTTACTGTATACGAACCCTTTAATTGGACCATGATAGTGGCTAATGATGGTCCTGGGGATAGTGCAGATTCAGAACTAACTAATAATTTACCTGCAGGCATGGAATTAACTGGACCACCGGTTCCTGCTCAGGGTAGTTGTACTGGAGCGGCTAATGATACAAGTTTTGTTTGTGATTTGGAGACCATCAATAATGGTGGCAATGTAATAATTGACGTGCCAGTCCGCTTTATTACTTATCCTCCAGGCGGAACGAGTACCAATACAGCGACTATTACCACCGCCGGTTTCGATTCTGATAGCACTAATAATACTGATAGTGACATAGTGCTGGTTACAAAATCGTCTATTGCTGGTCAGGTTTATGCAGACTTTAATGATGATGGGATAGTAGATGGTAATGAAGAAGGTATTGCCGGGGTTACACTTAACTTAAGTGGTACCGATCTTTATGGGAACATTGTTAATTTAAGCGAAACCACGGATGTCGATGGTAATTATTTATTTGATAACCTTATTCCTAGCAATGCTGCTGGTTATAATATTAGTGAAGTTCAGCCTAGTAGTTTTGATGACGGTTTAGATAATGCTTCAGGAAGTTTGGTTACTAATAGTCGTAGCACAGACAACATCAACGGTATTGATTTAATTGCCGATACCAATTTAGAAAACTATAACTTTGGTGAATTATATAAAGGTAGCTTAAGTGGTTTTGTTTTTGGAGATATGGATCAAAATGGCCTTAAAGATATTGGTGATAACGGGATTGCAGGTGTTACGTTAACTTTAACGGGTACTTCTAGTAATGGAGAAACACTTAATCTAGTACAACAAACCGATGCTGATGGTAAGTATCTTTTTACCAACTTACCACCAAGTAATGCTACGGGTTATATAGTCACAGAAACACATCCTACTAATTATCTTGATGGTCAAGAAAGTATCAATGGTGTTGTACAGGCAAATAGTGAGAGTAGTGATAGTTTAACTGCTATTCAAATAACCCTAACGAGTCAACTTGAAAATTATAATTTTGGAGAATGGTCAACGGCTTCAATTTCGGGTTATGTTTTTGTTGATGACAATAATAATGGTCAATACTCTATCAATAAACGGGCTTTAGCTGGGGTTGAATTAACGTTATCAGGTAAAAATATTTCTGATATTGCAGTAACACGAACCACCACAACCGATGCCAATGGTTTTTATTATTTTGGTCTATTAGATGCGAGCGATAGTAATGGTTATCAAATTACTGAAACACAGCCCGCTGATTATAACGATGGTTTAGATAGTATATCTGGCGTTGTTATAACCAGTAGCCGTGGTAGCGATATATTAACGGGCCTTAAATTAATTGCGAACCAAGAGCTTACCAACAATAACTTTGGTGAAGTCTATAAAGGTCAATTAAGTGGTTTTGTTTTTATTGATGCTAACCAAGATAGCCTTAAAAATAATAATGAAACAGGGATCGCTAATGTTGAAATGACATTGGTTGGTACGAGTTTATATGGAGAGACGATAAACCTAGTTCAGAAAACAAATGCTAATGGTTATTATCTCTTTACCCAATTACCACCAAGTAACGCATCTGGTTATCGCTTAATAGAAACGCATCCTGCTGACTATCTTGATAATAAAGAGAGTATTGCCGGTATCGTCGTTGCTAATAGTGAAGCGAGTGATACCTTAGACGCTATTCAAATTAACTTAAACAGTAAGCTAGATAATTATAATTTTGCTGAGTGGGCTATTGCGGCTATTACGGGTACTGTTTTTGTTGATGCTGATGCTGATGGTATTTATTTAGCTAATTCAAAAGATGAAGTAGGTATAGCAAACGTTAGTCTTACATTAACTGGTAAAGATAATGTTGGTGCAGTTGTCGAGCGTCATACAACGACAGATGCAAATGGCTTATACCTATTTGATTTATTACAACCTAGTGATGAGAACGGCTATCAAATTAGTGAAGTACAGCCAAAAGATTATATCGATGGCTTAGACAGTATTGCAGGGGTAATTGTTGCAAACAGTCTTGCTTCAGATAATTTGACTGGCTTAGTGCTAAAAGCAAAGGTGACGTTATCAAACAATAATTTTGGTGAGTTATATCAAGGTAGTTTAAGTGGTGTTGTTTTTGTTGATAACAATAAAAATGGTCTTAAAGATACCACTGAAAGTGGCTTAGCTAATGTTGAATTAACATTAACGGGTACCAGTAAAAACGGACAAGTGATCAATTTAGTTCAACAGACTGATGCCGATGGTCAATATCACTTTACGCAATTACCACCAAGTGATGCTGCTGGCTATAGCTTGATAGAAACGCATCCAACTGAATATCTTGATGGCCAAGAAAGTATTGCTGGTGTGATTGTTCCTAATAGTCAAGGTAGCGATATAATCACGAACATTAAAATCACATTAACCAGTAAGTTAGAAGCGTATAATTTTGCTGAATGGCCAATTGCTTCTATTGCCGGTGTTGTTTTTATTGATGCTAATGCCGATGGCCTTTATACAGCCAGTGAAACAGGTATTGCCAATGTCAACCTTACCTTAACAGGCAAAGATCACTTAGGTAGTAGTGTTTCTCGTACTGTAAAAACGGATGACGAGGGGAGATATTTATTTGACTCATTAGACCCGAGTGATATCAACGGTTATCAAATTAGTGAAGCACAGCCTACTGAATACTTAGATGGCGCAGAAAGTATTGGCCAGCAAATTATTGCTGATAGTTATCAAACTGATAGCATTATTGACATACAACTTGCATCAAACACACAGCTTGAAAACTATAACTTTGCCGAGTTAGAAGGTGCGTCACTCAGTGGTGAGGTTTGGGTTGATGAAAATGATAATGGTGAACGTGATGAAAACGAATTACTAACGATTGCGGATGTCACTATCACATTAACAGGCCTTGAATCTTGGCAAGAAGATGAAAATGTTGAATATACTCAAGTAACCGATAGTGAAGGTAAGTATAACTTTGTCGGATTACGTGCAGGCACTTATGTTCTTAGCCAAACACAGCCTGCAGCATGGCACGATGGTAAGGAGCACTTCGGTAGTCTAGAGGGCGAAGTTAGCAATGATCAATTTAGTAATATTATCATTGTTGCTGGTAATAACGGCGTAGATTATAACTTTGGCGAACGAGGTAGCCTATTAAGCGGCAGAGTATTTAATGATCAAAACCGAGACGGTAACCGTTCAGAAACTGAACCGGGTATTCCAAATGTTGTTATACAGCTTGAAGGTATCGATCTTGATGGTCATCCGGTGGTTCGCAGTGTATTAACTGGGGTTGATGGTCGTTATACCTTTGAACATTTACCATTACCTAATAGCCAAGGTTATCTGGTAACGGAAACACAGCCAAGTGATGTAGATGATGGACTAGACAGTATTGGTAGTCATGGTGGTGAGTTACACAATGATTCATTCAGCGAGATTATTTTTACTGAACATATTAGTCATCTTACTGACTATGATTTTGGCGAGTTACTTAGAGACCCCGCTAGTATCAGCGGCTTGGTATGGTTAGATAGTAACCACAACCGTGATGAAGATGAAGGTAATGGTCTTGAAGGTTGGACCGTTCAGCTTATTGATACACGAGATAATCCTAAAAATAATCAAGATATCACACCTATTGCGGTCGTAAAAACAGACAGTAATGGTCGTTATTTATTTGAAGGTTTATCACCGGGTGTTTATGAAGTGCGTTTTATGCACGAACAAAATGGTGCCATTTATGGTTATGGTGTTTCCGATGAAGCAGGTGTTGATTTATCTTTTGGTACTATTCGTAACATCACCTTAGAGGTTGGTGAGGATATTGAAAATCAAAACCTACCGATTGATCCGTCAGGCATTGTTTATGACAGTAAAACTCGAGAGCCTGTTGCGGGTGCTACTGTTCGTTTTGAAGGGCCTGCAGGCTTTGATCCAGAACGTGATTTAGTTGGTGGTTTAGATAATGTAGAACAAATCACCGGGGCAGATGGTGTTTATCAATTTCTAATTTTTAATTCTGCACCTAAAGGGGTTTACACCCTTGTCGTAACCGAACCAACGGGTTATTTACCCGGAGTATCTAGAGTATTGTTAGCGTGTACTAATACTGTCGACGTGCTTGCATCGCCAAATCCAGCGTTGGTACAACGTCAAGATAGTCCTCCTGCATTGAGTGCTAGTGTTCAAGATCCTGAAACTTGTGGTGCTACATCGGCAGATTTTTCCGACGGAGACGAAGGAACACAGTATTACTTAACTTTCAATATTGACCCGTTATTACCATCAGGCAATATTATTAATAATCATATTCCTGTTGATCCTATTGATAATGAAATGCTGGGTGTCATTAAAACGACTAACGTGAAAAATGCTTCTCGTGGTGATTTTGTTCCTTACTCTATTGTTGTCACGAATAATCAAAACTTTAGTTTGAGTCAGCTTAGTGTCATTGATCAATTGCCGCCAGGATTCAAATATGTTGAAGGCTCTGCGACTATTGACGGCGAGAAAGTTGAGCCACTTGTTACTGAACGCCAACTTATTTGGTCTGATTTAGATTTCACCCCAAATCAACAGTATCAAATTGATCTTATTACTATTATTGGAGCTGGTGTTGGCGAAGGAGAGTATGTCAATCAGGCATGGGGTGGATATTTACAAAGTCAATTAGTTGTTACTAATATTGCTGACGCGACCGTACGTATTGTGCCAGATCCGTTATTTGATTGTTCAGATATTATCGGAAAGGTATTTGATGACTTAAATGCTAATGGTTACCAAGACAAGGATGAAGCTGGCATACCCGCAGTACGTTTAGCTACGGCAAAAGGGTTAGTAGTTACTACCGATGAACAGGGCCGTTATCACATCGCTTGCGCTGGTGTACCGAATGAAATGCGCGGATCTAATTTTATTCTTAAAATTGATGAACGTACTTTACCGTCAGGTTTTAGAATCACGACTGAAAACCCAAGAGTTGTTCGTTTAACGCGCGGTAAAATGGTAAAAGCTAACTTTGGTGCGACCATTCACCGTGTTGTGCGTATTCAGCTAAGTGCTGGTGCTTTTGAAGGAGATAAGTTGAATGATGAGTCTCAACAACAATTGCAATCAGCGATTAAGGCGCTGCACTTTAAACCATCGATTTTACGTTTAGCTTATGCCAAGCATGATGAAAGTGATGACTTGATAAAACGCCGCCTAACTTTATTACGCGAAAGTAGTGAAGAGTTATGGCAAGAGTGTGACTGTCAATATGAACTGATTATTGAACAAGAAATATATCAGGATGAGGGAAATATTAACGATGTTGTTAATGTAAGGAGAGCTGGCAATGAGTAATTTAATGGTGCGTCGCAGTTTACTAGCTAGTTCAATCGCGCTTGCTATATCTACCACAATACCTGTTGTTGCTGAGCAGTTTTGTGAAGAATCCAGTGTTTGTACTTCACGTGATTCCGCCGGTCGTGTTAGTGAAGATAACAGTCAAGTACTTGTTAAAAAACAAGAGAATACAGAGAAAAATTTAGCGAGTGCATCTTGGATTTTCCTTGGCTTGCCTGATGTACCCAATAATAGTCAGGCAACTCTTGCGCTTGAACCAAAAACGTTAGAGATGGAAAACTTACCTCAAGTTAGTTTTTCTTCAGGAAAACATGCACTGTCCAATGAATTAACATCAGTGTTTGATCAGGCTATTGAAAGCTTGAAAGGAAAGAAAAATGTACGATTACATTTTGTTGGTCATGCTGATAGCCAAGCATTAAGTACCAGAAGTCATAAAATTTATGGCAGCAATGTAGCGTTATCAATAGCTAGAGCCAAGGTAGTCGCTGAGTATTTTCAACAAAAATTGTTATTGGCTGATACCGCGATAACTATTGAAGGTAAAGGGAGTAATGAACCACTCACGTCTAATTTAACCGAAAAAGATAGAGCTCAAAATCGTCGAGTAGAATTAAATGCTTGGTTTGATGATGAGGTTGTTATACCTGAACCTATGATGTCGATGATGCGCAATGATGTTTGTCAGTTTACTAGTACAGAGGCTCGTCCTTTAGTGATTAGTATTGATGGGCAAGTATTGAACGACATAGAGCAAAGTAGTAATGCAGATCATCAACGCTGTACTGATGTTGCCTTGGATCAAGCTGACATTAAGTTACAGTATGATAATTTATCAATAAAACCAGCATTAAATATGACACCTGTGCTGCAAGAGATTGATGAACATTGGCAAATATATTGGCAAGGTTATAGCAATTATCTTAATTTTATTGATAAAGCAGAGGTACGTGTATTTAGTAATAGGCAATCATCTCAGGCTGATCCTGTTGCGATCATTTCACTTAATAAAGCACTTCAAGCTCAGTGGGCACTGCCTGATACGCCATTGGCTGAATATCATTACTTATTAAGAGTCTATGATAGTGAAGGCAATTTTGATGAAACACAACTCTCGGCTATGCCTACAAGTACACCTCTACGTCCTGATTTACCTGTAAATCAAGCAACATTAAGTGGCTATGGCGAGAGTCGACTTGTATTGCAAAATATCCCGTTAAGTGGTGGAACGTTAACGGTTAATGGCGAAAAAGTGCCAGCTGAACATCACGTTTACTTTTTAGGTCAGCAAGTACCTGTTAACGAACAAGGTGAATTTGTAAATCAACAAATAATACCTTCGGGGCAATTCAATGCGGAAGTGGCAGTACTTGATAAAGATGGTAATGGGGAACTATTTCAACGTCATCTTGAATTGAAAAAAGAGGATTGGTTCTATCTTGGCTTAGCTGATATAACCCTAGGTAAAAACTCTACCAATGGTGCGGCTAAACTTTTGACTCAAGACGATGCCTTTGATGACGACCTATTCATTGATGGACGTCTTGCCTTTTACGCAAAAGGTAAGTGGCGTGATAAATACACCATCACTACCAGCATTGATTCAACGGAAGAGCCGTTAGAAAATTTATTTTCTAATTTTGACAAGAAAGACCCAAGTAGTTTATTACGACGGTTAGAAGAAGAAAACCATTATGCAGTTTATGGCGATGATTCAACACTTGTTGATGACGCGCCTACGCAAGGTCGTTTCTATGCCAAGATAAACGATTATAAATCTCATTTAATGTGGGGTAATTTTATCTCTGATATAAATGAGACAGAATTTTCTCGTATTGAGCGCGGACTCTACGGTGCTAGTCTAGATTGGAATGGTGAAAAATTAACGGAATTTGGCGAGCGTACTACGCAAGTTGATTTATTTGCTGCTGAAGCAGGTACTAATGCCGCTTACGAAGAATTCCGTGGAACAGGCGGTTCATTATACTATTTGGGCAATCAAGATATTAGCCAGGGCTCAGAACGTTTATCCATTGAAATACGTGATAAAGATTCTGGTTTAGTGTTAAGTTCACAGCCTTTAGTTGCGGGTGTTGATTACGACATTAATGCGATTCAAGGACGAGTTTTATTAACAACACCATTATCTTCTATTAGCCAAGATGATCAAACGGTTAGAACAGGTGGTTTATCTGGTCATTCGGCCTATTTAGTGGTTAATTATGAATATACACCGGGTTTTGATGAGTTAGATGACTTAGCGCTTGGCGGACGAATAAGCCATTGGGTTAATGATAGCTGGAAAATAGGCTTTAGTGGCAGTAAGCAAGATATGGGGATTGAAGACCACAAGTTACAAGGTCTTGATTTAACCTATCGTCACTCTGCTCAAACTTATATTAAATTAGAAGGCGCTCAAACCGAAGGGCAAGGTGTTACAAGTATTAGCTCCAATAATGGTGGCTATCACTTTGGCGACTTAACTGCGCCAGTCGCAACTGATGATAAAGCTCAGGCGTTGCGCGTCGAATCTGCATTTCTTTTTAAAGATTTAGGTTTGGACAATAATGGACGAGGAAATATCTATTGGCAAAACCGTGATGCAGATTTTTCAGGCGTTGGTCAATTTAGTCAATATGATACTGAGCAAGCGGGTATTCAAATCAATCTACCTGTGGGGGAAGACACTGCAGCGAGTTTGAAAGTTGACTCGAGAGACGAGCAGGGCGGTATAGATAAATTTAGTGCCGAGCTAAACTTACGTCACGATCTTGATCAACAATGGGCTATTAGTGCCGGTTTACGCGCAGAAAATAGTGAGGCTACGACAGAAGCTCAGCAACAAAATATAGGTAAACGAACCGATTTAGCGGTACAGGTTGACTATCAACATGATGCTAATTGGGGGCTACTCGCTTTTGTACAAGGAACGTTAACGCACGACGAAAGTAAATTAGCGAATAACCGTGTGGGTCTTGGTGGTAATTATCAAATATCTAAAAACATTAAGTTAAATGGTGAAGTCTCGGGTGGTAATCAAGGATTAGGTGCCTTAATAGGTACTGATTATCAGTATGATGATGCCAGTAATATTTATTTAAATTATGCACTGGATCCTGACCGAACTGATAACGGTTTAGGTGGCCGAAATGGGCAGCTCGTTAGTGGTATTCGTCATCGCTATAGTGATACCGTGAATGTTTATGGTGAAGAGCGCTATCAACATGGAGATAATCGTGTTGGTTTAACACATGCTTACGGTATTGAGTATTTGCCAAGTGAACGTTGGTTGCTAGGACTCAGCTTAGAGAACGGTACGCAAGAAGAGCCTGGACGCCCATCGTTGGAGCGTAATGCTGTGGTAGTAAATGCCAATTACGCGACAACAGATTTTAAATATGGTGGTGCGTTAGAGTATCGAAATGACAAACAAGCGTTGGAAGAGCGTGACTCTTATTTAGTTAGAAATAACCTTTCTTATAAAGTGAATCCTGATTGGCGAGCGCAATTACGTATTGATTTTGCTATTAGTAATTCGAGTATCGATGAAAGTTTAAATAGTGATTATAGCGAAGCGCTTTTAGGTTTTGCTTATCGACCTGTTACCAACGATAGATTTAATGCTTTGCTAACTTATAACTACTTATATGATTTAGCACCTGCAGAACAATTTACTGCCAGTTATCAGCAGAATGATTATCAACAACGCAGTCATGTTGCGGCCATTGATATGAACTACGATTTAACCGCCCGTTGGACTATTGGTGGTAAAATAGCTCATCGTAAAGGTGAAATTCGAGCAGGTAGAGAAGCTGGAGAATGGTTCGATAGTTCATCTAGCCTATATGTTGCCAGAATTGATTGGCATGTTATTAGACATTGGGATTTCTTAATTGAAGGACGTATGCTTGAAGTCAGTGAAGCTGACGATAAGCGTAGCGGTATGTTGGTTGCTTTGCATCGTCATATCGGTCAACACTTTAAAGTAGGTGTCGGTTATAACTTTACCGATTTTAGTGATGATTTAACTGATTTAAATTACGATTCAAAAGGTTGGTTTATTAACTTAGTAGGTAAGTTCTAAACAATAAAACCAACTTAAATCACATTACTTTTGTATATTTAAACTCCCTGCTTTTGCGGGGATTTTTATTTCAGTGATTACATTATCTATTCTAAAATATATAGTTGATCACAATTTAATAGTATTTTTAATGTGTCTGACCGACAATAATCCAATATTATCATTTATTTTTTAAGTTTAAGGTTTTCGAACAATGCCACAATTCAATACAATCCCTCGTGTTCTTATTTCTCATAGTCCTACACCGCTGGAGGTGATGCCACATTTATCGAAAATATTAAACCACAATCTCTTGATAAAACGTGATGATTGTACGGGCTTGGCTGGCGGGGGTAATAAAACGCGCAAGTTAGAGTATTTGCTTGCTGCAGCTTTAGCCGGTAATGCTGATACCTTAGTCACTGTTGGCGGAATTCAATCGAACCATGCGCGTCAAACAGCTGCTGTCGCTGCAAAGTTTGGCTTAAAGTGTGAATTAGTATTAGAAGATGTATCAGGTACGCCAAAATCTGACTATTACCAAAACGGCAATGTTTTACTCAATAATTTATTGGGTGCGACTATTCATCGTATATCAGCAGAAGAGAATTGCGCTGATTATGCAAATGAGCTGATGGTAAGCTTACAAAATAGTGGTAAACAGCCTTATTTGATTCCGATGGGGGGCTCAAACGAAATAGGTAGCTTAGGTTACATTCAGTGTGCTCAAGAAGTTATTGATCAAATTAAAGATCAAGACATCGCGCTTGATCATATTGTACTTGCTACAGGCAGTGCTGGTACACAAGCAGGGCTTTTAGCAGGGTTAATCTTAGCTGATGTTGATATTCCGGTACTCGGTATATGTGTTAGTCGCCCAGCAGATGAACAAATTCAGATAGTAACGGAATTATTAGAAAAAACTTTAACCTTAATTGGTTTAGACCCTAGCCTCGCCAAAGGTCGAGTGTTTGCTAATGGAGATTATTATGGCCAAGGTTATGGTATTCCAACAGATGAAATGATTGAGGCTGTTAGACTTTGTGCACAACATGAAGGTTTAATACTAGATCCTGTTTATACGGGCAAAGCGATGTCTGGCATGATTGATTTATGCCGAAAAGGTGTTTTTAGTGCTAAAGAAAATATTCTTTTTTTACATACTGGAGGAAGCCAAGGTGTGTATGCTTACCAAGAAATTTTTGATAACAAATAATTGTTGTTATTATTAATAAAAAATTACCATTTACTGTTAAAGCTTGAATAATCTATTCTTATTTGTCAGTATGTCTTATTAGTTATATTTATATAAAGGGTTGAATATGGAATGGTACTCATTGTTACCGCCGTTAGTTGCTGTTTTAGTGGTCTTATGGAAGAAAGAAGTAATACTTGCTTTGCTATTAGCGATTATTACTTCTGAAGTATTACTCGCTAAAACAGGCTCGACAATGTTGTTTGATGGTGTTGTTGGTGCTTTTGAGCGTATTGTCTCAGTATTTGGCTCCGCAGGAAATACGCGAATTCTTCTTTTTAGTTTAATTATTGGTGCTGTGCTTGCATTTATGCGTCACTCTGGCGGCGTAACAGCAATGGTTGAATATGTTATCTCTAAAGGTTTAGGGAAAAATAGGCGACAAGCTGCGTTTATGGCAAATTTCACCGGTATGGCAATTTTTATTGAAAGTAATCTTTCGGTATTAACTGCGGGCATTGTTTCTAGAGGTTTGTTTGACCGTTATAAAATGAGTCGTGCAACACTTGCTTATATTATTGACAGTAGTGCAGCACCTATTTGTATTTTAGTCCTTCTTAATGGCTGGGGAGCCTTTGTTTTGGGCCTGTTAAGTAACTATGAATTTGAACAAAGTGCGGCAGAAATTATGTGGGGAACTATTGCGCTTAACTTCTACCCTATTATTGCACTTATGATGGTTTGGTATACGGCTTACACTGGAAATTTACACGGTCCTCTAGCTCGTTCAAAATCGATAGGGGAAGATCAAATTGACAACGAATCAAACAACCATGCGGCACCAACACCTGAGTTTAAACCAACAAAAGCAAGATTTATGTTTGTACCTTTATTAACCATGGTGTTAGGTATGATCATGTTTATGTTTTTGACCGGTGATGGCACCTTAGCTAATGGCAGCGGTTCAAAATCAGTTTTGTATGCAACCGTTAGTGCCTGCCTAGTAGCTTATATTATGATGTTGTCTACTAAGAAATTTACTCATCACCAATTAGTGAAAATTGGTTTTGATGGTATGAGTGAGTTATTGCCATTGGTGACCATTGTTTTATTATCATTAACATTAGGCGCTAGCTTAAAAGTATTAGGTACCGGTGTTTATGTGGCACAAATTATTGGTGACACTTTACCATTATTTATGATTGCCCCTATGTTGTTTATCGCAGGTGCTGTCATTGCCTTCTCTACAGGAACATCTTGGGGAACTTTTGCCATCTTGATCCCAATTGGCGTTCCGCTTATTCAAACTATGGGCTTACCACCTTCTTTCATTATTGCGGCTATTTTAGGGGGGGGGGTTTTTGGAGATCATTGTTCACCTATTTCCGATACTACCGCGGTTTCTGCTATTGCATCCGGTTGTGAATTATTAGAGCACGTTAAAACGCAATTACCTTATGCGTTATTTGGTGGAGCATTAACCATTATTCTTTATGCATTTTATGGTATCGCCTTTTTGTAAAAACATTATTTTATGATGTTTACTATCCGCAATGCTTCATTTGAAGTATTGCTTTTTTAGACAACATTCTGTTTTATTATTTAACTCGAGACGTTTTTAACGATGAAAAATTATTTAATTATATTCATTTCTATTTGTGTATTGGTTAGCCAACCAGTATATGCCCAAAAAAAGGCCTTTAATTCTGAAGACGTTGATACCTTGGTCAATGACGTATTAACGACTTTTAATGTACCAGGTGCGGCAGTAGGAGTAATAAAGGATGGCAAAGTATTATTAAATAAAGGTTATGGACGCCAAGATGTTAATAAAGCGCTAGCAATTGATTCAAAAACGCTCTTTAAAATAGCATCAACCACGAAAGCGTTTACTGCTGCTGCGTTAGCTATATTAGTTGATCAGGAAAAAATAACTTGGGAAAGTAAAGTTGTTGATATTATTCCTAACTTTGCCTTATATGATGATTGGGTAACAAAAGAGTTTACCATAGCTGATTTGTTAACACATCGCAGCGGTTTAGCTCGTTTTACTGGCGATTTAATGTTGTGGCCTGAGCCGGCTGGTTTTAGCCGTGATGAGATTATTAATAACTTAAAATTCCTCAAGCCAGCATCAGGTTTTCGTAGTGAATATGCTTATGATAATTTGCTTTATATTGTTGCTGGAGAAGTTGTCGCTAATGTTACAGGTATGTCTTGGGAGAATTTTGTCGAAAAAAATATTTTTATGCCTCTACAGATGAGCCGCTGTTTTGCGGGTGCAGTACCAGCTAAACAAATGACGAACATTGCTCAACCACATGGCTTAATCAATAATAAACCTACCATTATTAAACGGAATCAAACCTACCATAAAGATAGTGTTATGGCTGCGGCAGGAGGGATTAAGTGTAGCGTTAATGATTTACTTACTTGGGTTGAAACACAATTAAACCAAGGTACATCACCAGCAGGCGTTAAAATATTTAGTGAACAACAAAGTAAAGCAATGTGGCAGCCACATACTATTTTATCTGTTTCTGATAATGACAAAAAATACGATAACACCAACTTTAAGTCTTATGCTTTAGGCTGGCGCTTAGCCGATATGCATGGCTATAAGCGTGTATCTCATACTGGTAGCCTATCAGGAAACTTATCTTATATTACGATGATACCTGAGCTTGATTTAGGTGTTATTGTCTTGATAAACCAAAACTCATCATATGCCAGAAGTGCGATCATGAGCAGTATTGTGCAATCATTTATGGATGTAGAACAAAGAGATTGGCTCGCAATTCAATTGGAAAGGCAGCAAGAGCGACAAAACCGAATTCAAGCCAAAAATTCAACAGTAAACCTCAAAGTGATGCCTGATAGAAAAAGCGTTAATTTACCTTTGACGTCTTATTTAGGTGTTTATCAAGACCCTTGGTTTGGTCAGGTAAAAATTTCCATGAAAAATAAACAACTGTATTTTGAATCATTGAAATCCATTCGTATGCACGGGCAATTAATAGAGAATGAAAATAACGAATTTATTGTTTGGTATGACGATAGAAGCCTAGAAGCAGATGCATTTGCACAATTTATTATTGATGGAAACAATAATGTAGTAGGGCTAAAAATGGATAGATACTCGGATGATGTTGATGCAAGTTTTGATTACATTGATCTAAATTTCACACGTATTTCAAAATAAGCCATCAAGCATTACAAATATTTTAACCATAGAACAACATTAATTAGAATAAGAGGAAGTATGTTGAGTCGTATTAGTATAAAAATTATATTGAGCTTTGCTGTAATGATAGTTATAGCATTCTCTTTATTGGGGAAACATCAAGACGGTCGTACAGAAATAGCACAAAAAATAGCGCAAAAATTAATGCTAGATATTCGCTATTATTGTCCAGAGCTAACAGAACATGTTGTTTTTACCGATGATAATCAATGTGTGACGCCGGTAACAACATTATCTAAGGACTTAGCTGAGTTAATTACCGATACATCATTAGGTTCGATCATTTTATTTGCTGAAAACTTTACCGGTATTGAGCAAACTATTCATTTAACTCAAGATTTGCAACAAGCAGCGTTAGCATCAGCAAGCGAAGAGCCATTACTTATTTCAATTGATCAAGAAGGTGGACGAGTTGTTCGTTTACCTCGCACTATGGCTACTTCATTTACCGGCAATATGGCAATTGGTGCCACCTATGAGAACCATGGTGATTATTACGCAAGAAAAGTTGGCGAAGTTATTGGTGCTGAATTAGCTACTTTGGGCGTTAATGTTAACCATGCTCCAGATGTTGATGTAAATATTAATCCAAATAACCCCGTTATCAATGTACGATCTTTTGGCGAAACACCAGAGATTGTTGCTGAGCTAGGTATTGCGATGCTTGAAGGGTTGCAGTCTAAAGGTGTTATTGGCACGTTAAAACACTTTCCTGGTCATGGTGATACCAATACCGATAGTCATACTGGTTTACCGCGAGTCGAGCACCCTTATGACGTTGTTAGATCGGTTGACTTACTCCCATTTCAACAAGCTATTGATCGTAGCAATGTTGAAATGATCATGACCGCGCATATTCAATATCCAGCGCTTGATGATAGTTTGGTGGTAAATAAATTTGGCGAATCAATGATAAAGCCCGCCACGTTATCGAAAAAAATATTAACGTCGTTATTACGAGATGAAATGGGCTTTGATGGCATAATTATTACTGATGCGTTAGATATGGCGGGTATTGCAGAGTTCTTTTCTGAAGAAGAGGCGGTACTTCACACTTTTAATGCTGGCGCTGATATTGCCATGATGCCAATGAGTATTAGACAACCTTCAGATATACCCCGTTTTAAAGCATTTATTGAACTATTAGTTGATAAAGTATTATCAGAAGAATTATCACTTGATGATATTGACAGCTCTGTTGAAAGAATTACTGCCTTAAAGCAAAAATTAGCACCTGCGGTAACTGCCACTGTTAGTACAGATGTTAGTGAATTAACGACGCAAGCTAAAGAAACGCTTGGTATAGAAAAGCATAGAGCGTTAGAACAAGCACTCGTGCAGCATTCAATTGTTGAAATAAAACCTAATCCAGCATTAGTTAAACGCATGTCAACGATTAACAATATTCATCTTGTGTTCCCTAAAAAATCACAATCAGAGGCAATGGCGTTAGCACTTAATCAATACGCGTTAAATATTGGTGGAGCGTCATGGTCAATTACTAGCTCAAGTTTAGATGAGAGTAATTCTACTGCAATGCTTGAGCAGCTAGATAATAGTGAGCTTGTTATTGTGGCAAATGATAGTCAAAAGACGGCTGTTGAATTAGGGCAAGCTGGCGATTTAGCTCTGGCGACAACACTTAAAAAATCAAGTGACAAAAGTAACGCGGATAAAGCATTAGATGTTTTAGCTTACGCAAAACAGAAGCAATTAGCGACTATTTATATTTCACTTAAAGCGCCTTATCAATTAGAGCAGTTTACTAATACCGCTGATTGGGTATTAGCTTGCTTTGATGGTAATGCGTATCAAGTTAGTGGATCAGATGAATACACAGGTGCTGTTTTTAATGGTTTAACTCAAATAATCAGTGGGCAAATAAGCGCGACTGGGCATTTACCTATAACGATATAACTTTTTATTACTCAGCTAAATCTAGCGTCACATTATTTACTGTTTTAAGGACTTTACATGAAAGTTAAAATTTTTGTTTCATTCGTATTATTTATACAAATGAATGTTTACTCTCTTACTGCATCTCCTTATGTAGAAGGGAAATCAGATGTTATTAATGTAAACGAAGCACAGTTAGATAGTGCTTATTGGGTTGATTTATACGAAAAAAATAAAGCGAGTGATAACATAGTGTTAATAGATAAAAAGGGCGTTAATCTATTTAACCAGCAAGTGATGCAGAGTAATTCACACGTTGTTGATCCATTAGCAATACCAAAGGTGTTAACGAAAGCACAATTAACTCACCATATTAATACTATTAGCTCTGTGCCAAGTAGTGATAGGTTTTATTATGATGGTCATAAGTTAACTGATAAAGAATTTAACGACTACAGAGATAATGTAAATATACCGGCGGTACTTGAGCAAAATAATGTTAGATGGGGACTCGTTGTTAAACGTACCTCTCTGCGTACTTTTCCGACAACCGACAGAGTATTTAATAATGGTATGGATACCGACCTTGATAGGTTTCAAGAAACGGCAGTATTTCCCGGTGAAGCTATTGCCGTGTTGCATGAAAGTAAAGATAAAAAATGGTACCTCGTACAGTCATACAACTACCTTGCTTGGGTATTAAAAGAAGATATTGCGCTAGGCGACAAAAAAATCGTTCATGACTTTGTACATAACACTAATTTCTTAATGATCACCGGAGATAAAGTTTTTACTACTTTTGTGCCTAATAAAGCACAAGTATCTGAGATTCAATTGGATATGGGAGTTAAATTACCTTTAATAAGTAAGCAAGACTACACTGCTCATTTATATGGTCAAAATCCATTTGCTTCTTATATTGTGCAATTACCGGTGAGAACGAGCGAAGGCAGATTAGATTTTTTACCCGCAATGATAGCCAAAAGTAAAGACACCCATATTGGTTACTTACCGTTCACAAAACAAAATATTATCAAGCAAGGTTTTAAGTTTTTAGGTGAACGCTATGGTTGGGGGCATGACTATAATGGCCGTGATTGCACCGGGTTTGTTGGCGAAATTTATAAAACATTTGGTTTGTTAATGCCGAGAAATTCAGGCCAACAAGGCAAAGCTAGTTATGGAAAAAATATTGATTTTACTACGGAATCTAGTAAACAAGAGAAATTGGCTGCTATTAGCCAGTTAGAGATTGGTGATTTAATTTATATTCCAGGTCATGTGGTTATGTACTTAGGTGATGACAATGGCGAGCCTTACATCATTCATGATGTTAAAGGACTGTCATATTACACTAAAGACAAACAATATTATAAAGGCACACTTAATGGCGTTTCAGTTACACCATTGTTGCCGTTACATTTGTCAGAAACGAAAAGTTATATTGATACAATTTATAACATCAAAAAGATCAGACTTAACTAAAACCCAGATTAAACAAACGCAAAGTAATAGAGGTACATGATTTACCTCAAGTTATAAGGTAACAAAATGAAAATTACAAATATCCGTTTCGCCAAGTTAATTGTGCCATTGATCACGCCTTTTAAAACGTCTATGAGAACGGTAGAAAATATTGAAGACTTGGTTGTTATTGTGGAAACAGATGTTGGTCAGGTAGGTTATGGATCTGCTCCTGCAACGCCTGTAATTACTGGTGACACCCATGGTGGTATTATGGCGGCAATCAGTAGTGTATTGTCACCTAAATTACGAGGAATGGAGATTGAGAATTTAAACAATATTATTGATGTTATTCAATCTTCACTAGTAAATAACAGTAGTGCTAAAGCTGCAGTAGAACTTGCTATCTATGATCTTTGGGGTAAATTTCATAACGCACCTCTCTATAAATTATTAGGAGGAGGGAATAATAGATTAAAAACTGATATAACTATTAGTGTCGATACAATCGATAAAATGGTAAGTGATTCACTTAAAGCGATAGAGGATGACTTTGACATACTAAAAATTAAAATTGGTACTGATATCAAAGAAGATATTGAGCGAGTTAAAGCCATTCATAGTGCTATAGGTAATGACGTACAGATAAGATTAGATGTTAATCAAGGATGGAGCGCTAAACAAACGGTTTATGCAGCTAACTACTTCGAGCGTATAGGGATTCAATTAGAGCTAATTGAACAACCTGTTCGGGCTGATGATATTGCGGGTTTGAAATATATTTCAGATCGCGTTCATACCCCGATAATGGCTGATGAAAGTGCATTCTCGCCTAAACAAGTAATAGATCTAATTACCAGCCATTCAGTCGATATTATCAATATTAAATTAATGAAAACAGGTGGTATTTCTAACGCCATTAAAATTGCTGATATTGCAAAAATTTATCAAGTTGAATGTATGATCGGCTGCATGCTTGAAGGCAGTATTGGGGTTTCTGCAGCAGCACATTTAGCCGTCGCAAAATCTAACACTATCACTAAAATTGATTTGGATGGTCCGGCATTAGGTAAGTTTGATCCTGTCTCTGGCGGTGTTTCCTTCAACAAGTCGATAATTCAGTTAAATGAACTACCTGGTTTAGGAATAGATGTTGTCAATGGTTTAATTGAGCTTTAAGTTTCAAATTAATGTTCGAATCAGCTTTTTGTTATAGTAAATTATAGATTTTTGTTATATTTAATTATATATTTGTGTTAATCTTTGAATAATTTATTCCTAAATGTTAACGAAGTGGCGTTGTGAGAAGTATATGAGCACATTATATTCAGGCTTGGATTGGTTAGTTTTTGGGTTATATGGGGCTATGTTATTAGGCTCTGGCCTTTATTTTAACCGTAAAAAATCAAATAACACCCAAGATTTTTTTCTTGGGGGGAATACTATTCCAACGTGGATGGTCGCTATTTCTATTTTAGCGACCTCGCAGTCAGCAGCGACATTTTTAGGTGGGCCTGATCAAGGGTATCAAGGTGATCTATCTTATTTAGCGACAAATATTGGTGCTATTATTGCTGCTGTTTTAGTGACGGTTATTTTAGTCCCCAAATTTTATCAAAATAAAGTATTTACTGTATATGAATTATTAGAAAAGCGTATGGGTAGCTCTGCTAAAAAGCAGGCAGGGATTATGTATTTATTCGGGCGAATTTTTGCTAGTGGTGCAAGGCTTTATATGGCCGCTTTAGCTGTCGCTATGATTCTATTTGGTAATATCGACGCTGAAAACGTGATTATAGCAACGATTATTTTAACCTTAGTTGGCCTACTTTATACCGTATTTAGTGGCATTAGAACGGTAATCTATAGTGATGTTATTCAATGTGCTGTTTATGTTAGTGCGGCAGTCTTTGTTATCTATTTTATTTATACTGCAATACCCGCTAGTTTTTCTCAAATAGTTGAGGCTTTGCAACATCCAGCACCTAATGCTCCTTCTAAATTAGCACTTTTCAAATTTGATTGGGATTTCTCATCAGCAGGTGTATTTAATTTTTGGTCAGCAATTACTGGTTTCATGCTACTAAATTTTGCTGCTTTTGGTTTAGATCAAGATATGACTCAACGCATTCTAACGTGTAAGAATGCGAAAGAAGCCAATAAAGCTATGCTACTTTCTGTTTTATTAGTTATTCCTGTGATGTTGCTATTTATTGTTATAGGATTATTACTTTTTATTTTGTATCAGCGTCCTGACATTATGCAAATGTCGGCTACGGGTGATCTTATTCAAAGTTTCCAAGGAGAAAAAATTACAATATTTATGTATTACGTGCTCAATGAAATTCCTTCAGGAGTGCGTGGACTAGTGACTATTGGTATTATTGCTGCGGCTTTATCGACATTGAACTCAGGGCTCAACTCAATGTCATCAGTTATTGTGAATGATTTATATCGACCATTTAAAGAGAAACAAACAATAGCTTTGCCTGAGTCACACTATGTAAAAGCAGGCCAAGTAGGCATGATTGTTGTTGCAGGCGCGCTTTGTTTAATGGCAATTCTTTGCTTCTATTGGCAACGATATACAGATATGCCATTACTGAAATTTGCATTAAGCGTTATGGTTTTCTCTTATAGTGGCTTATTGGGTGTTTATTTTACCGCATTGTTTACCCAAAGAGGGAATGCAAGTTCTGTGTTTTGGGCCTTGATGATTGGCTTTATTGTGACGCTATTTTTCCAACCTTACGTTATGTCTATTTTCCTTCCTCAAGCATGGTTATTTGATTTAGGTTTTACGTGGCAATTATGTATAGGTTCGTTTATTTCATTATTAGTTTGTATGCTAGGACGTAATAAAAAGGTAGTTGATAACAACTTAACGGCTAGTCTGGATTCCTAACGATGAATGATATGATAAATAAAAGTGAATTTATTTTAGGCGTCGATGGTGGTGGTACGAAAACCATTGCGAGACTCGAAAATTTACACACTGGACAGCAGTGGCTAGCAACTGGCGGTTCAGCATCACTAACTAATGATTTTGATTTAGCCTTACAACATTGTAAGGCGTTAGTCGCTGAATTATGTGCGCAAGCCAACTGTAGCAGTACTGATGTTACTGCTGTATTTGGCTTAGCTGGTGCAGGTAATAAAGAAAAAGCAACTGAATTTAAATGCTCTGTTGTCGCTGACTATAAAAATGTCAACATTTATACGGATGCAAAAACCTCTCTATATGGAGCTAATGAAGGCAATCCTGTTGTGGTTGTTTCGCTAGGTACTGGCTCAGTAGGTGCGGTGTTAACCGCTGATGGAAAAGAGATTCAAATTGGCGGTTGGGGTTTTAATGTCGGCGATGAAGGGAGTGGCGCCAAAATGGGAGTACTCGCTATTAGAGCAGTATTATCAGAGCTAGAAGATCTAGGCCATGTAGAAAGTATATTGGCGCAAGCAATTGTAAGTAAGTTGGGGGGCGACCAAAATAATGTTTTAGCTTGGTCTACTTCAGCGAAACCGTCTGATTTTGCAAGTCTGACGCCTTTAGTTTTCGAATATCATGACAAATGTTGTGTCGCTAGAAATATTTTAATGGAACATGTTGGTCATGTAGAAAATCTCATTGATAAAACACGATCAAATTATCAATTGCCAGTTATATTACTTGGTGGTTTATCAATACCAACATTGCCTTTTTTAAACTCAAGAATAAAAAGTATGTTAGTTGAAGCTAAAGGTAATGCTTTAGACGGCGCTTGTTTATTGGCTAAAAAATTAACACAGATTCAAATTACAGGGTGTGTAATACATGGAAATTAAAGTAAACCGTCAACAATCTCAATTGATTGAGGATCTACAACTAATGGCGTCCGAAGGTCGTAATCCAGATACCATGGATTTAGACTTACTCGATACAAAAAGCTTGTTAGTTGCCTTAAACAAAGAAGATCAGAAAGTTGCTCACGTTGTTCATCGAGCTATTCCTGAAATAACCTTAGCAGTAGAAAAAATTGTTTCTGCGTTTCGCCGAGGTGGAAGACTTATTTATGTTGGTGCAGGTACAAGCGGTCGCTTAGGTGTACTTGATGCTGTTGAATGTCCGCCAACGTTTAGTGTTTCTGAACATCAAATCATCGCATTAATAGCGGGTGGCGAAAGTGCTATGTATAAAGCTGTAGAAGGTGCTGAAGATGATCCTATTCTTGCAATAACAGAGTTAAAGTCTTGTCATTTATGCAAAGAGGATGTCGTGGTTGGCATAGCGGCTAGTGGACGTACGCCTTATACAATTTCAGCGTTGAAATATGCTAAAGAAATTGGTGCTGTTGCTGTTGGTGTTTCTTGTAATTCAGGATCTGAGTTACTAACCGAGGCTGATATTGCTATTTGTGCCGAGGTTGGTCCTGAAGCATTAACCGGCTCTACGCGCCTAAAATCAGGCACAGCACAAAAATTGATTTTGAATATGCTCACCACGGCAAGTATGGTTAAAACCGGTAAGAGTTATGAAAATTTGATGGTTGACGTGCATGCAAGTAACGAGAAACTGAAGGCTAGAGCAGTCCGTATTGTTATGCAAGCAACTGCTTGTGATATTCATATAGCAACAGCTGCTTTAGCTAAGGCAAATAACAATGTAAAGCTTGCCATTTTATTAGTGTTAACTGATTTACCAATAGAAGAAGCTGCTGTATTACTAGAAAGTAAACATGGTTTCTTAAGAGCAGCGGTTAATGACTCTATCGAACAACCTATTAAAATAAATGTATAAAATGAAAACACTTAACTTGTTTTTATATTGCCTGTGTTTTGTTGTTATAAGTATTGTTAGTTTCACTGGGCATGCTAAATCTATCATTGTGGGGGCTGAACAGCCTGCTAAGTATTTACCTTTTTTACAGGGTAAAAAAGTGGGTTTGGTGGTTAATCAAACGTCTAGCGTGGAAGGTAAACATCTTGTTGATTTTTTAATTAGTCACGATGTTGATATTAAATATATCTTTGCCCCAGAGCATGGCTTTAGAGGTAATCATGATGCAGGTGCTGAGGTTAAAGATAATATAGACCCACTTACTCAGCTTCCTGTTATTTCTATTTATGGAAAAAACAAAAAGCCTTCACCAGATATTATCAGACAACTTGATGTTATTATTTTTGATATTCAAGATGTTGGTGTCCGTTTCTACACTTTTCTAAGCTCTATGCATTATATGATGGAAGCCGCGGCTGAAGCAGGGAAAAGCTTTATTGTTTTCGATCGACCTAACCCTAATATAAAGTTTGTGAACGGACCAATATTGGAAGCAGAGTTTTCGTCATTTGTTGGTATGCACCCAATACCTGTTTTACACGGTATGACATTAGGTGAATTAGCAAAAATGATCAGTGGGCAAGGGTGGTTAACAAGTAAAAATGAACTCGATTTACATGTGATTTCAGTCAAAAACTACACGCGACATAGCACTTATTCTTTACCAATAAAACCGAGTCCTAATTTACCTAATGATCAATCTATTCAGCTTTATCCATCGCTTACTTTTTTTGAATCAACCGTGGTAAGTATTGGGCGAGGAACAGAGTTTCCTTTTCAAGTGATTGGTCATAATGAATATTCTATTGGTGATTTTCATTTTACTCCTATTTCAATGCCAGGCAGTGCGCTTAGTCCTAAATTGATGGATAAGTTACTCACTGGGCAAGATTTAAGAGTTTCAACGATGAATGGGCTAGATCTTCAACCATTTATTCAGTGGTATCAGGTGTTCGCAACAAACGAGAAAGTGTTTTTCAAGTACCCTGATTTTATGGATAAGTTAGCAGGCACTGATGAGTTAAGAAAGAGTATTCAAGCTGGGGTTAGCCTCAAGCAAATAGAAGCAGGTTGGCAACAGGGATTATCAGATTTTAAACAGTTACGCGCTAAATATTTGCTTTATCCTAATTAGCTTGGTTTTGGCTAGGCTACTATTAGTTGGCTTTACTTCCATTAGCTCTGTATCAATTAATCATAAGCTTGTTGGAAGTCTTTAACCACACGGTTACTTTTTTCCAATAGTTTTCTGCCTTGGCTAGAGGCTTGCGTTAACGCAATAAACAAGATATCAATAATAAATTCTTGTGATGTTCTGGCGATAATCGACGATAAGCGCACAGACTCTTGTTCGGCAATAGAATAGAGTTTCACATCAGCATTATCTGAAACAGGTGTAGAGCCATACTTGGTTAAAGATATTACTGAGCTTTTATTCGCTTTTGCCTGAGCGGTAACTGCTTTAATTTCTCTTGTTTGGCCTGATTCACTAATGGCAAAGACTAAGTCATTTTTTTTAAACGTTGATACATAAGCTAATTGTGCATGACCGTCCAGCTCTGCGCAGGCCGGTAAACCTAGCTTTTGTAATTTGTATGAGAAATCTTTACCGACCAAAGCTGAGCCGCCCAAGCCACAGATTAAAATACGCTTAGCAGAAGTGATTAACTTTACTGCTTCTTCAAAAGCACTTTGTTCATTAAGTGCTTTGGTTTCAGAAAGCACAGCCATTTTACTGTTAAGTAATATATCCGCAATTTGAGTTAATGTAGAATCTAAGGTGATTTCCCCATGTAAGGTTGGGGCACTACTTGCTTCACTATTTAGAGCATCAATAACAGCCATTTTAAAAGCTGGATAGCCTTTATAACCGAGTTTTTGGGTAAATTTAACCACACTAGATTGACTTATTCCAATCACATTGGCTAGCTCTTGAGATGATAAATCTCTGATTGCATTGGATGATTTTAATACAAAGTTGGCAAGTTTTAATTCACTTACTGAAAGAGACTTTTGAATAGCTTTAATTTTAAGAAGTGCTGACATTGTTACCTACAGTAATAAATTATTTTTAAACTTATATTATTATTTAATTAATAAGTAAGAATTACTAGTAAAAAATTATATAAGACAGAAAAACACCTGAAAATAAAATTGAAAAATTATATTTAGACATATTAATAATAATATATTTGTTTATTTTTAATATATAGTAATAAAATATTTACTTTTATTACTATTGTGATAAGTTAATAACACTGAATAAAAATTCTACATTTAAAAAGGTTACGGATTTTAAAACGAAATACCTGTATTAAAATGTAAGCACAGCGCGTATTTAATTCTTATAATAATTAAGTTGGAGAAGTTAAACATGAAATTAAAAAAAATAGCTCTTATCATTGCAATGGGACTGGGTGTATCTACATTCGCACAGTCTGCTAGCATTAAAGGGAATGTAACTGCTGAAGGCTCAGGCCTTGCTATTGGTGGTATTAAGGTAACCGCTTCAAGTGAAAATATGCCAAAACCACGTAGTGTGGTAACAAACGCTGATGGTAGTTACAATTTACCAGCGTTAATTCCTGGGAATTATGAACTTACCTTTGTTTCTGCTGATGGCACAACACGTAGAATGAATGTTGAAGTATTCTTAGATCAATCAACAAGAGTAAATTTAGCACTTGAACCGGTTGATAATAAAATTGAAGTTATTACGGTTACAGGTTCTTCAATAGTGCGTGAAGGTAACTCTTCATTAACTAACTCTATTGGTGCTGATGTTGTTGAAGGCATTCCAACAGGTACTAACTATCGTGATTTAATGAAACTAATTCCAGGTGTTCAATATTCTGAGAATGAAGTATTGGGCCCATCTGCAGGTGGCTCTGGTCGTGATAATAAGTATGGTTTTGATGGTGTTGATGTATCGTTACCTATGTTTGGTACTTTAGCTTCTGAGCCGTCTACGCATGATGTACAAAGTGTTACTGTTGACCGTGGTGGAGCAAAAGCAATAGGCTTTAACCGCTCTGGTGGTTTTTCAATTGATACTATTTCAAAATCAGGTACTAATGAATTTCATGGTAGTTTAGAGTACAAAATTCAAGATAAAAACTTTGTTGCTGACAAAGATGATGCTGATGGTACTTCATTCGATACAAATAAAAGTTGGTTAACGGGTAGCGTAAGTGGTCCTATCATTAAAGATCAACTATTTTTCTATGGTTCATTTTATCAACCAGAAGAAGATCGCGTAAACAAAGAAACCGCTTACGGTGAAACAAAAGATTACAGCAGTGAACGTAAAGAATATTTTGGTAAATTAACTTATGCACCAGTAGATGATTTATTATTAAACTTTAGTTACCGTACCTCTGATAAAACCCTGACGGGTGAGTCAATAGAAGCATTTAGTGCTGATAGTACTTCTGAAGGCTCACAAGCGGATCAAGATATTTTAACGTTTGAAGGTTCATATATTATTAATGATATGACAACCTTTAATTTCCAGTACAGTGAATTTACCCTTGAAACTGCTGGTAGCCCAGATAGATTATTATCAGGCGTTACCCCGTCTTTAGGTGACTCTTTAGATTTAAATAATTTAGATAACCTTGGTTTATTTTCAGTACCAAACTTGCAAGCTGATAATGCCGATTTTGATAGTGCCGGCGCTCAGGCATTAATTAACCAATATGGTTATACTGATGAGGCAGGTGTTCTAACGGGTGGCGGCTCTATTGGCGCTGCTTCTACAATTAATGAACAAAATTTCTACCGCGATAGTTTAGAGCTATCTTTAGATCATGAATTTGAATGGGGTCCTGCATACCACACACTTCATTTCGGCTTTAAATGGGCTGAAGGTACTGAAGAAATTAGCCGTTTTTCAAATGGTTGGGGCTCTCTGCAATATATTGGTGGTCAAGAAACAGCAACTGATGGTACGCCAATTTATTATCGTACTATTACCGAACAAATGAGCTTACAAGATGCTTCGGGTGCTAGCGTACCAGTAATTGAATCATCTAGTGAAAGCTTTAACTTTGAAATTAATGATTCAATAGAGTACCGTGATTTTATTTTCGAAGTTGGTGTATTAATCAGCAAAGACGTATTATATGGTCAAGGTCTTAGAAAAAATTCATCAAATGTGTCAGGGTATGAACTCGCACCTGGTGAAAAATATGAAATGTATACCGTTGACTTTAAAGATATGATTCAGCCGCGTTTAGGAGCTACTTGGAATTATGAAGAGGATGCGTCTATATTTATTAATTACGCAAAATATAATCCTGAAGCAACTTCTTTAGCGCGTGCCGCTTCGTGGGCACGAAATACGCGTGCTGCATTAGATGTTGATTTTGATGAAAATGGTGATTACATTGAATCTGAAGCACGTGCAGGCTCTTCTGGTAAGTTTTTCCAAGATGATATGACACCTCGTAGTATTGATGAATTTACCATTGGTGCAACTAAATCAATGTCTAATAACCTATATTTACGTGGCCATGTACGTCATCGTAAAGGTGATCATTTCTGGGAAGATACAGCAAACACAGATCGTCTGTTAGGTGATTACCAAAGTCCATTTGGTGGTGTGCCAGCACATATTGCTGAAAAAGGACTTTATATCGAAAACTTAGACGCAATGCGCGCCGAAGTAGGTGGTTCATCATACGTTATTGCTGAACTGGATGATGCCTTCACTAAGTATTGGGAAGTGAGTTTAGAAGCTGAATATATCGGTGATAGAACATACTTTAATGCCTCTTATGTGTGGAGTCATTATTATGGTAATTATGATCAAGATGTTACTGGTGCCGATAGCGATGCTAACTTATTCATTGGTTCATCAAACCTTGCTGATGGCGCAGGTCGTCAAGTTTGGGATGGTAAGTACGGTACATTAAATGGTGACAAACCACATGTGTTTAAAGCTTATGGTTATTACACAACGGATTGGGAAGCTAATATCGGTGCATACTTTGTCTACCAATCAGGTGATGTATGGGAGAAATGGGATGGCGCTGCATACGGCTTTAGCAGCTCAACAATACGCTATGCTGAAACTGCGGGTAGCCGTCGTGAAAGTAGTCATTGGCAAATGGATTTAAACTATAGCCAAAACTTTACTATTTATGATGATTTCTTGCTTGAATTTAAAGCAGACCTATTTAACGTGTTTGATAATCAAACAGGTTATGATTACGACCCGTATGCATCAAATACCACGTTTGGTGAAGCACGTAGTCTAATAAATCCACGTCGTCTACAATTATCAGCTAAAATTAGCTTTTAATTGAAAATCGAATAGTGAATCTTTAACGTTTTTAGCTAACGTTATTATTGAAATCCCCGTCATTAGATGGGGATTTTTCTTATTACTTTTTGATTATTATTTTATGATTTTACAAAAACAGAAATCTCAGCAGTGAATAGGCAAGTATTATGAAAAAAAAACTCTTTTCTTTTAATAGTAAAAACACCAAGTGCTTTTTAGTAGGACAACTACTTGCGTGTGTCTTATTATTGACTAGCTGCTCATCATTACCAATAAAATCACTGCCATCACATAATTACAGTGAACGAATAAAGTTTTTAGTTATGCACTACACTGCCATTGATTATGAAAAATCAGTGCAGGCGTTAGTAGAAAAAGGTCACGTAAGCTCACATTACCTTATTCCACAAACAAATGATGAAACCTATACTGAAAATGAATTAAATATTTACCAATTAGTGCCTGAATCACAACGTGCCTGGCATGCTGGTAAAAGTTATTGGCAAGGCCGTACTGAATTAAACGATCAATCGATTGGAATTGAAATTGTTAATGTACCGCAATGCCGAAAGTTAGCACAAGTTGCTGATGAGACGACAACCTACATCCGAGAAAACAGCGAGAGTAAACTCTGTATATTCCCCGATTTCGACCCGAAACAAGTCGAATTAATTATAAAACTCTCACAAGATATACTTAAACGTAATCCAGATATATCACCTACACAGATTGTTGGTCATTCAGATATTACCCCAACACGAAAAAATGATCCCGGTCCAAGATTTCCATGGCAACAACTTTATCAGGCGGGTATTGGTGCTTGGTATGAAACCGATACAGTAGATAAATACTGGCAAATATTCGAACAAGAAAAAGCGAATACTGGCCTTATTCAAGCGGCACTAAAAAGTTACGGTTATGGTGTGGTAGAAACGGGCGAATTAGATGCTCAAACACTAGATACTTTATCAGCATTTCAAATGCACTTTGTGCCTTGGAAAGTAACAGGTCAACCCGACTCAAAAACAGTGGCTACTATATTCGCCTTATTAGAAAAATATTTTCCTGAAAAAGCCACTGCTTTATTAAAACGATATAAGAGCGAGTTAACTGCTGCCCCTGAAGTATTACTTACACAAAAACGTGGCCAAGTTGATCAACGTTTTCCTGAAATTGATCGAAGTACCCGAGAACTGGTTAATGACCGTACTACATTTAAAAGCTATCGTGGCTCAGGTGAAATTATCATTGATAATAACGATGCGTTATCTGCAGATATCTATATTAATGGTCAAAAAATCAATATTAGAGAACGCATGGAAATAGGCGAACGATATCAATATAGCTTGAAGCGCCGTACTATCAATGGTGTTAACACGTTAAAAGTTGATAATATTTTCCCAGAAGGAGCGTCGTTAAATATTATCATTCCATTTCCAGAGCTTGAATTTAATAGTAAAAAACAAGACAAACGCTTTATCAATGTAGATAAACAAATTAATGCGGATATCGAACAAGGCTTTCCAGGTGCAGCATTAATGGTTATTAAAGATGGTAAAGTGATCAAAAGCACGGCTTATGGCTATGCACAAAAGTATGGTGATGGCGGCGAGTTATTAGCTTCACCTGTACCTATGACAACCAATACCATTTTTGACATTGCCTCAAATACTAAAATGTTTGCAACTAACTTTGCTTTAATGAAGTTAGTGAGTGAAGGTCGTTTAGATACCAATAAACCACTGTCATATTATTTACCCGATTATAGTGGCTCAGGTAGGGAAACGCGACGCGTTAAAGATTTACTCACTCATAGTGCAGGCTATGGCCCTCAAGTACGTTTTTTTGATAAAAACAATAAACTTGGCAGAGCTTTTTATTCTCAAAATAGTGATAAAACTAAACAGCTTATTTTAACTAAAGTACCATTTTCAATGGGTAGGAATACTAAGCATATTTATAGTGATACTGACTTCATGTTACTGGGAATGTTAATTGAACGTATCACAGGGAAAAGTCTAGACCAATATTGTGAATTTGATATTTATCAGCCACTTGATTTACATAACACGTTATTTAATCCTTTAACTAAAGGTAAAAGTAAAAAACAAATAGCGGCAACTGAAATTCATGGTACAACACGCGGTGGTCGCGTAGATTTTGACAATGTTCGTCGTTATGTTTTACAAGGTGAAGTGCATGATGAAAAAGCTTTTCATTCTTTTTCTGGTGTAGCAGGGCACGCAGGCGTTTTTTCAACAACGTCAGATATAGCGGTATTAATGCAAACACTTTTAAATAGAGGCGGCTATGGAAGTACGCAGGTTTTTGATCAGAGCGTATTAGACCAATTTATCAAACCCGCAGACACCGATGGTAGTTACGGTTTAGGTTGGCGTCGAAATAACAATGGCGCATTAAAATGGCACTTTGGACCTTATGCTAGTCCATCAGCTTACGGACATACTGGTTGGACAGGCACAGTGACAGTTATTGACCCTGAACATGATTTGGCTATTGTATTGCTTACTAACGCTAGACACAGTTTAGTAGAAGGTGATGAAACGCATTACACCTTTAAAGGTAAAGCATTTGAAACTGGAAAATACGGTAGTATTATTTCATTAGTTTATGAAGCAGTTTTAACAGGGAAATAGCTATCTGGTTAGTTAGTAAATAGCTAGTTACTAAATAGTTTATTTAAAATAACAGTATAAGAAATACTAGGAAAGAAAAATTAGGTAATAAAAAGCCTTTTGTAATGGCTGCAGATTTTATGGAAAATTACTAAAGGCTAATCCGTCAAACTTTACTGCGATTAATATAAGACAAGGTTTTTAGTTAGTAGGTAACATAACAAAAAACTGAATAAGGATATAAAATTGGTTGTAGATCATATAACTGACATTGTAATCAGGTGCAATTTAGCGCTTGTTTCTTCTTGTGCTAGCGCACCTTAAAAAAACTATGCTTGTGAGTTTATTCAAGGGCTGAAATAGCATAGAAATAAAAGGTGGTAGAGATAAGCATGGTGTATGTCGCATTCAGATAAAAGTATTTTATTATTAGATCTATCGATAGCTTTTATATTTGCTAAAGGAGAAACTATTGAAAGTGACTTCACGCCAAAAGAAAAGTGTCTATAAAAGTTGACCAAGCAATACAAATAAAACTGACCTTGTTCATGCTTCATATTTCAGCGAAAGGCGATTCGACTACTTAGACAGTCGTTTTAATACTTTATTGATGTTATTGAAAAGCTATTTATTTGAAACTATTAATAAGTTAATTCAATAACTAACAATACTAACTGATTTTATGCTATTAATGACACTGTTATATTTTGATTTTTAACCGTATATATATATATGAAATAAAAATAGGATATTATTTCTTTTTTTACAGGGATTTGATGTTATATTATCAAGGAACTCATGTTTTAGCTTTTATATTAAATCGAACTCATGCTCAAAAAAATACAACAAATTTATAAGAACCTTTTTCCGCGTCGACAATTATTAATTCGTCAAGACGGTGAAATTAAATATATTAGCGCTTCTGCCCGTCTGCAGTTTAGCTTTGTAGTTGTTTTATGCGTTTGTATTGTTTGGTTAGCCTTTTCTAGTTTGGAATATTTTACGCTTAATGACAAAATATCATTAACTAAAAATGAGCTAGGTGAATCTCGAAACTCTCTGAATCAGTTATCATTAACTTATCAAGAAAAGCAAAACGCTCTGGTATTAAAACTAGAACAAGTAGAAAAGCAGCAAAAGTTTTTACAAAATATTCTTGATTCAATGTCATTAGTACTACCAGAAAAACAAACCAGCCAAACAAGTCCTGATATTAAATCGTCTGAGATCTTAAATACAGAATTGAAGGATGGAAGTGAAAAACCTACAGCTAAAGCGAACCAACAAACGGATGTTGTACTGGATAGTATAGAGAACGTAAAAGTTAGGCTGGAAAATATTATAAATTATCAGGTAAGTAGTCGGGCTCAGCTTGCTCAGCAAATTAGTCAACGACAACAAGTGTTGACAAACGCTGTTTTGTCAACAGGGATCTCTCCTGATATGTTACTGCAAAATATGACGAGACAAGCGCAGGGTGGACCTTTAGGTGATCTAGCTCTCGACTCTATGTCTGCCGATAATCAAAGTTTACTAAATAAACTTGTCTCTCTGCTTAATATTGAAGAGGCACTTAGTAACGTTCCTAGAGCATTTCCAGCAAAAAAATATTATATATCGAGCCATTTTGGTATTCGAAGTGATCCAATGATGACTCGTCCTGCAATGCATAAAGGCATTGATATGGCTGGCTGGCCAAAAACTAAAATATACTCTCCTGCTAACGGTATTGTTCGTCGAGCAGGTCGTAATGGTAGTTATGGTATTTTTATTGAAATTGACCATAAAAATGGCTTTACGACACGCTATGGTCATTTACACAGCATCAAAGTAAAAAAAGGACAGCAAGTTGATAAAGATGATATTATCGGGTTAATGGGGAGCACCGGACGTAGCACAGGTACTCATTTACATTATGAAGTTATCTTCGATAAAAAGCAGATTAATCCAGTAAAATTGATAAGGGCTCTGACAGATGTTCTCTAAAATTATATCGCCTAAAGTAACCAAAGATACTAAAGATACGAAAGTAACCAAAGATACTAAAGTGGAAACAAATATGAAAAAAACTTCAAATAATGCTATTCCTTCAATCATAGGCTCAGATGTAACTATCGTTGGCAATGTTTCAAGCCAAGGCGTAATGCAATTAGAAGGGAAAATAGAAGGCGATATCAATATCAATCATTTGACCGTCGGCAATGATGGTTGGGTTGAAGGCTCTATTGTGGCAGATGAAGCGATTATTAAAGGTAAAGTCGTTGGTACGATCAAGGCCAGAAAGGTTGTCCTTGAAAAAAGTGCTAAGGTGCATGGCGACATCCAACATGAAATTATCAGTATTGAAGAGGGTGCAGTAATTGAAGGTAGCTTCAACTCAACAAAGAAAAGTGTTGCTGAAGTTTCTAAATTAAACGTAAATTAGCTGAACAGCTACTCTAAATATACTCAATATACCTATTGTAATAGCTTGATATAACAATATGACAATGCTCAAATAGGTAATAAGATAATTAGACTCCTTTAATGATGAGTTTTAGCTAAGTTTAATTACTCAATTTTTATCAGGAGTCTGTTATTTTCAGCACCCCTATGTTTGTCTTTATACAAATATAAAACTACGCTCAACTAGTGAGAAGACACATTCTGGCTAAGCTCTTCCACAAGTATCATCTTATTTTAACCTTGTAGCACTACTAATTAGTGAGGCAAAAGTTGTAATTAAAATAAAAGGATTTTTCTCATCATTACGGCTAAAAAAATTTATTCATTAAATTGATAGCTTATATTACCACTGTATTTCCCCTCGACTAGTAACTTAACTTGAACTCGGTTTAAGATGTTTTTAATCCATTGAAATAATTACTAATAAAACTTAACGATGAAGCAAGTAAAATTAGTTGTTAGAGAAGAATATGCTAAGCCGAGCTCAGGTTACTTAGGTGCACCAATGTTTAAGGTGGACGCCCTTTTGATCTAAAAGTGTAGAATGTACGTATGTTTACTCTGTTGACAAATAAAGGGTACTCAATGAAATTATCTCAAGAAAGTGAATCAAGAATTATTGAAATGGCGTGGGAAGATAGAACGCCGTTTGAGGCGATAGAGCTACAATTTGGTTTGAATGAGTCTGACGTTATTCGCTTTATGCGTAGTCATTTAAAGTTGGGCAGTTTTAAACTTTGGCGTTCTCGTGTTTCTGGGCGTGCAACAAAGCATATAAAACTTCGCAGTGCCGATGTCTCTCGGGGGTATTGTCCTACTCAGTACAAGCATCGCTAAAAGAGTACGTATTAAACAGGTATTAAGTTGCTATTTATTAGAGGGCTTAAAAGTAATAGTATTCTATTATCAAGCCCTTTCCTGTGAATTTATCACGCTATTTTAACCATTTTTATTTAATGTTTTTTTTATTAACTGCGTTAATTTAGCTTTAAATTAACGCAGTTAAGCTCTGGCAATATCAACCATTAAGTCATCATCAATATTTTCTAAAGCATCCACTAGTGTATCTACATCATCTGCTTTTATTGCAATGTGAGCTTTAGCATTAAACATTAGTTGCCCCGTATGAGCAGCACTTGCTTGCGAGCTTACTAGTTTAACTAAGTTACCGCCTTGAAGGTGAATTACAGACGATATTTCTTGTACAATACCTGCTCTGTCATTTGCGGTTAACTCGAGTGTTAGGTTAGCGTTTATTTTTTCTGAAACTGAGTGAGCTATTTCAATTTTACAATGTAAACTTTCAATATTGTTAAGTGCTGTCACTAAGGCTTGAGTTTTATCTACACTCACTGCAACTTCTATTACACCGGCAAAAAAACCAGATAAATGATGTAAGCTACTTACTTGCCAGTTACCTTGATGCTCTTTAATAACATTAGACAAGGTATCTACAATACCCGTTTGGTCTGCACCAATACATGAAATTACAATATGGTTCATAGGAATCCTTAAATACGGAGTTTGTGAATAATGATAATGTACTATACTACTCGGGAAAGTTGATTTAATTCTTTATCAAGTTGTTGACTGTCACCTAGATTTAACTCAATCAAGCGACGTAACAGGGTAATACTGTCTATATCGATAGCATCACAGTGTAACCCTATTTCGCTTTCTTGCTCGTGAACTACGATAATATCCATAGTAACTTTAGATTCACCGTCAGATAAGAAAAACGTTAGCGTGCCTAACTTTTCTTTGAGTGATTGTTTAGGCTCTACTAAAGTCACTAATGCACCTTTAAGAGATATATCGTGTATAGAGACCGGATAGCTATTATTTTCAATGTTTAGCTCTGCTTTAATTGAAAATAATACTCGGGTGAATTGTCGTCTATTGTCCATGTAAACTTATTATCGTTATGAATTATAGTTTCAGCATAGCTGTCTTTTAAACAAAAGGCACTTAAAGATACATGTTTAACCCATGTATCTTTAAGTGTGGTAAATATTTAACCTATTTTTTTATATTTGATACGGTGAGGCTCAATTGCTGCAGCACCTAATGTTTTCTTCAACCAAGCTTCGTAGTCACTAAAGTTACCTTCGAAGAAGTTAATTTCACCTTCGTCGCGGTAGTCTAAAATATGCGTAGCAATTCTATCTAAGAACCAACGGTCATGAGAGATCACCATAGCACAACCAGGGAATTCTAAAATAGCTTCTTCAAGAGCACGCAATGTCTCAACATCTAAATCATTGGTTGGCTCATCTAATAATAATAAATTACCACCAGTTTTAACTAATTTAGCTAAATGAACACGGTTACGCTCACCACCAGATAAGTCTTTTATAAATTTTTGCTGATCATTACCTTTGAAGTTAAAGCGCGAGCAATAAGCACGACTTGGTATTTGGTATGTGCCAATTTCTAAAATATCATGTCCTTCAGAAATTTCTTGATAAACGGTGTTGTTATCATCCATGTCATCACGGAATTGATCAACACTGGCAAGCTTTACTGTTTCACCAATTTCAATTGTACCCGAATCTTGTTGTTCTGTACCTGACATCATTTTGAATAGAGTTGACTTACCTGCGCCGTTAGCGCCGATAATACCAACTATCGCGCCTTTTGGAATACTAAAACTTAAGTCGTCAATTAATACTCGACCGTCGAACGATTTTTTAAGGTTATGCACATCTAAAACTTTATCACCTAAACGTGGACCTGGTGGTATATAAAGCTCATTTGTTTCATTACGTTTTTGATTTTCTTGACTATTTAGTTCTTCAAAGCGTGCCATACGAGCTTTACTTTTAGCTTGACGTGCTTTGGGATTAGAACGTACCCATTCTAGTTCTTGTTTAATGGTTTTTTGTAAGGCATTTTCACTTTTACTTTCTTGGGCTAAACGTGCATCTTTTTGTTCAAGCCATGAAGAGTAATTACCTTCCCAAGGAATGCCTTCACCTCTATCTAGCTCTAAGATCCAACCGGCGACATTATCAAGGAAATATCTATCATGGGTGATCGCAACAACGGTTCCAGGGTAATCATGTAAGAAACGCTCTAACCAAGCAACTGATTCAGCATCTAAATGGTTGGTTGGCTCATCAAGTAACAACATGTCTGGTTTTTGTAATAATAAATGACATAAAGCAACACGACGACGTTCACCACCACTAAGTACTGATATTTTTTGTTCCCAAGGTGGTAAACGTAAAGCGTCAGCCGCTCGTTCTAGCACATTGTCAATATTATGCCCATCTTGTGTATTGATAATATCTTCAAGTTGACCTTGCTCTTTGGCTAGTGCGTCAAAATCAGCGCCTTCTTCTGCATATTCGTTATACACTTCATCTAAACGTTTTAATGCATTTTTAACCGTAGCTACTGCACCTTCAACCACTTCACGAACGGTTTTTTCTTCATCTAGCTGTGGCTCTTGCGGCAAGTAACCAATTTTTGTTCCGGCTAATGCGCTTGCTTCACCTTCAAACTCTTTATCTATTCCTGCCATAATGCGTAATAGACTTGATTTACCTGAGCCATTTAGGCCTAAAACACCAATTTTAGCACCGGGGAAGAATGAGAGAGAAATATCTTTTAAAATGGTACGTTTGGGCGGAACCACTTTACTTACGCGGTTCATTGAGAATATAAATTTATCTGGTAATGCCATGGGAATCCCAAGAGGTAAAGATTAAGTTGTAGGCTATTTTAAGTAACTACCTAGATGTTATCAAGGGCTAGACTACTTTGCTTTTGCTCCCGCTGTATTTAAGTAGCCAATACTACTCAAAATGATGAGAGTATTGGCTAACATTAAGCCAATATTATTTAGAGAGCGGGGTAAATACTACATCACCACTTTGTAACCCTGAAATGACCGTAACCATATTATTGGCTTGTATTTTACCTAATCGCACAAAACGACGTTGCACAGTGCCATTCACATTCAGCCAAACAAAATCGAGTTGTCCAACATGAGATATTTTATCTAATGGAACCGTTAGGCTTACTTGCTCTCCAGCAGGTATCAACATACGAGCATACATGCCAGGTAATAAGTGTTCATTATGTTTAATGCGTGTTTTGATTAAAAAGCTACGTGAACCTGTATTCGCGGCAGGTACTATTTCTTCTATTTCACCTGTAATCGTTTTGTTAATACTGGGTAATTCAATATCAATTTTCTGTTCAAGAGTTAAGGTTAGCGCTAATTGCTCTCGTACTTGTGCTTCTACACGTAATAGTAACGGGTTATATAATGATAATAATTTAGCACCGGCTTGTGCAGTGTCGCCAGGTTGTGCAAAGCGATCAACAATGAGACCATTTATTGGCGCAGTTAATGTTGCATAACTTAGCGTAGTTTCTGCTTGGGATAACCTTTGTTCGGCTGCGGTTAGCTCAGCGACAATACTTTGGTAATCCGCATTAGCCTTGTCAAAATTAAATGTCGAAATAAGTTGTTTTGCCAGTAATTCTTCTGAGCGTTCAAAGTTCTGTTTAGCTTCTTTATAGCGTGCTTGTAAGGCAATAATGTTTTGCTTTGTTTGTAGTACTTGTGATTGTAAATCGCTTTGTTCAAGCTCAACTAATAAATCACCTTTTTTTACTTTATCACCCGCTCTCACAGCAATGGTATTTATTCGAGCTAGCATACGTGATGAAATAATAGTGGTTTGTTTTGCTTCTACGCTGGCTGCAACTGGTTCGAATATCGCATCAGATCTTTCAATGACTGTATAAGTATTAGCTTTATCAAAATTAGCTATATTGGATACTTGATTAATATCTTCGTTCAGTGAAGGAGAAATCTTCTCATCAAATGAACCAGCGAGCCAAGCGACCATTAGCAGCAGAGCGAACAAGGCGATAACCGGTAGTAGTAATTTTTTTATAATGCTTTTCTGGGCACTTTTTTGAGTACTTTTGGGGTTGTTAATTTGAGTCATGTTTTTTCCTAGATAACCGCTTTATTTGGCTGTTCTAATGGTGAATGGGTTGATGATTGTCGTTGATTTTCATTGTCAAAAACTAACAAGTAAACAATAGGAACAACCAATAAAGTAAATATTGTGGATGAAATAATGCCAAAAATAATAGCAATGGCTAAGCCACTAAATACAGGGTCTAATGTTATAATTAAATTGCCTAATAACGTTGTACCTGCTGTTAATAATACTGGACGCATACGTACTGAACCTGCTTGAATTAAAGCTTCTTTAATTGGTTCGCCTCGATCTCGTGCTTGAGTGATAAATTCAATGAGAATTAGAGAGTTACGTACAACAATACCTGCTAACGCTATCATGCCTATCATGGCGGTTGCGGTAAATAATACCGAGTCAGGTGCATTGGCAATGGTACGTTCACCAAATTGGTTTAGCATGAAAAAGCCTGGCATTATGCCAATAACCGTTAATGGAATAGCTGACATGATAATGCCAGATAATGCTGCTGAGCCTGTTTGTATTCTTAATACAATAAATATAGCCGTTAACGCAAAAGCAAAAGCAATACCCATATCGCGAAATACTCTAATGGTTATACGCCATTCACCTTCACCGCTCCAAGATAAGTGGATATTGTCAGGCAAATACCAAGCGTTACCACTACCACTTGTTAAGAAAGTACGATTCTGCCAGTCGTTTGATTGAGCTAGAGCAGGGGAGTTCTCCTCTATATTGTCCTCGATATTACGATAATGTAGATCGCTACTAATGTCGGCAATCACTGCAGCAGGGGTTCTACCGGAAATATCAGCTGTGACATAAACCACGGGTCTTAAATCTTTATGTAATATTACTTTGTCACTGATACCTTGCTCAAATTGACCTAATTCTCCGAGCGATACCAATGATTGAGGTGAAATATCAATTCCTTGAGGTGTGGTTTGTTGTACTATGCCTGCTTGCCCTTTAATGGTTAATCGATAAATATCGGCAAGTGTTTCTCTTTGCTCAATGGGAAGCTTAATATTAATGGCCAGAGGTGTTGCTTCTTCGTTAACATGTAAGTACCCCGCGACAGTGCCACTATTAGCAACAGCGATAGCTTGGTTAATATTTTGTGTTGAAATACCTGATAAGGCTGCTTTGGTTTTGTCGGTAATAAAGCGTAATCTTGGTTGGTCATCACCCACAGTAGAGTCTACCTCGACCACATGAGGTTCTTGCTTTAAGCGTTTTTTAACTATGCTTGCTGCTTGTTGTAATTCACTGTATTGCGTTAATTCATCACCATATAACTCAGCAACTAATGTACTTAATACTGGTGGTCCTGGGGGAACTTCGACTACTTTTATTTGAATATCATTTTCTTTAAAAAGCGAGGTGTTAATGGATTTTAAATGTTCTCTTAATCTTAAAACAATCGCGTGAGACTGATGTTCTCGCTCTGTTTTATCAAGTAATATTATTCGCAAATCAGCCATGTAAGGAGTTTGTCGTTGATAATATTGTCGAACCATACCATTAAAGTCGATAGGCGAAGATGTACCAACATAAGCGGCGATCGCCTTTACTTCAGATAATTGCTGCACTTTATTTGATACTGTTTTTGCTATGGTAGCGGTTTGCTCTAAGGTAGCGCTTTCTGGCATATCAATAATAATTTGTACTTCATTTTTATTATCGAAGGGGAGCAATTTAAGTGGTACTAACCTTAATACAGGTAGCATGGCAGCAATAATAAACAGTCCTAATACTAGCCATAAAACAAATTTACCTTTTTTCCTGTTATCTAATAAAGGCGTTAGTATACGACGATAAAATTGTTCAAAGCCTTGATTACCTTTATCGGCGATCGCTAAATTGGTCGCTGTTTTCGGTTTGATAAATTTTGAGGCTAACCAAGGTGTTACTAAAAAAGCGACTAAGGTAGAGCTAATAACGCTTAACGGTACATTAAACGCCATCGGTGCCATGTAAGGACCCATCATGCCAGTGATAAAAGCGAGTGGTACAAAGGCTAGTACTATCGTTAATGTCGACATTAATAAAGGCACGCGAATTTCGTTTATTGCACCGACAATTTTGTCTTGCAAAGAACCACTTTTCTCTTTTAAGTAACGTTCAATATTATCAACACCCGTAATAGGATCATCAACGAGTAAACCTAATGAAAGAATTAAAGCGAAGAGTGTCACGCGATTAATAGTGTAACCAAAGAGTAAATCTAGCGATAAGGTTATGCCATAACAAATAGGTACTGCTAAACCTACGACAAGAGCCGAACGCCAACCTAAAAAAACAGCAATAAAAACGACAACGGTAAATACGGCAAACGCTAAACTTGTAGTGAGGTTGTTTACTTTTTCGTTAGCGGTTTCTCCATAATCACGTAAAGTTTGTACATGAACATTTGTTGGAAATATCGTTTTTTGTAATTCATTAATTTTATCATGTACTGCTTGTGCTACTTGCACAGCATTACTACCGCGTTGCTTGGCAACACTGATAGTCACAAGAGGGTGGTCTCCATTATTAGGAAAGTGTGCTGCTTGCGGTAAACTGTTGTTAGAAGCGTAGTGAGCTTGTTGATATTCGTTAGCGAAGTCAATCCAAGTATAATTATTTTGCTCGCTGGGTCCATCGATAATAGTCGCGATATCTTTAAGTAGCACCACACTGCCATCAATAACATTAATAGGCGTTTGTTTTAACGTTTCTATGTCTCTGAAAACATCACCACTTTCAAGACGAAAAGATTGGTTCTCTAAAGTAATATTGCCATGATGCTGTAAAGCATTTGAAGAGTGAATCGCATTCAATACTTCGTTCATTGCTATTTTTCTGGCAGTCATTTGCTCAGGGTTTAAATTGACTTGAATCTCTCTTGAGCGCCCGCCAACAATATTCACTTCACTTGTGCTTTCTATCGCTTGTAAGAAGGTGCTAACTTCTTCAGCTAATCGACGTAAACTGTAGTCGTCTACTGTTTCACTATCGCTACTCCATAAACCGAGCATAACAATAGGTACATCATCTACTTCTATGGGTTTCACACGCCAATTACTGACAATAGAGGGAATATTATCTGTATTGGAGTGAAGTTTGTTGTAGGTATTAAGTAATGCTTTTTCACGGTTTTCGCCAACGTGAAATCGTAAAGTGACTATAGTTTGGCTATTGTTGGTAACTGAATAAACATGCTCAACCCCAGTTACTTGTGATAATAATTTTTCTAGCGGTGTTGTGACGAGTCGTTCTACTTGTTGAACATTGACCCCTGGGGCACTGACTATAATATCTATCATAGGTACCACAATCTGTGGCTCTTCTTCGCGTGGCGTATAGTTCAATGCCATTATGCCGGCGATTATAGATAACATTAGCAAGATGAAAGGTATTTTGCTGTTTAATGTTCTTTTTAGCAATGTCGATGTTAAGTTGCTTGGTGTTTGCATGTTTAGTTAACTTTCCTTCGATAGAAGCAATGGCAATAACTTAGATATCTTCACAAAATTGTGTTTGTAAAACGTCTAATAAATACGATATTTTTTGATTGGCAATTCGATAATAAATTGTTTGAGATTCACGTCTAGTTGCTACTATTTCACTTTCTCTTAATTTTGCTAAGTGTTGTGATAATGCCGATTGTGATAAATCTATTTGTTCATTCAAGTCTCCAACGGTTAGCTCGCCATCAGCTAAACAACACAACACCATTAATCGATAAGGGTTAGAAAGTTGCTTAAGTATTGTTGAAACATGCTGCGCACTTTCCAGTAACTTTTTTTGATCTGCTTTCATATTTTGTACAAATTTCATCCGTTAATTTTATTTTAGTCTACTATTGTACTTTAATTTAGTAAAGGCTAATATACATTATATAAGATAAAGTTAATTTAGTATAATCTAATTTAAAGGTTGTTTTATATTAAGAAAATATATTTGATAAAAAGTGATAACCGCTATAGAGATTACAAGGATAAGATCATGACAGTGAATGATGTATTTCGTTTGATCGTAAGCGTAATGATTCTAGTTTCATTACTGCTTACACAATATCACTCCCCAAATTGGGTATGGTTTACTGCGTTTATTGGTTTTAATTTATTACAATCCGCATTCAGCAAGTGGTGTTTAATGATGATTGTTTTAAAAAAGCTAGGTTTGAAAGACAGTAATACTGAATGTAGATAACCATTAATAGAGTAAAAAATTTAATTGAGGATATAAATATGTTAAAAACAATTCCTGAAGTTATTGCTCAGGCAAGACAATCACTTAATACCATAACTGCAGCCGATGCTGTAGTAAAATGCAAGCTTGAGAATGGTATTATTATTGATGTGAGAGAGCCTGCAGAGTTCGCTGAAAGGTCAGGAGATAGTACTATTAATATCCCTCGCGGATTGTTAGAAATGAAAATGTTGCAAATGTATCCAGATGAGAATTTAGCTATTTTTATTCATTGTGCTACAGGAGCTAGAGCTACATTTGCTGCAGAACAACTGAATCGTGTTGGTTACAAAAATGTTTGGGTTGTTACTTGTATGCTTGATGATGTTTGTTGCGTATTTTAATCATTGTAATAGCCTAGATGAGACTTTTAGCTACAAAAGGATAGTTGCAAAGGATGAGTTACGAAACAGTCTACTAATATTTAATGTTACGTAACTTATCTCTTTATTGAACTTTATTTTTCTAGCTGTATTTACATGGTAACTTATCGTTATACCCAACTAGGCACAGAGTCTGCGTTTATGATTTCATCATAATTAGGTCGTGCTCTGACAACGGCAAAGTCAGATCCTTTTACCATAATCTCGGGTGCTAGCATACGTGTATTATAAGTGGACGCCATTACTGCTCCATAAGCTCCGCAGCTCATAATAGCAATTAAGTCACCTGATTTTGACTCATGCACTTGGCGTGCTTTGGCAAAGGTGTCACCTGTTTCACAAACAGGGCCAACCACATCATACGCTTTAAGTGCAGTTTGGCTTTGATCAACTGCCAAAATTTCATGATGAGCTTCATACATACTTGGGCGGATCATATCATTCATGCCTGCATCTAAAATAAGAAATTGGCGTTCTTCACCTGTTTTAACATACACAACGCTAGCAACTAAAATACCGGCATTGCCGAGTAAAGAGCGTCCTGGTTCAATTATTATTTTACAATTCAAATGACCTAGCTGCTTTTTGGCTATTGAAGCATATTCTTTTTTACTTGGAATCACTTCATCATTATAGGTAATACCTAAACCACCGCCAATATCAACAACGCTAATGTTATGACCATCACTTCTTAAATCAATAATTAACTGGGCAATACGCTTGTAAGCTTCTTCAAAAGGAGCAAGTTTGGTAAGTTGGGAGCCAATATGAACATCAACCCCTTGTACCTTTATATTAGGAAGCGAAGCCGCTCTATTGTATGCAATGCGAGCTTTACTAATAGGAACACCAAATTTATTCTCAGCTTTACCGGTAGAAATTTTAGCGTGCGTATTCGCACAAACATCCGGGTTTATACGAAAGGCAATAGCGGCTTCTTTATTTAGACGAACAGCAACTTGGCTGATGAGTTCTAGCTCTGGCTCTGATTCAACGTTAAATTGAAAAATACCTTCGTTTAATGCATATTCTATTTCCGGCTCAACTTTTGCTACACCGGAATAAACAATCTTATTCGCTGGAATACCTGCGGCACGTGCTCGGCGTATTTCACCTATTGATACAACATCTGCACCTGAGCCTAATTTCGCTAATGTTGATAAAACGGCTTGATTCCCATTTGCTTTAACTGCGTAACAAATAAGTGTGTCTTGATCAGGCAATACCGTAGAGAATGCTTGTTGGTAATCTTTATAATTTTCGCTAATAGCTGTATTTGAATAACAGTAAAAAGGTGTGCCTACTTGCTTTGCTATATCGCTAAGTGGAATATCTTCTACTAGCATTTTTCCATTAACGTGCGAGAAGTGTTTTTGTGTAGTCATTTGATTACCATCAGTATAGTTTTTTAGTAAGGTTTGCCAGCTAAGTATTTCAACAAAGTTTTTATACAAAGATATCAGTATAGCTGAAGAACATTTATCTTATTCTTGATGTTTATTCAAGTCGCTAACTGTTAAGTAAACTAGTGAGTTATTGAATAGCTATTATTGATAGCTTTGCTCGAAGAAGCTTTCAATAATTAGCCTTGCCGATTCTGCATCGATATTATCTTTTTTCAAATTTTTAAAGCCACCACGTGCAAATAATTGTTCTTTTGCGTCAGCTGTCGTCAATCTTTCATCTTGAAATTCGACTTTTAAACCAAAGCGTCCAGCAAGTCTATTACCAAATTTTCGAGCATCTTTCGTTAATTGTTGTTCACTACCATCCATATTAAGAGGCAAACCAACAACAACTAAATCTGGTTGCCACTCTGTTAAAAATACTGATAAGGAATCCCAATGAGGAATTCCATCAGTCGCCTTAACCGATCCTAATGGCGAAGCAGATCCTGTGATTTCTTGACCGACAGCTACACCAATATACTTTTTACCAAAATCAAAACCAATAATGGTACGTTGACCTATTTCTTTTGTTATTTTTTTAGTCATTATGCATGGCCAATTTCAGAAGAAAGATGCGCAATATCTATTCCGAGTTTTTGTGTCGCTTTTTTCCAACGTAGTTCAATTGGTGTGTTAAATAAAATATCACTGTCAGCATCAATTGTTAGCCAAGCGTTACTTTTTAATTCCGACTCAAGTTGGCCTGGACCCCAACCGGCATAGCCTAGGGTTACCATAAATTGCTCAGGTGCTTTATCTGTACCTAATGCCATTAAAATATCTTTCGAGGTGGTGATCATTATGTCTTCACTTAACGCTAAAGAGCTTTTCCAACCCGGTTGTGTTTGATGTAAAACAAAACCACGGTTCTGAGATATAGGACCGCCAGAAAGTACGGGTTGCTCTAAGCTGATATCTACTAAGATGTTGTCGCTATCGTTATCTGTTTCAGACATGAGGGGATGTGCAAGTGATTGTTCAGATGCATCATCAGTGCTCTGGTTGGCGATATTTTTATTGCTTTCTTCTCGATCATTCTCTTCAATTTGCTTTAATAAATCATGTAAGGTGATATTGACTGGCATATTGATAATTAAGCCCATAGCACCTTGGTCATTATGCTCACAAATGTAAGTTACGGTTTTATTAAAATAGTCATTGGCTAATGATGGCATAGCAATTAAAAATTGATTCTCTAAGCTTTTCATCTATTTACCTTTTATAGATTGTTTTAAACAGAAAGTTTACACTACATATGCTAAATAATATTTTATCTAAATTGATAAGAGTAAAATATTAAGTTTATTTTTTACGGATGTTGTCTTCAATAGCATCCATTAATTTACCACTAATATTAATGGGGTAAGCTGCTTCTATTTCACGTATACACGTTGGGCTAGTGACGTTAATTTCAGTAACCTTATCACCAATAACGTCTAGACCAACAAAGAATAAACCGCGTTTTTTAAGCGCTGGCGCAATAGTGTCGGCAATGAGCTTATCGCTAGGGCTCAACGGACGTGCGACCCCACGGCCACCTGCAGCTAAATTACCACGAGTTTCTCCTTGAGCAGGAATACGGGCCAAGCAATAAGGCATTGGTTCACCGTTAACAATAAGAATACGTTTATCACCCTCAACTATTTCAGGCATATATTCTTGTACCATCGCGTACTGTTGCCCATGATTAGTTAAGGTCTCTATGATGACACCTACATTGGCATCATCTTCTTTTATACGAAAAATAGAAGAGCCACCCATGCCGTCTAGTGGCTTAATAATAATATCTTTTAATTCTTGATGGAAAGCGCGAATTTGAACATCATTTCTGGTAACTAAAGTACGAGGAGTTAGGTTTGCAAACCAAGCAGTGAATAACTTTTCATTACAGTCACGTAAACTTTGTGGTTTATTGACGATTAATGTACCTTCTACTTCTGCACGCTCAAGCATATAAGTGGCATAAATAAATTCAGTATCAAAAGGAGGATCTTTTCTCATTAAAATCGCGTCAAGATCACTCAGTGGAATATCCTGTTGGTCGCTTAATTCAAACCAATGATTAGCGTCATCAAATACTTTTATTCTCTGAGTATTTGCACGAGCTTGACCACGATCTAGATATAAATCTTTCATTTCCATATAGTAAATTTCATAGCCACGCTTCTGTGCTTCTAGCATCATCGCCATAGAAGAGTCTTTAGCTACTTTAACTTCACTGATAGGATCCATTACGATACCGAGCTTTATGGTTTTAGGTTGTTCTATTGTCATTTTATATCCTATCTGTATGTTATTTAGTTAAGTAACTTGGTAATGATTTATGCTAAATCACCAAAACGACATTGTAATGCCGTTATTGCGGTTAGTGCCGCAGTTTCTGTTCTTAAAATTCTAGGACCAAGTAATATGTCTTGAAAATCAGCTGTATTCGCCTTGCTTATTTCTTCATCACTTAATCCACCTTCAGGACCTATTAATAACCTAACCTGAAGCGCATTTTCAGTGCTATCAACGGGTAATGTCATAATAGAATGTGTAGCCTTAGGGTGTAAGTTTAATTTAAGCGAGCTTGTTTCTTGTGCTAACCAATCTTCTAAATACATAGGTTCTGTAACTTCTGGCACTATGCAACGACCACTTTGTTCACAAGCGCTAATGACTATTTTTTGCCATTGGTCATGTTTTTTTGCTAAACGCTCACCTGATAACTTTACTCCGCAACGCTCAGTAAATAATGGCGTAATTTTACTAACCCCTAGTTCTACTGACTTTTGTAAAGTGTAGTCCATACGATCGCCACGAGAAATACCTTGCCCTAAATGAATATCTATTGGAGATTCATTTGTTATTACTTTTTGTTCGATGATTTTTGCACTTGCTTCTTTCTTTTTTACATCGACTAATTGGGCGGTGTATTGTACAGCCTCCTTACCATTAAACAGGGCAACAGTATCGCCTTCTGATAAACGTAACACTCTGACAATATGACCGAAGGCATCATCAGATAATTTCACTGTGTCATTTAAAGTTAGCTCACTATCTTGGTAAATACGTGTTTTAGGCATGCTGGTTAATACTAATTAATGTATGGGACTATATAGTTAAAAGATAAGGGCATAAATGATAAAAACAATACTCCCTATGAACTATTTAGTACTATATTTGTTTTTCAATGAAGAAAAGCAAAAAACCAGCACTGCTTATACACAAGTGCTGGTTTTATTACTTTGTTTCAGTTTTTAATGAATAAAGCTTTTAACTAAATTCCAGCTGATTTTCTTAAATCATCAGCTTTATCCGTTTTTTCCCAACTAAATGCAGTAAATGTATCGTCACCTACAGTCATTTCAAAAGGTTCACGACCAAAATGTCCATACGCAGCTGTTTGTTGATACATAGGATGTAATAAATCTAACATTTTAGTAATGCCGTAAGGACGTAAATCAAAGTGTTCACGAACAAGTTCAACTAAGCGTTCTTCGCTTACTTTACCTGTACCAAAGGTATCGATAGAAATTGATGTAGGTTTAGCAACACCTATAGCATATGATATTTGAATTTCACAACGATCAGCTAAACCTGCAGCTACAATATTTTTAGCAACATAACGACCAGCATATGCTGCACTACGATCCACTTTTGATGGATCTTTACCTGAGAAAGCACCACCACCATGACGCGCCATGCCGCCATAAGTATCAACAATAATTTTTCTACCTGTTAGGCCACAATCGCCTACTGGGCCACCAATAACAAAGCGGCCTGTTGGGTTGATGTGATATTTAGTATCTTTAGTTAACAACTCAGCAGGAAGCACATGCTTAATAATATTTTCCATAACTGCATCAACTAAATCCTCTTGTTTAATATCAGGGTTATGCTGAGTTGAAAGAACAACAGTATCAATTGCCACAGGTTTATTGTTTTCATAGATAAAGGTTACTTGTGATTTAGCATCAGGACGTAACCAAGGAAGAATACCCGATTTACGGGCTTCAGCTTGACGTTCAACTAAACGATGAGAATAATATAATGGTGCAGGCATTAACGTTTCAGTTTCATTGGTAGCATAACCAAACATCAATCCTTGATCTCCAGCGCCTTGATCTTCCGGCTTACTGCGATCAACACCTTGCGCTATTTCTGGTGACTGCTGACCAATTAAATTCATAATGCCGCAAGTTTCACCGTCAAAGCCGACATCGGAAGATGTATAACCAATATTACTAATAACATTACGAGTAATGGTTTCTAAATCAACCCATGCATTAGTACTTACTTCTCCAGAAATAATAGCAACGCCAGTTTTAACCATTGTTTCGCACGCAACACGTGCAAATTTATCTTTCGCAATAATAGCATCTAAAACCGCATCAGAAATTTGATCGGCAATTTTATCTGGGTGTCCTTCAGAAACGGACTCAGAAGTAAAAAAGTGTGTAGACATAAAACCTCAACAGTTTAAATCTTTAACCTATCTCGCTTAGTAAATAGTTATTTAAAAAGTAGATAAAAAAGATAAAAATTAACATTAATACAATATATAGATGCAGTTTACTATTATAGGAATCACTTTTCTATCTTTTTTACGCCTAGACGTCTAAATGGCTTTAATCTTTTAAAGTATAAATCATTAAATTTATAATGAAAAATATGAAATTTATTTATTTTACAACTGTTTACGTAGTAATTTATGGGGTTTATGCACTTTTTATTAAATTTACTTTTTGTTGAGGCAGGGTATATAAAATAGAGAAAGGTACTCAATTGAGTAGTCGTTAGCGAATCAGCGGTCGTTGACGTTATTTTGTGGAAAAGAAAATAAAAGGGCGCCACTACAATTGGCGCCCAGTAAATTTAACCTTTTCTTTTTCTCGGTTTTACTACTTGAGTAGTATTTGATTCTTTTTTCAATTTACGTTTTTCTTTTAACGTTAATACGGGCTTTTTCTTTTCATTTTTAGACATATTATCACCTAATAATAAATTACAGATTAATTACGTATGTTTTTTGCAAAAAACTAAAAATTATAGAAAATAAATCAAATAAAATACCCTCCTTAGATAGTTATAATGAGTTAGCTAAATATTTTATGAAATAAACAGATCTAGAAAATATGGATACAATTAAGCCTTCTTTATTAAGCGAACTTAAAAAGAACCATTAAATAAATGCTGTGCGTTTAGTTTTTATCTGGAAATACAGACGAGCGTAAAGGTACGCTCGTTTAAACGGGGAATTTTAGGGCAAAGCTCCCTAAAAATAAAATATAATAAAATACTGAAATAGGTGTTTTCATAGGCCCAATATAGCAGCTTAAATAATAACTTCAAGCCTATTTGAACACGTTTAATTAAAGGTAATATTTAACGACTGTAAACTATCAATTTATAAATAATTAAAGGGAATAATAAAAGTAAGAGTTAAGATTTTATATTACAAATAACCATTCATTTTGCCAGTGGTTATTAGGTTGTCTACTTATAAGTATAAGGAGAAAATTTTTACCTAGGTAGCGAAGTTGACCATACTATTCTACATTGTGTGCTTTTCTAGAGATAGCGCGGAAATTTGTTTTGATTACCTATTACTACTTAACTAATATAAAGAGGTTCTTCCAGGGTGCCGCAGTAAACCGTAGCTCTGAACACCGTGTGCTTTTCTAGAGGTGGCGCGGAAGTTTATTCTTAAGTGTTGTTGAAATTATATATATTAGGAAGGCTCTTCCAGAGTGCTGCAGTAAACCGTAGCTCTGAACACCGTGTGCTTTTCTAGAGGTGGCGCGGAAGTTTATTCTTAAGTGTTGTTGAAAT